>JALZHI010000023.1 GCA_030913985.1 Chloroflexota bacterium | reverse complement strand
GGGTAGGGTCTATCGTCAGAGGGTGGGTGGGGTCGTATTGTCCCAACGAGAACCCAATGCTCCCATCCTGACGCAGGAGGTAAGACGACTGCACCATCACACGCCGGCCCCCTATCTCTTGCCATGCGACAGGCGCTTGCTCGGTCAACACGCGGGCGGGGGTGGGAGCAGCCGAGTCAGACTGAGCGTTGGGGCCGTTGGGTAGGGTGATGAGCAGGTTGCCTACCTCATCCACCTTCACCCCCTGTGCTCCCATGTAGCTCCAACTGATGAGGGCGGGGTCCACACCTGCCGCCACCGTGTAAGTCCCCTTCAGTTGACCATCCACACCACCATAACTCAGGTCAATCCCTGGATACAGCCCCATGTAGGCAATCTCAGAGTGGGTAGGCACGTCGGTGTGCCACTTGGAAGGGTCGTTGCCTATCAGGTAGTTGATCTTGCCTGGCAGGAAGGGACCACGCTCCATGCGGACGTCAGGGCTAGCGCCCACAAACTGCATACGCACCACGCTGGACGAGCGACCAGTGCTGGGTGCTGAGTGCTGAGCGTCGGAACGCAGAGTCTGGGCGTCACTACCCTTATCTTGAACAGCGTCGTTCACAGAACCGGCCTGCAATGAGAGGACCACCTCAGAGGGAGTGAAGTAGAGGGTGCCGCCTGGGACGCGGGTGATGAAGCGTGCCTGGAGGTCGGACTGTCCGACGTTAGGCTCGAAGTGCAGGGGGAGCTTGCCCAGGTCGGGAATGCCGGATGATTGTGGGACTGCCGGCGCTAGCGAGTTGCCCATCGGCATGGCAGAGAGCGTCGCTCCCAGCACCAGGGTTGCCAGCACTGAGAAGGTTAGGACGCGATGACGCCTGTTCGAGTTGTCGCCAAAGTTGGTTATGGCTAATTTCCCTAACATTGCTGTAATCTCCTTCTACTTTCGTCTTGTGCTTATTGCGTCATACGGGTTTCAAGCCCGCATGACATAGGGGTTATGGTGGACGCTCCTGATTTGGTTGTTGTTACTCACTACTCACTACTCTCTACTCTCTACTTCATCGTTACGAGCGGGCGGCATCATCCTAAGCAGCAGGTTCACGAGGGTGGGCAAATCGCCAAATCTGCGGGCTTCGCCGATCATCAAGTGCGTCACCTTGCCCTGGACCCGCATTCCGTCGCTCTCCATGCTCGCCCCCTCTGCCTCTGCCTCGCCCGAGCCTGCCACCGCACCCGTCCATAGCCTCACCATGAAGACCTGGGAGTTGTCAGGCTCTCGGCTGCCGCTCTCTAAGTTCATGCCTAACCCTCCCCGTTATAGGTGCTCAAGGTCGAGCAGTCTGGCAGTTGGGGAAGAAAGTGTTAGCCACTATCTTGGAGGCTTGCCCTCTTGTCACGTTGTCACCAGGGCGGAAGTATGGACGGTTGCCACCACCGCATGACTCTCCCGCACCCCCACATGGGTAGCCTGACATCACTCCCCTGCCTGTCAGACGCTCTATGTGCAGGTAGAAGGGGCTGCTAGGGGGTACGTCTTCGAACGTCTGCCCTGTGGGAGTGTCCTCAATCTCAGCCGCATTGGACACTATCTTGGAGAGTTGCCCGCGTGTGGCGTTGTTGCCGGGGCGGAAGTATGGCCGACTCTGCCCGTCGCAAGTCTCACCTGCACCACCACAAGCGTACCCACCCATGTGACCTCTCATGGACAGTCGCTCTATCCAGACGTGGAAGGGCTGAGTAGAGGGCACATCGGCATAGGTCTGCTTGCCGCTCACGTCGTCGGTATACCCTGCGGCATTGGACACTATCTTGGCTATCTGTCCCCTGGTAATGAGGTTCTGGGGACGGAAGGTGCCGTCAGGGTAGCCACCCAAGATGTCGCGGCAGGCCAGGCACCTGACGAAGGGGTGGAATGTTGAGCCTGGGGGCACGTCCGAGAACTCGATGCCGCAGCCACTAGGGGGTGCTGTGGCGGCGGCGGTGGCCGTGGCTTGAGCGGTTGCTGTTGGGCCACCAACTCCCTGCAGATCGTGGTAGATCCCGAAGTTATTGGAAGGCTTACCGCCGGCCATCGTGAAGCTGCCACCCACGTATACGTCGGTCGCATTTACCGCTACGTCAAAGGCGGACCCGTTCACCCCGCTACCGAGTGGGTGCCACTGGGAGCCGTCCCACCTGGCTACGTTGTTGATGGTGGTAGTGTCCGCTCGGCTGAAGCTGCCACCCACGTACACGTTGCTCCCACTTACTTGTAACGCAAAGACAGTAGGAAGAAACGCACCGCCACTCACCCCGCTACCGAGTGGGTGCCACTGGGAGCCGTCCCACCTGGCTACTCGGTTGATGGTGGTAGTGCCCGCTTGGCTGAAGTTGCCACCCACATATACATTGCCCCCGCTTACCGCTATGTCATAGACGCCAGGGTACGTGCTGCCAGTCACCCCGCTGCCGAGTGGGTGCCACTGGGAGCCGTCCCACCTGGCGATTCCCTTGGCGCTCGCCCCACCCGCCATAGTAAAGTCGCCACCCACGTACACGTTGCTCCCACTTAGAGCTATCGCAAGGGCCCGGGAGTAATCATAGGAACCCACCCCGCTGCCGAGTGGGTGCCACTGGGAGCCGTCCCACCTGGCTACTCGGTTGGCGCTCACCTGACCCACCGTGGTGAAGTCGCCAACCACGTATACATCGCTCCCACTTACCGCTACGTCAAAGACGGACCCGTTCACCCCGCTACCGAGTGGGTGCCACTGGGAGCCGTCCCACCTGGCTATGTTGTTGGCGCTCACCCCACCCGCCATATTGAAGGTGCCACCCACGTACACGTTGCTCCCGCCTACCGCTATGGCATAGACGTTAAGGTTTTGGTTGCCACTCACTCCACTGCCGAGTGGGTGCCATTGAATGCCGTCCCACCTGGCTACGTTGTTGGCGCTCACCCCACCCGCCGTGGTGAAGACACCACCCGCATACACGTTGCTCCCACTTACCTCTAGCTCCGAGACCGTACGGTTGGTGCCAAGCACACCAAATCTGTCGTCCCAGTACTCATCGCCAGCCGCTGCTGGTGCTTCGGAGGAAGACTTGGAAGGGATCGAACGGCTAAGGCTCGACTCTTCGCCTTGCGCGCTCACTGCTCCAATTGCTCCGCTGGCGCATGCTAGCAGGACCACAATTGCCGGCAGCACCAGGAGGAGCGAACGGAGCGAGCGCCGCGTGCGCCGTTCACTATCTATACCAATTTTCGCGAGACCACTTATCGCAATGATTGTCTTCATGGTGTTGCTCCTTTCTCTACTTCCAAGTTGTCAGCGTCGTGGCCCTTGGGCAACATGTCTACCAACAAGCTCACCAGGGTATCTCCATCGCTGAAGCTACTTGCCTTGCCGCTCAACAGGTGAGTCACCTTGCCCCGGATCCCCATTCCGTCACTTTCCATGCTCGCTCCCTCTGCCTCTGCCGCTGCCGCTGCCTCGCCTGAGCCTGCTACCTCGCCGGGCCATAATCTCACCAGGAAGACCTGGGAGTTGTCAGGCTCGCGGCTGCCACTCTCTACGTTCATGCCTAACCCTCCCCGTTAGCGTTGTAACCGTGCCGGTAGACGTGTGATACTCGTGATACTCGTGATACTCGTGATACTCGTGATACTCGTGATATTGTTGGTTCAAATGCGAACATTGCTGGGCAACAAGCAAGACAGCACGGCAGGCACTTACACTTTAGTCCGACTTCCCCTATAATGGGCATCACAATAAATCCACAAAAAACGCACAAAAGGGCGGACGCCCCGGGATGGGAAGTAGCGCATCGAGTGAGCGTCTCACTCTAGTAGCCCCGCGGTAAGATGGTGTTGTGGAGTGGCTGTACGGCAGGAGGGGCAGGAGGTCGCTATCTTCGATGGACGGCTCAGCATCGTTCGGGCAGTGGCTGAAGCGGCGGCGCAAGGCCCATGACCTCACCCAGGAAGAACTGGCTGACCTGGTGGGCTGTGCCAAGTCCACCATTCACATGATCGAGAGTGGCGAACGCAGGCCGTCGAGGCAGCTTGTGGCTCTCCTGGCCGACCGGCTGGGCGTCGCAGCAGACGAGCGTGAGGCCTTTTTGAGATGGGCCCGCGAACTGCACGCCAACGGGCAGGCTCTACCGCCAAGTGGTGCGACCCGGACTGGGACTGCCCCTGAAAGTACGGCAGGCGCTCCCACTCCCACTCCCACTCCCACTCCCACTAACCTGCGCCAGGAGCCAACGCGGATCATTGGCCGCACCCAGGAGGTTGAGGAGATTGAGCACCTCTTACATGCCGGCGCGCGCCTCCTTACCCTCACCGGCTCTCCGGGGGTTGGCAAGACCCGCATTGCAATGGCGGTGGCGGAGAAGGTGCTCCATAGCTTGGATAGCTCGGAACTAGAGTTGGAAGAAGCTGCACCTTCCGGGCGAGATGCGGCGGACGGTCCCACGCAGGCACGGCTATTTCCCGACGGGGTGTTCTTTGTAGGGCTGTCCGCAGTAAGTGACCACGCGCTCGTGGTGAGCGCGGTTACGCAGGCCCTGGAGCTGAGAGAAACCACCGAGCCTCCATTGGAAGTGCTCAAGAAGCACCTGCAAACCAGGCGTGTGCTCCTGGTGCTGGACAACTTCGAGCAGGTATTAGAGGCCGCTCCCCTCCTCTCTGAGCTTGTATCGGAGTGCCCCGGCCTCACCTGTCTCGTGACCAGCCGCGAGCCACTGCACGTGCGCGGCGAGCGACGGTTCGAGATCCCTCCTCTGTCCTGGCCCAACAAGGAAGAGTTGCATTCGAAGGAGGCCATACTGAAATACCCGTCGGTGGCCCTCTTCGTGGAGCGCGCCCAAGCGATTGATCACACCTTCCACCTGGCAGAAGAGAACGCCGCAGCGGTGGCGACCCTCTGTGCCTACGTAGATGGGCTGCCCCTGGCAATCGAACTGGTCGCGGCACGTGTGAAACTGCTGCCTCCAGCCGCGCTGGTGCAACGGTTCAGGGCCAATGAGGGACACACTTCACTACGACTACTCTCCGGGGGCGGGCGAGATTTGCCTGAGAGACATCGCACCTTACGCAACGCCATCGGCTGGAGCTACGATCTGCTGAACAAAGACGAGCGCATACTCTTCTCCAGGCTCGGCGTGTTCGCGGGCACGTACACACTCAACTCGGTTGAGTCTGTCTGCAACGCCAGGGCGGACCTGTCCATCTCCGTGCTAGAGGGATTGCAGTCTCTTCTCGACAAGAGTTTGCTCAAGCGCGAGGTCGGAGTAGAGGTGGGAGCACTTGAAGAGATTGAGCCACGCTATAAGATGCTGGAGATGGTACGCGAATACGCAGCAGAGCGCCTGGAGGAGAGTGGAGAGGCCGAGAGGGTCAAGGGCTGGTTCCTCGACTATTACCTGGCGCTGACCGTCGCAGCCCAGCCCCATCTGGTGGGTGCCGACCAGAAGCGCTGGCTGGATGTACTGGAAGGAGAGCACGATAACTTGCGGGCAGCGCTGACCTGGGCGTTGGAGTGTGGGGATATAGAGCGGGGGGTCCGCATTGCCTGCGCGCTTAACCGTTTCTGGTACATACGCGGACACTTCAACGAGGGGCTACGGTGGCTGGAAGCGGCCTTACTCAAGGTGGAAGGGTGTCCTGTTCCCCGGCCCCTGCTAATCGATGCGCTTAATGCGGCCAGTTGGCTGGCGATAGGGCGAAGCGACTATGACCGCGCCACCCGGTGGCTGAACAGGAGTCTCGCACTTGCACGGGAAGAAGGTGATCCCAAGAGCATTGCTGATACGCTCCATCACATGGCAGTTATGCTGGTGTACACGGGAAAGCACAGCCAGGCCAGGCAACTGTACCAAGAGGCGCTCTCGTTGCGGCGTGAGCTTGGCGACAGGTCCGGAATGGCCCGCACACTCGGCAATCTCGCGGGAGTCGCCATGCATCTGGGCGATCTCGAAGAAGCATACACACTATTCCGGGAGACCCTGTCTCTGTTTAACGAGCTTGGAGATAGATGGCACCAGGCACTCGCGCTTTCAAACCTGGGGCACGTAACGCTACGCCAGGGCGACTACAACCAGGCGACGGCGTTCTGCCAGGAGAGCCTCGAATTGGACGAGGCGGCTGTTGCGGGTAGAGGAATAATCTTCGCGAACACCAGCAACTGCCAGGGAGATATTGCGCGGTACCAGGGTGACTATGAAGGCGCGTTGAGGCTATACAGGGCTTCACTCGAAGCAGCCAACGAGCTAGATTTCCAATTTGTCATAGGACTGGACCTCATGGGCTTGGCGTGCCTGTGGGCGCAAGTGGGTCAGCCTGAGCGGGCTGCAACGTTCTTTGGTGCTCTGGATGGGCTGATTGAACAGGGGACCGGCGCAATCCTCCTGCCGGTGGACAAGCCTGAGCACGACCGGTATCTGGCGGCCGTTCGTGCCGCCCTTAACGAACCGACTTTCAAGAGAGTATGGGCTGCGGGGCGCGCTATGAATGTGGACGAGATCGTCGTGTATGCACAAACCTAAGAACTAGCGTAAGTAACGCGCGATGGGTGTTGTTTTGCTCGGATTCTGGGATGACTCCGGGGGAGCATAAGTTGTCGCAGCCCCTCTCCCACGCACACGACTCCGTGTAAGCATAAGTTGTCGCAGGCCAAAAACAAGCATAAGTTGTCATTAAGCGACAACTTATGCTTCGAGTCATGTGACTTAACCCATAACTTGTCGCAGCTTGCAACCATAAGTTGTCGCATGCCCACTGTGCCCCACGCTCAGTTCTTGCCGGATAGCAACTGCTCCAGGGTCGCATTTTAACCATAAGTTGTCGCAGAGTCATAAAGTGTAAGCATAAGTTGTCGCCAAGTCATTTTTTCCATTGATCTTCTTCTCCGTTACGTGTTTGCTATAAATATGGACTAAGTCGTACAGGGAGTTTGGCTCTGGCATCGCAGCAAGAACCTGCTACCAACGGGAACTCTCCAATGTAAGTTGAGAAAACTCAACTGTGTGCATCCCAGCCTATATCGCCCGCTTCTCCTGTTGCTCACCCGAATGGTTTGTACCGCAGTGCGCCTGTAGCTCTTCTTCTTTGCAGTGACTTCCTGCCAAGTGAAGTCGTTCGTTTTGTCTTCTTCGGGCAAGAAAGGGGAGATGGACATGACTACACAAGGCCCACGAGATACAACAGTTCAGGACAATTAGGCAATATATTGTGCTCATAAGAAGCCTCTAGTATAATTGCTTTACTTTAGCTAACTGAGGGCGAGGGTCGGAAATACAGGTGAGCACTTCCCCCAAAGAACCGATGGACGTTGAGAAGGTACCATTAGGGCGCTCGCTTCTAATCTACCTCGGCATTGCGGCGGTCTATGCCATACTATCGGCTACACGAACGAAAAACGGAGACAAGACTCGTAAAGATACAAGCCGACGGAACAATGTATTGAGTAAGGATAAATCAACTCATGACAGGCAATCTCTGCCGACTCCGACTGTGGCGTCGCAGGGCAGCATCGGAGAACAGACGTTCTTGATAGATGCAGGACTTATCCAGGTAGTACTGGTTATCACGGCTATTGCGTTTACGTTACGTGCATTTACAATAACCGAGTTTCAAGCCATATCCCTTTTCGGATTCTACATTTTCGTTAATAGAATTAATATAACTGAGCTAGCAAACGTGGTATTCATTGCAAGTGGTACGATCTCGATGCTGCTTTACGGGGTGTATCTGTGGGAGTGGATGGACAAGTATTTTCAATTACCGGCAATGAGTACATCCAGAGCATTGTTGGTAGTATTCGGGTTCATTGCGCATATCAGCTTCCTCTTCTTACTGGCAGCGATCTTGATTTTACAGATTCTGGCGAGAAATGTCCTGCCTTAGTAGAACAGTTGAAGCTCTTTAACAACCGTGTTTCTTAGTGGGAGAGTTGAGAACTAATGGCAACAACGGAGACCGCGAAGAGACTACAACTGGGGAAACGTCGTACAGGATGCTTGCTCGCACTTGGTAGGGCGCTTATAGTGATCCCTATTTCAGCAGTCGTGCTACTAGTTGTCCTTCGTATGTTCTTTATTCAAGAACCAGGACCCGAAGGAACCGCAGTAGCTAGCCCCTTGAATCTTATTCCCTCTTCAACAATTCCGGGTGTGGCCGGTATATTGTTAGTTGCACCTGGGCAAGACGTAACTGCTGTGTACACACTGACAAATAAGGCAGAAGTGGCTTCTGTGTCTCCGTGGGTGGGCATCCACGCTGTAGGTCCTCATGCATGCGAGCAGGACTGGAAAGCACGGGCCAAGCATTGGGCGAAGTTAGATAATTTCATTCTAGAACCGGGTGAATTCAGGAGAATTGAAGGTACGCTACAATTCACAGAAGTTGGCCTGTATTTTGGGGAAACAACGAGGCCCACGCCAGGGGGCACCTCGGCTGGAGGGTATGGTAGGTGTGTAAGCCGGCAGTACTTCGTAGTAGGTGATGAGAACACTTTGAAGTCGGTTGATACCAGTTGTGTAGCTAACAGAACCAGACAAATAGGGCGACAAATCTTGTTGACCGCTCCAACTGACGAACCTACAGGGTGCTGACACCATTCGTGCAAAGAGAACGAGCCTGTCACGCGGGAAACGTAATGGGACAGGGGTGAGTTCTGAGCACCTATCATTCTGTCCTGATCGTCATTGGAGAGTTATAAACCGCTGCCGACCAGCTCCGCTAAATTCATCCCTGCCCATGCCGCCCCCATTAAGGCACAGTCCAACAGCGACAATGACCAGGACAGTAGTCTAGTGCCGGTTGGTTGCTCGTCGGTACTTATTGATTACGATGCCAAAGATAAAGATAAGGAAAGACCTGTCGCCCTTTGTCAAGAGCGGCGTACTGGCTGCCCAACTCATAGATGAAGACAGAGAAATAAGTTCTCATGCGACAAGCTAGTGCCACATGTCTTCTTCTAGCTCCGCTGATATGTCAGCGCGGTGAGCCTGGGAAGCATAATCCTCCGCTATGTCATCCAACGCCGTGGCCGTTCGGGGCCATCTATCTCTAATCATCTCCGCGTAACGTTGGTACCGGGCCACTAATTCACGCTCCTGTGCACCCCCCTCGATAAGTCCCCTACTTACCATCCCTCTACGATTCAACACACCGACCACGAACCCCCAGTGAAGTTGCTCCGTTCCCACCAGTTCTATAACGTCCCTTACGGCTCTGCTAGGCCAGCTACCATCTGCGTCTTCGGGTGCAAAACATAGTACCTGTCCAATTACATCATCCGCGACCTCCCTATGACCGCTCGTCTGTGCACCTTCACGCACCTGGCGAATCCAGTCACTTAGAGATTCAGGATCAATTGACCCATCGTCCTGAGTGCCGGGTACCCTGTGCCATGTGCTCAGAAGGTCAAACGCAAGCCGTGCGTAGGTCTTTTCTAATTCGTTGAGTTCTTGTTCTTCTTGACCTTCGCTCCTGTAAGCCAGCCTGAGAGCTTCTAAGAAGAGCGCCGGGCTGGAGGCAAGGCTCTCATGCAAGACCTTTGGCCCCCGCTCACTATGCTCCAAGAGTGGCAGGAGAGCAAGCTCCAGTGATGCTATAGTTCCGGGGTCAACGTCACCAGAAGCTTGCAGATAGTCTAGGAAGTCCCCCATATGGTAGTAGAGCGTTTGCCAGTCGTCGTTCGTTTCCGCTGGCGTCTTAATCACCTGGTCAAGCGCTTCGACCAACAGTTCGGTGGGTAGTTCCACCTCCGCCTCCTTGACATAGAGACTGGCGAGATCAAGAACTGCGTGAGGGCGACGATGGTCGAGTAGGTTCCTTGCCGCTCTGCTCCAATCGTCAGCGGCGATACTCCTCGCGCGGATGCGTGACCAGTAGAGTTGTCCCACCACTGGTGTTGTAGCCTCCAGCAAGTCCCATGTGCGTGCTTCAAAAGGCAAATTGATGAAAAACGCGGCCTGCTTCTCTGGGTCAGGCATCAGGGTAGCTAAATTGACGACCTTGTTCTCTACCCAGTCCCAACCCTGAACCAGAAAGCGTCCGAAAACGAAACCATGAGCTAGAAGAGCAGTAGCCGTCAAATCTAAACTGAGGTGCTCACCAAGTAATGCATCCTCTTCAGTTGAGAGCAAATCGCCCTGTCCTAAGAGGCGACCGAGTTCATGAGGTTCTGCTACACGTTGGCTGAACTCGACCAACAAAGCCAGACCGCCTTCTTCATACAGAGCCTTCAACGACTCTTCCCGTCTCTGGACAATGGCCCTGCTTCGCACTTCCCAATCATGATCTACAACATCAATAAACCTCGGCGTGAGCGTAAAGAGCCAGCTGTATTTGTCAACTAGGTTATCAGGCTCTAAGTGCTGATAGACCTCCACGAACCGATCCACTACCTCGCTTGGCATGGCCCAGTCTGAGTTGGGATATTTGCGGTGGCGCGAGATGAGTTCCCTCAGAGAGGCCCACATAGTCAGTCTATCCGCTGCTGAGAAAGCGCTTGCGTCCATAGCGAGCAATTGAGTAACAATCGCTTCACGTGGTTCGCCTTGCACATCATCCAGGTGCTCGATCAAGTCCTTCCATCTATGACCATCAGCACCAACGTCCGCGAGCATTCGCTTAACAAGCTCCTTCTCGGCAGACCAGAAGTCCACAGATGGTACGACTGGTTGCTGCTCTGGCACCCATTCACGCCAGCGCGGTTTGTGCGCAGTTTCTAAACGACCGTGTCGCTTAGGAAGCAAGTCTCTCATGAGGCCCCAGGCGACTGTCGGTTCACGCTCCCTCAATAGGTCAAGTACCTCCAACCGCTTTTCTATGGGAGCGCTCGTGCCCGGATGCCAGAATTGGAAGATAATACGCAGACTTCTACCAGGACGGTTAGCGAGTTTGCCACCTGGGTCAATGCGCCCCAAGGTTGCCAGGCACAATGCAGCACGTGAGAGATATTCAGGGTTCCATGCGAGACCCTCCAGCGACCAGAGCAGACCTGTGTGAGGTGAGCTTGGCGAGAATAAGTCACCTGTACTGTCTTGGAAGAGATTCGCAAGAATCGGTTCCTTGCCACTTAACCCCGCCTCCACCTGGCGCAAATACTCTCTCGGTGCAGCTTCCGCGATTAGGGGTAACTGATAGGCAGCCGAAGCCCAGATGTGCCAATCTGTGTTTGCTCTGTCAAGCAATCTGTGGACAATCCGGTTCGCGCGGTCCTGAGAAGACATGCTGTCACCTATTTGCATGGCCTCGCCGCGTGCCCCAAGCAAGGCAAGTGAACTCGCCAGACCCTCGCGAAGCGTTCCAGAATGCGTCAGCTTCTTACCCAGCACCTGTGCCATCGCACGATGTTTCGGCTCCAACTCTAAGGCTGGGTTCATCTCACCTAGCACTTCTAGAACAACTGCTTCAAATCGTTCCATGTCAGTACGTGTTAGGTATCTTGAGAGTAGTGACCAAGCATCCTCTTGGGAAACGAGCATCCACGTGTCTCCCGTCCTGCGTACTGGTGGATCGGACTCGTTTGCCCAACGGGAAAGATCAGCACTCACCTGCTCATAGGTGGTGTTGGCGAGGCTTGCCAACACATTGCGGTCCCCATCGACGGTCTCCCTCCACTTGCCTGCGAGCAAAGCCGGCAGTATGGCTCGTGCTGCGTCTGGCCTGGCCCAGCTAATTGGTTGCGCTTCGGGATTTCGAGCCAGTGTGCGACGTAAGGCCATTAGGCTACGGCGCGCCAAGGGCGCTAGCTGCGTCAGTCGCTCTTCGGGCAGTCCCATGCCACGCAAGGCTTCGCTCGTCGTAGCGACATGCTGGCGTGGCAACTCCAGTGTCCCCGCAGAAGCGCTGTCGTCCCTGCCAAGCGGCAACAGCACATGGTGGCCGACCCTGGACGCCCGTACAACAGCGTCTCCCACCTCAAACATAGGTACGAGTATAAGAGTGGGCTGCGATGTGCACAGATGGTTCCAGGTAGCAATATCCCCGGCGATTACCGTCCGGGAGAGGAACGGCAATTGTTGATCGGGAGGTAGTTGCTGAAGCGCGGCTGCGAAGAATGCCACCGCCTCACGCCTTGTATCAGCCTTGAGGCTGAGTACTGAAGGCGTCTCACGTAGCCACTCATACACCCGGCCAACGATCTCCTCTCGACCAAGGGTGTGTAGCTCCGTGCTGAGCACTGGGGTAGTTGCTTCAGACCACTCAGTCCAGACATTAGTGATGTCCTCCGCTGAGTGCACATGCTTACCCGTCAGCGTAGAGAGCCATACATGAACAGCAGGAGCCAGTTCTAGCCATTGTTGGAGGTCATCGGCGTCGTAAGCTCTTACATCTCGCCAGACTCCCTCTTTCCTGCGCTCCCTCACCCAGCGATCTTTGCCACCCCAGCGACGCAGAGTAACGAACGTATAGGTCGTGAGAGTTGGGTCCAGGCCGAGAGGGTCCTTTACGCGCTTTTCGTAGTCCTCATCGGCCTTGCTCTTGATATTGCTGGTGACACCGAGTTCCCAAACGGAGTTGCCGCTTGGCACAAAAGCGTTACCTTTCTCTACACTGACCACGCCATCCCAGCCACCGAGTTGCACACCTTCATCTGCCGGAAAGCCGATACGCTCAATATCCTCGACGGTGGCATGTATGAGCCGGCGCAGCAGGAGGGGCAGCTTGTACCGGGCCGCTTGTAAGTCGGCCCAATGTTGGAGGTCAGTAGCGGTAACGAGTGTTTCAAGAGCCATATAGTTACTCCTTTTTTGTCAATCACTATAGGAGCGCCCCTCTTGCTGTAATACTCTCATACAGCGTGTAGCATCACAACACGAGGAGCGCCATTACCTGTCGCTCCGAGCGAGCGCATGGGAGAGTGTCTAATCGAAACCGATACCTATTGTTCGGACGATATGGTCGTAGCGCGGGCACTAGTCACCCCACAGCGCGCTTCCGCTTCGACCTAGAACTGCCCTTCAAGGCGTATGCGACCCTAAATGACCGCTCAAGCGCCAACTCAATGTGCACCTCAGTACCCATATTTGCGTCTTGGAGGTATCGACCGGCCAGACTTGCGTGCCGACTTTGCATTCACCTCACCATGTGCCATGCCGGGGAGGTGCCTTGTCAGAGGATAAGTGCAAGTTCATGATGAGGGACCCTTCTTTTTCCTCCGAAAAACGCGAAGTATAACGTACAGTGCTGCGACTGCGCACAGCAGCACTATCAACGCTGGCAAGTTAGCTGAGAGGGATGTACCGATCACGAGAGTGAGTATTGCAACAAACACATCTTGCACTAACTCGGACGGGTCTGAATCGTTGTGGTTGAGGTCCATAGCTTTCTCCATGAGCTTACCTGGCATCGGCGGCGCAACCAGTAAGCTCGCTCTTCGTCACATTGCTATGAGATTCCTCTTCACCACATAGTGAGAATGCCTTAACGATCATATTGCGCAAATCCGTTACCTTATGTTGAACGTAACACAGGAGCGTTGTATATGATAGATTGGTACTATCTAGTTCGCGCAACGAACGTTTTGACTGTAACGTTACAAAACTTGACGTTGTAACGTACATAAATGTGGCGGTGAGAGAGAATAAATGATGGCCGGTGTGGATGGGTATCAACAGTACGCAAGTCCGCTCATGCCATTTACGACCTCCTTTCAGGTAGCTTAGTACGGCAAGCGCAGTCCCGACCTCGCACGTCGGACTGTAAAACTGGCTGCTACTGGCTGCAATCTGCACTAACGCCGGGCCTCTTGTGTCGGAAGCGGGAAGCCCGGCGTTAGTTATTTAAGCTCCTATTTAAGAGACGCACGAAAATGGCTTTCGGATTGCAGGAGGTTCACGCTCTATTAAGTAATACGACGGGCCGTATCACAGGTTGCATGGTGGTCGTATCTAGAGGTACGACCACCATCCTTATGCGTACAATCTAGAGGTAAGGGCTGAACTGCCATTGAAGATTTGCTAGACTTTACTAAACTCTTGGGCATGTCATTGCGACAAGCAACATGTGCTTGTCGCCGCCATCGGCGGCTAAGCCCGCTGGCCGTATCTTCGTTGCCCGACAGCTTGCAGCTCTTGATGCGGCCTATGTGAGCCGTATTGACCGGGAGTGGAGTGTCACAGCGTCAGCCTGATGGCCCTTACAGTCCGAGATTTTATACCGTGACACACGCCAGAGCTTTTTAGATTGCCCCTTCTTTGTCATGTCTCTCAGGTTGAACGATGTATAATAGACTTCATCAGTCATTTTCATTTGCCCAAGCTAGAAATGAGTAGTGGTCATGGAACTGAATGCCAAAGAGGTTTATAAGATACTTCGGAAGAAGAAGGTAACTGATCTTTATCATGCCAACACCGTAGTGACGTCTTGCACATTCTTGCGCGAAGGCCGTCTCTTGGCACGAGGCACGCTGGCCGAAAAAGGTCTATCACAAACGGCGCAGGACAGTGACAGTAAGGACGTGAAGTACGGCCTCTGGTACGACCTATTCCTCGATGATGATGATATTCACGAGCGTGTGAAAGTAGGCAGGGTGAATTCTTATGGTCCCGTGCTCTTTGTGCTCGATCTCCAATTACTCCAGAAGGATTGGTTGGCTTCAATGTGGGCAACCAAATCTAACCCACTATATTGGGACAAGGTACTACCTGCCAAAAGGTACTTCTCCACCCTTGAGGAATTTAGTAAAGACTATCGCAAAGGTACCACCGAGCACATGTTAGTACTGAGACATATCGGTGGGGTACTGAGATTACGACCATACCTGAAAAGGATTATTCTGGATGATCCTCACATGGCCTGGGCTGATGGCGTTGACGTTTATAGTGCGGCGCACGGTGCACTCCACGCCGCTGCTAGGGCAGGTGGGTTGTCGGACCTCGCAATAGAGCGACGTCCCTGCGCTGAAACGTGCGTATGCAAAACGGAGTATCCGGCGTTGGAGGACGACAAGTTCTATCGCTTCTTTGCCCCGTAGCACGGTAGGATTCTGGCACATCTTGAGTTCTTGGCATCATCTCCAGGGTGTGGGTCTGGGGAAGCGAGGTTTGTCATTTACTCGCGCATATTCTAGACGTGAGTCAAGCCATCTATAGCACAGGCCAGATATGAGCAAAGCAACTACAAGTCCTAAACCTCCTGCAAACCAAAGGGGAAGCTGACTGTTGATCGCTAAGAGGAACGCAACACTAGCCAGACCTCCAAAAACGCCAGTCACAACAAGCAGTAACAACCAAGCATAAAAGTTTAGGCTTACCCACCTATGAGTGTAGGGTGTCGGCCAGTCATCAAAATGCTCACCATGCGTATACTGGGCGATGTCAGGATAGTTAGCTAGAAAGAAGTTACGCAAGCGGGATAAGGCTCGCTCTGCACCAATATGGTCAATTCGCGCCCTAACGGTCCGAAGCAACGTAAACAAGGTGGCGGTTGCAGATACCGACGCGATCAAACCCAAGACCAAGGCTACTGTGGTGTCCGGTAGGGTGTTAAAGGCAAGCACACCAGCAGCAACCGGAGTTAGAAAAGCCATGACTGCTATATACAAGGTCAGCGTTTGGTTTATATCCCCAATGGAGTTCGTTACACTTGCTTCTTCGTGACTCACTTCAGCCAAGATCACTTGTAGCCTTGCGTCCTTCTGACTATCGGAATGCTGCTGTGGATGATTACTGACAGGGTCCTGGCTCATTCTAATCTCCGCGCGTGGCTGATATAATGTGCATTCTAGTTTACTACCTCTGTGTATTACTAGCTGGACACAGGAATGGTGAGGCCAGCATGATTTGTCCCGCGCTTCGTCTGAGAGCGATGGTGTGAGCGAAAATGGATGGTCCAGAAGACCGTCCCTTTTTCGTTACTTAGGAGTAGGTAGTATTCCCCACAAGACTGCCCTCCACTTCACCAGTATTTTATACTCGTCGGACTATATCATCCTCATGCGCTGGGAATCAGCCATCGGAACATGGCTGACCATGTGGTTCACCCTGGTTCGTATCATTACCACTCGCGAACTTCCTGCTCTTGAAGTGCCCTATGTGTGGCGTCCGGGCGTGTAAGTGGCTCACTGCAACGTCAACCAGAGGTTCACTGTCTTGCAAACTGACGTGCAGGTCTTGCGTCACCTGTTCAAGGTACCTGCACCTTTCCTAGCCAATTTTGGGTGATCTTTGTACCCCATCTTCCCCGCCACACGATGCGCGGCATCCTCATGCGGCCTGGACAGTGTTCTGTGTCACACCATATTTTACCTAAAGTACCAATAGAGCTTGCTCAGGAGCTTTTTGGTGATATGATAGAGTCTAGAGGAAGGTATCACTCTGTCCGGCATATCTATGCTAGATGAAGAGGAGAAACTATGAGAATCATGCTTACTTCCTTTGGTATAGGTGAGGACACTATTGACATGACGGGGCGTCCTCTTACGCACCGAGACAAGATGTCGCCCTTCTATAACATGCCACCCACTACTTTGCGCATTTCCAACAGCACTCTCGTTCCTGATTATGCTGCGTTACTCTTGAGCGATAAGCTCATTATTGATGTAAATACCTTCCAACAGATGCGTAGTTTTTTTCATCCCTGGTATGTAACGGTAGCTGAGATGGTAGCATACCTTTATGACGAGGGTTTTGTTGAGTTAATCGATTTCCGCACCCTTCTTAGCCAGTATCGAGACCTTATTCTGCAAATGGTGGAAGCTGATTTGCAGAACCTTGCTCAGTGGCTTGATCCCATAGATGAGGCTATCCACATTTGGAACAATTTTACTGATGGAGCGCTAGAAGACCTTCTCAGCTCTATTCGTGAGTCTAGAGAGGACACTTGGGAAGAACGCATGATTGATATAGATAAGGTACGGGTGTATGAGATACTTGCTCGTAATCACAACGTTAGAGGTAGCTTGGGCACCGTCCGTAACCTCATCACACTTTTACAGAGCGAAGGAAGAGATAGCAGTGACTACAGTGACATGGTGCAGCATCTAATTAGGCCCTACTTTCTCAACGTGAACAGCAATATTGTTCTCGCGAATGTGCTTGGTGTTGGCTTTCATGACTGGGCCGACTATCTTCCTTTGTACAAACATAAGTTTGCTACTCAGCAACACCCGCCTCTAGTTGACCAGCAAGCGAAGGCAACGCACAAGCTCTTTGAAGTCGCATTTCCAGAATTTGCCGTGAGAGACTTACGTTCTTTGATAAAGCTACTAAAGGATAAGCGAATTGAAGATTTGAGGGCACTGGTTATGGAGACTTTAGAAGGTCGAACTGAATTCGATGGAGAGTTCGCAAGACGTACCCTGAAAGAAGTCTTTTCGGTCGAGAGGGAAATTGGGAAATGGCGAAACATCGTCTCCTACGTCACAATACCACTGGAACTAATACCAGTAGTGGGAACTGTTGCGCAGATTGCAGCAGACAAACTCGCCGGAACCCTAATTGAAAATAGGCTAAAGAAGAATTATCGATGGTTCTATATGTTGAGTGATGTCATTGAAGGCAGGAAATGAACTCGTGGGGCTTAATTCATCCCAAGTAAACTCGTGCCCCTTCGGCGCTGTAAGCCCATCGCATAGGTTCTGTCCCACCATGAATATGTCATGCGCGCCTCCTTCTCCTGTATGGTTGCACCAGCCGGGGAAGATACGTAGCTTCTTCACACACTGCTACTTTCAGTTGAGAAGTGTCGGTATACTAAGAGATACACAGCCACTCACAACAATGTCACATGGGGCATTCAGGCCAATTACCGTAGCAGAATATTATTAGGCGCGAGTTTCAGAACGGGCTTTCCTTGTCGGCGTCAGTTGCCGTGCCGGAGCGTAGATAGTATGAACATCGACATGCAAACGGTGATAACTTCAGTCCTAGCAAGTCTCCTCGGAGCAGGGATGATCACCGCGGCTATCGTGTATGTTATGCAAAAGGGCTTTGATCGTGCTTTGGAGATACGAGTTGGTAAGATACTTGAGGTTCATAAGCAGGCGATACAGGAGCAGACACGTAGGAAAGCGGCACTCTATGATGAGCAGGCTGATTATCTAAAAAAGGCTATCAATGTCACTTATCGAATTCGTAACCAAGTCAGGCGAGTTACGACTGCTTGTAAAGAACACGACCCTGCGTCCTTAGATTCATTGAAGCAAGACAGGGACATCCTTAAGCATCTGGACGACGAACTGCAAACGCTTATGTACGAGGCGCGTGCAGTGTTGCCGCACTTCCTCTTCCAACAGGTGCATAGCTTGTCCCGCGTGCTAGGAGGTGTCTCGACAAGTATCGAAAATTACATAACCGAGGTATCCAAACCTCCACCAAGAGAAGAAGTACATACACAGTTTGTTGCTTATCTTAGCGAACGATATGAAGCGACAGAAAAACTCTACATTGAAATGACCGAAAGTATACACTCATATCTCAGAGTTGAAGAAGGGGCAATGCTCTAGCGTTGGTCCCCTTTATGGAGGCACTGACAAGGAGTAAGTTCGTGGGGTGCCGCAACTTACCTCCCTGGTGCAACGACGGTGACTGGTGTGGTCACACTTGAGGTGTATAGAGAGTAGAAGGAAAAGGGCGGCGAGACGGAAGGCAACCAGGTCTACTTCAATTACGAGGCCAGGGTACGAGTCCAGGGAACGGCTAAAGACGTCAAGGGTAAGGCTCGTCAAGGCAAGGTGCGCAGCTTATTTTTGTGTACTCGTCAGAAAGTGGGGCGAACGCAGGCGTTAACGCGAATTACAGTTTCCCGTTATTTGGCAAGGCTGCCGCTACTGCACCTAAGAGCCTGGGGTCTGTTGAGGCGTTGACCGCACACCTTGATTCCAAAGAGTATGCGAAGCCCAGCATAGATAGATGAGAAAGGCATATTCTCGTGTCTTTTCCAACTTCCCTGCCCAGACCACAAAATCAGCCACAGCCAGAGTTGCTCCGCTCTCGAACTCAGGCGTGGGCAGAATGCCCTCATACCATAGTTCCAGGCCCTCTATTACCGCGCGCAACATGGCACTGTCGTTGCGCTCCTTCACAGGAATACCTTTTAGCATCTCGATGAGTTGCAGTTCAGCATTGATAGCACCCTGGAGCAACTCACTCACCTGTCCGCTAACACCCGATAAGTACCTCTGAGCAAGGGCCTCACCCACGTCATCAAGCTCTCCTGTCAACTTACTCAAGTTGCGCATGTGGGCAACCAAGATTGATAGGGCGTTCGTGTGCTGAAGCATACTGGCCGCTGGCTCTAATTGAGGTACGGTCCACAGGGAGAAACCAAGCTGCCCCCAAGTCTGCTCCGGCACCTGTTCAGGAATATAGTTCCACCACTTCAACCCCACCATGCTGTTGTCCTCTGCAAGCAAGACGGGCGTGTAGATGCGCCAGGCAACGGTCGAAAGCGCCTTCCCCCGCACGAGCGGCACTATGCACACGTAGGGCCACTCCAAGTCTATTACATAACGGGACAACTCGTTCCCTTCCCACTTAGGTAAGGACTCGCGCAGAGCTGTCACAAGCAACTCAAGGCAGTTGTAGACGCTAACAGCGTCAGTGCCATCAACCAATATCCACAGTGCGGATTCCCGCTGCCAGAGTACATCTCTGCGAAGCAGCGTGAAACTAATCTGGTCGGTGGAGAGCTTTTTCAAACGACGCTCAATACCCTTCCGCAGCTGCCGGACCGTCTTGTTCACCTCATCAGTAGATTGGACTGACGCTGAGGTGAGCACTCGTTTCGGCTGGAACGCGAAGAAATACCAAGTGTTCCACATACTGCGCAGGAAACGCGCTTCCTCGTTGTCTAGGCGATCCAGGTCTGCCTCGCTGAGGAACCGCCCCAACAGTCCTCGGAACTGTACCTGCATCTCCAAGAGCATTTTCACCGCTTCCGTGAGGTTTACAACGGACAAAGGTACAGCCCTGGGGCTGATATTGATGCGCTCGGCTTCCTCAAGCACTTTAGCTCTGTTTTCGGGAGTGCTTAAGCCTTTACCAAGCACGGGATTCAGTTGCATGGTCTGTCGTGCCTGGCCCGCGAACGTGTCCAGAGCGTTGATGTACTTGCTAACGGCGGAGAGATAAGCCTTGTACTCCCCTATCAACAGTCCCTTTCTGCTAACAGCTATGGGTTGCCGTCCCTCGTCATCTACTGCGTGGGCCTGGTGCTCTCGGACCACGCCCCATTCGTCCACGCCAGAACGCGGCAAGAGCACTGGCTTGTGGAGCGTCACGGCGAAGTCATTCCATTCATCAAGGGGAAGTAAGGACTGCCCTTTGGCTCCGATAAAGTCGAATTGAGCACCAACAATGGACTTCTTGCGGAAATATGCGGCAAGAGCCTTACCAAGGTCCTTGAGCGTCCCAACCACCTGCTTCCTACGAGCAACGATGTTCTGTGCGTGCTCCTCCCATGTGGCTGGCCGGTACGATAGCATAGCCAAGCCCTGAAAAGTGGCGTTCACCCAAGTTAGCCACTCAGGAGGAAAGGTGGACTTTGTCATTCCCGCCTTGTGCGTGCTGTCGTTGGGCTGAGTAAGCTCATCTGACCATACTCTGTGACCGTAGCCCTGGCAACCGTAACTATCCCGGTCAGGGATTAACCTAATCAGGAGGGCCATTCGCTGTATTGTTTCGTTGTGCAGCCGATTTGCCGAAAGTTGCACAACGGGACGGTATAAATGTGAAGACCTTCCCGCTGCTTCCGGCGTATCGCCGCCTTCACCCGCCCCCGCGTGACCATCCCGTGGTCCTTCTTCCCGCTGATCCTGGACGCCGTCAGGGGCTAGAATAAAGTGTGCTGTGAGAGTCTTTCCGTCGTCTTCTAGGAGCACGGTGCGCGTGGCCGCACGGTAGCGTTCTATGAGCCTATTACGACAGCGCGCGTGCCAACTACCGAACACTCGCCCATAGCCCTGTTCCAACCCCAGTATCAGATCGGCCAAGACACCTAATGGCAGGTTCTCAACAGCCTCATCCAACATTTCCTCTGTAAGTTGCGCTGGCAGCCCACACTCGATGTCCAGGCGGCCAATCCAAAACACAGCTTCCGCAGCCGCCAGCCAATCACCGTCGGTCTCGGGCCTCCTCATACTCTGCGCTTGCAAGGTGAGCCACTCTCGCACACGGGCGAACACAGCACCCTTATCGGTCTGGCGCGCACGAAAGCCCTCAATCTCGGCCACTCTGTCAGCAGGCAATGCGCTCCTGAAAAAACTCAGTGCAGAGTTGCCACTACCCGGTACCGCATCGGACAGGTCGTAGTCGAGCATGAGAGACCACCCTTCGCCTTTACTCTCGATGGCGTCCCAAATGAGCTGCTCGTTGGCCGTGATGTATTCGGCAATCCCCAGCCATAGTAGCGCCCGTAGCACGCCGCCGATGGCTACCCAACGGGCTGGTCGGTATGCCGCGAGTACCGCTAACAGTGGCTCAAGTTCTGTCCTGTGTCGGGAGAATGAGTAGAGGAGGAAAGTTTCCACATCGGGCGGACTGACGAAAGGTAGGCAGGCGCTAGCACTCTCCGCCCACGAAGAAAACACCGGGTCTGTAAGGAGGTCGCTGAGTATCGCGCTCCTGATCGGGTGCAGGCCCTCCAAAAGCGTGCCCCCGGCAGTACGTCTTAGCAGGTACTCCCCTTCCAGTAATTCCAGCGTCCGTAGTGGTTCCGCTATGCCCAGACTGTCAACCAGGGGGCGTGCTTCAAGGCGCGCCTCGTAAGCCGAGGCAACCGCGACCAGCCTGAGCAGTTGCAGTTCGCTGCTGTCCAACTCATCCTTGCGTACCATCTCCCGCAGGCGAGTTACTTGTAGTGAAAGGCGCTCGCGCAATAAAGCACCCTGAGTGACTAGGTACACGAACTCAAGTAGCGGCCCCTCACCGGCGAAGGTACGCCATGCGTCCTCGAAGCTGAGAAACTGCGTGGGCACCTGCTTTTGCGCCAGCGAAGCGTAGATGGCTTCGGCCTCACTCTGGTCGAAGTAGAGCGGGATCAGTGCCGGCTCGAAGTCTGCATCGGAAACGCTAGCCCGACGCAAGTCTTCTTCCCTCACCGTCACGAGCAGCCGTATGCTCCTGTGAGCGGACAGTTGCTTTACCAGTTCGGGCCAGTCAGTGTCGGTGGGGGCTACGTCAAGGTAGACGACGATAGGCACACCCATCGCGTCGGCCTGACCGCTCAGGGCCGCGGCTACGCTCAGTGCGTGCTGGCGGTTGGAGACAGCCTTGACCTGGAAGCGCCACATCTGAGGGAAGTAGTTGTGCAGGAAGCGGTAGGCAAGTGTGGTCTTCCCCTGGCCCGATGCGCCATGCACTATCACGACCCTGTTAGTTTCCAGTTTCGCCGCTATCTCCTCAAGTCTCGCGGGGCGCACCACGTCGAGTTCGGCAAGGATGTGGTCGTAGCGAGCCGAGACGCCTCTATAGAAACTGGTGGACAGTTCGTCATGCTCCGCAGCCTCAATGTCGTGGTCGTCGATAGGTACTATAGTAGTAAACCACTCGGCATGGTGCGCCGCACGCTCGGCCACGAAGCGGCCTACAGCGTTTAGCCTGTCAATGACATCACCGTATGTAATTTGGCACTTGGCCTCCGCGCAGACGTACAGCCAGTGATTTAGCAACTCGAAAGCACGGTCTGGCTGAGTACCCGCCGCACTCAGCGCGAGCGTTGCGTACACATGCTCGGTGAGTGCCGTCTCACTAACTGCGACAAGCTCTATGTGAGTCAGTAGCTCGACTGCTTGCTTCTCTGAGATGTGCCCGTAACCACTGAGTTTGCGTGCGATTGTTGCTCGCTTGCTCTCCTTCGCGCTGCTGCCGAGAGCCTGTTGCAACTCCGGGCCTACCGTACCGAAGCTGACCAGCGAGACTTCTAGAGCGGGTGTGTTCTTCAGCAGGTTATGCACCCTGTAGAAGAAGGAGTCCGGCTTCTCAGGAGACAGGTGCGAGAGGGCAAGATTGTCGCTATACGCTTTTACCTGACACACCTCGACAAGCGCATTGTGTTGCCACAACGCCAAGTCTTCCTGTCCTTCCGGCTGGAACACCAGGGAAGAGTTAATGGCTGGCCGAAGGATGCGGGACAGGGTATAGAGGGCTTGTAAGCGATAGCCCTTGTAGGCCGGTGTCGCATCAGATGACATGCTACTCACGCTCAGGAGCGCCAAGTCCGGACTTGTTAGTTCCTTCGTCCTCTTGAGAACGTCCAGTTTCTCGCCGTTTCCTCTTACGCTTGTAGCGCTTCAGCAGCCGTTTCAGAGCCTTAGATGCCAGAATGACCGCATGAGCATCTGCACCGCCTTTTACGGCGCTCTGAGCGGATTGCAATTGACTGCGAAGCGCAAGATACTTCTGGTACTCTTTCGCTATGGCCTCGATCTCCACACGCCTGAAGACGACGAGCCTACCGTCCACCCAGTCCCACGGTAGCAGCTTCCCCGCGTCCACCCAGCGTTCTATAGTACGGACGTTGACCCCGAAGGCCCTGGCCGCAGCCGCGGTGCTCACTAACGTGCCACCTTTGTGCCCTCGGCTCTTCGGCTTGCGCTCTTTAAAATCGCCAGGAGTGCCGTCCGAGTGCATGGACTCAGTCTCGGCGGCACCCTCAGCAGTCTTACCGAGGGTGCGGGTGCTCGCCCTAATAGCACGGTCAGCCTTGTTAGCCCTGCTAGCCCAGCTAGTCGCCTGCGGACGAGAAGAGGGTGAACGTTGAATAGCGGCCCTTATGTGCTTGAGTTGCAAGCGTCGTTGCGCTTCTCTAAAAGGGAACGGCTCAATCGGCTGTGCGAGCGCGAAGGAGCCAGCGTGGTGCTGACCCTCAAGCGCAGAGGTCGTTACCGCCGTACCACTCGCGCCGCTGGTGCCGTGCTCCTGGGCGTCCGACCTGGGAGGGATTTGGCCCAATGGGGCAAATAAGTCAGACAACTCGACGTGCAGCGCTTTGGCAATGGCGAGGAGTGTATAGATGGTGGGATTTGTCTGCCCGCGCTCGATGTCGCCGTAGTAGCTGCGCGGCAGACCCGCCTCCAGCACGAACGCTAACTGGCTCTTGTAGCCGCGGGCATGTCTCAGTTGGCGGAGCCGCGCGCCGAGCGCCACAAGTTGCTGGCGATCATCAGGGTCTGTCCCCCCGGCACTCTGCCTGCTCCTCTGCCCAGCCGTGGTGTTCGTGCCGCGGTGCCCCGCACTGTCTTTTCCCTTTGCGTCGCCGCTGACAACTTCCTGATGCTCCGCCGGGGTACCAACGATACTGCTGCTCTCAGCGCGAGTGCCACGTTCGTCAGTATTACCGCCGCTGGCACCGCCAGGGTCCTTGTCAGCGGCCCCTTTTGTATCTCTTCCTGGTGTGGGTTCGGTCGGCATGCCCTATATTAATTGCCCAGGGCCTTGACGTCCGACCTGTTTTAGGGGTATAAATTCCGTACTCTTGTCGTTTATACGGCAGATTTTGGTAGCGGACGACCTATCCTGTTGTAGTACACGCAAGTGAGACTTCATTGCACCTTTCAACACAAGGCGAAGGGTTATAGATGTAGATTACGAATTGTGGCACGGACACGAGCCGAATAGTCGTCAGAGACGCCGTGCGACGGGCGCAGGAACCGGAGGGGAGATGCCAGGGGCGAGGGGCGAATAGCACATGGACGTGGGGGAGGAGGAGACTTATGATCTCAATGCAGGTAGTGAATCAGACGCAAGGCCGCAGAGCCAAACTATCCCGTTTGCCCTTACACGTAGTAGTCGCACTGCTTGGGCTACTTAGCCTGGTGCTAACAGCCTGTGATTCGAGGGGCGATACCACAAGCTTTCGTTCTACCTCTGACTCAAACAGCGGCAGTGACCGAGGCACGGGGCGCAGTGGCGGTCCAGGCATCACGGCGATGGACACGAGCAATGCCTATATAGTTGCCTGGGAAGATCAGGATGGTGCGGCCATAGACGCGCTGCTAACAGACGACGCGAGAGGGTTCTGGGCTATGGGCGGCGGGCCGTCGCAGTGGCTGGCGGACAAGGCCACGCGCTTTGGCGCTCCTGTCAAGGGCCAGGGTCGTGTACTAAGGCTTACTGGTGGGAGTGGGGACGCGGCCACGGCGCAGACTGACGTGGCAGTTGTTTACGATTGTAGGAATGCCAACTGCCCTACAGGGACCTTCTCACTCGACTGGGTGCTGCGGGGACGGTGGGCTGACGCTGATAGCTTGACGCTGCGAAAGCAAGCCGATGGCAAGTGGCTCATCACCTATGTGGTAAGCTCCAGCTATTTCAGCGACCAGGTGCGAGCTACCGAGCAGGCACAAGCCTACGCCAGCAGCACGGCACAAGCCCTGAGCTACTGGGCCACTCAGACCGCTGTCCAAGCCTCCGTGCCAACTCAGACGCCTGTACCCACTCTGACGCCCACCCCGGTCCCAGTGTATCTAACAGCAAAGACAGCTTACCAGCAGGTAGGCATAGCCGCAGAGGTACGAGCATGGGCGGACGACGCCATCTTGTTCCGGGTGTGGGACCGTGCCGAAACAAACACCTATCCCTTTGACTACAACCCCGAAGTGCTGGGTGGCGGGTTCGGGAGGGACTACGACCCCCTAACTAATGGAGACGGCACATCACGGCAGTGGTTGTACTGGGTGGCGTCTCCCAAGAACAAGGAAGTTAAGGTGTACCGGGTGCTGGACGGCAAGCTGGACCGTGCCGACGTGAGCGCAGCCCTCTACCGAAACCTCTTCGCTGCCCAGGCACTCACCCCAACGGCGCTAGACTTTGATGCCTACATCGACAGCGATGAGGCTGTGAAGCTGGCGCGTGAGCACGGCTACCAGACAACCAAATTGAGGGACATGTACGTACAGCTTGCCAGTGATGACTTGTACGCGCGCGAGTACACACCCTCCCACCCAGCCTGGAACGTGGTCCTCACCGATGGGGCTTTCACCTACAAGGCTGTCGTGTTGAACCCGCATGATGGGGAAGTAAACCAGAACGACTTCTAACTACGTACTACAACTCATCTGAAGTATGGACCTCACTTTACTTAGCTTGTATACTAGGTGGGGTTGCTTTGCTATACTGTGTTGACATGGCCTGAAGTAGATTGGTGATGGGCGGCTTGCCTACGCAAGCCTATGCGCCGCAACTTACATCCGCCCTGCAACCCTATAGAGGGGTCTATTCTTAGCATTCGTTTTCCAAGTTGTTGGGGTTTATGCCAGTTCTCTATAGGGTGGTCAACCTCTGGTTCCCTTCGTTCGTTGCGCTTCTTCTGTAGCGCTTCAAAGCCATGCAGTTTCCCTGCGGACACCGCATCTCTTGCGGATGTTAGCTTCAAGTTATGTATCAACCCAGGCATTTTCGACATACTGTTGGAGAAGGTCTTGACAGTATATCATGCTGCTGATATACTGTTGGGAGCAATCGAATACTGTAGAGTGCGTGACACGGTGCCCCAGAGCGTCATTTGACAGTATAATGTTCCGGTTACAGAGAATTACGTCAGCGCCACAGTATAGTCTCAGGTGCTCGTAGGAGGGACCATGATTATCTGCTTCAAATGCTCACAGGAGACCAAACAGGCTCTTGATGGACTTGTGCAGACCGGCCAATACACAGATTATGCCGAAGCTATCGCATCAGCTATCGCTAACCTTATCATCTTGCAGACCGAGTTAAGCGATAAGGCAGTACTAGTTCTAGGCGAGAGAGACGTTGGTGGATCAACTGCGTCCTTACAGGAACCTCCTTCAGCCAATGGCAAGGAGCAAAAGGGTCGGGAAACGACAAGGGTTAGGTCCGAGGTTTCTGGTACACCTGCGCGGCAGTCAGGGGAGCAACTTAGAAAAGCAGCACCGAAGGCTGAAGCACGTATGCAGGAGTCAACTCCCGATGAGTTGAAGAGCACTCAGTTTACCGTTCCCACCCTTTTTGGACTAATTGGTTTAGAGGACATTAAGTTGCGCACAGCACCCTTACCTGATGACGTTTGGGTGCGAGGACAGGAGATACCATTGCATCGCTGGTTGTTCGGCCAGTACAACAGGCTTTTACCCGCGAAGGCTAACTGCCGAGCACTAGCACATCTAATAAAGCAGCGACCAAGTGGTGTGCCATTGAGTGAAGCAGCCTCACAAATTGCGCAAGAAGTACTGATCTTGGGTGAAATGCTACGGTACTCTGACGAGCGGCATAGTGTAGGCCGTGACGATGCATTGGCAACAGCCTTCCCTACTGCCAAAGAGGACTCGGATGGTGGGGAGAAAGGTATTACTAGATATGCCAACCACTTTGTTGCAAATGTGAACACCAACGGCCAGCTATCAGGTTTGCTCATCAGTCTCAAGCTCATCAATTACGTCAAGAAAAAAGACCCTCTCCTTCAACTCACAGAAGCAGGATGGCAGTTTGCGAAACTGCCGAATCCCGTACTGGAGGGGCAACAGGAGAGAGCAACACAGAAGTTCAGCGAGGCGGAAACTGCGTTCCTTCTCCGGCACATCGCCGACAACGTACCAGCAGAGGACTTTGTCTATCGCGTGTTACTGAACGCCATACAGCAAGGTGCGAACTCGCCAGACTCCATAGACGCTGAATTGTATAGATTTGTGCCGCCGAACCACAATCTCACTGACTCCTTTATATCTTCCCAACGCTCAGGTGCCATATCGCGCATGGCTGACCTCGGGCTGGTCGAGCGGGTACGGGATGGAGTTAAGGTCACATATACCGTCACTCCAGGTGGCAGCAACTATCTTCGCAACACGCCGTTAGTTGTTCCTGAGACCTTGTAGCGGAGGAGAATTAATCATGACTAGCCAAGGGAGGGGTGGATCAGTGAAAGGCAAGCAGAAGAAACAGAACCACAAGTATAGCCCTGGTACGGGCGGAACGAAAAAGCGCCCAGATCAGGCACATTCTGGATCAGCACGCGACATCCATAGGGAGAATGGCAATCGAGTCCAGGCCGCTGATGGTGAGGCGGGACGCGCAACTGCAAGCACAGACCAGATCATTGAGCACAGAGCCAGCGAAGGGAGCGAACCTCAGATGACGACCACACGTGTAGATCGGCCAGTTAATTTGCCTCGGTCGGAGCCGCGACGTAGCGGAGTGCCAAATTCGATTAGCGACAATGAGCAGACTATGCGCTTATGCCTGGCGCTGATGGCGGCGGATACCGAAGCCGAAGTAATAAGACTTCTGGTCCAAGCCGGTTACTGGGACAACCCGGCGCTGTGGCGGTATTACGGTGATAACGAAAATAACTTCAGTACCTTCAACAACCAGCAGAGTCGCTCTGATGCCGCGATTGTTGAGAAAACAGTCAACGCTGTCGATGCGATGCTAATGAGCGCGTGCCAGAGAGCCGGCATCCGTCCTGACGGGCCAGAAGCTCCACAGAGCATTCAGGCGGCTGTTGCCCGCTTCTTTGAGCAAGGTGTTAACCCAAATAGTGCTCGAGCTGGCTTGATAAGCGAGTGGGTTCACTCAAAGAGGACCGAGATCGCTAAGAGCATTACACTTGCTGCCACGGGAGCGAAGCCAGGCACTGGTAGGCCCTGCTTCACTATCGCGGACGCTGGAGAAGGCCAAACACCGGATCGCATGCCCGAAACCCTGCTCTCGCTACCGGAACCTGGCAAGTCGAACAAGCAGCGTGTGCATTTCGTTCAAGGTAAGTTCAATATGGGCAGCACGGGTGCGCTTCCCTTCTGTGGAAAACACAACATACAACTTATAATTACGAGGCGTCACCCTCAACTACTGGGGCCAAAGGCCAAGCCATCTGATGGGCTGTGGTCCTTCACAATAGTACGACGCGAAGACCCTGCTGGTGGCCGGCGTACCTCCGTGTTCAGTTATCTAGCTCCTCTAGGTGCTGCGAGGACCCCAAGGAAGGGTGGTGTACTGCGCTTCTCTGCTGCAAGCATGCCTCTCTTCCCCGATGGTGAGGAGCCTTATAAGCGGGAAACAGAGTGGGGGACGCTTATCAAACTGTACGAATACGACTCTAGGGGCTTTAGCTCCAACATACTCAGGAGCGATGGCTTACTCGGTAGACTGGATTTGCTCCTTCCAAAAGTGGCTCTTCCAATACGGTGTTATGAGTGCCGTGGCTATGGTGGCAAACCCGGCAGCTACGAGACCAACCTTACCGGCATCACGGTGCGCCTGCATGATGAGAACAGCAACCTTGAGTTTACTCCTACGAGTGGGATCATGAGCGTCTCCGGCAATGAGATGCTGACGACAGTGTATGCTTTCAAGAGTGGTAAGGCAAAGACGTACCGAAAGAACGAAGGCATCATCTTCACACTTAACGGGCAAACGCATGGATACTTCACGACCGACTTCTTCAAAAGGAAGAATGCCGGGAAGCTCAATCTCATAGCCGAAGATATTCTTGTCCTCGTGGACTGTAGCAACTTCGGCGACAGGGCAGTTGAAGAGTTGTTCATGGGCAGTCGCGACCGGCTGCGCCAAGGAGAGCTACGTGCCGACATTGAGGAGGCACTTGAAAACCTACTTAGAGACCATAGCGGGCTGAAGGCGCTGAGAGAGCGGCGCATACGTGAAGAGATGGAGTCCAAGTTGGAAGACTCCAAGCCTCTGAGGGAGACACTCGAAACATTGTTGAGGAAAACACCCACCCTTGCAACATTGCTGTTGCCGGGCACACATATTTCAATGCCATTCAAGTCCATCAGGGCACGAACTGAAGAGAAGCCGTTTGTGGGAAAGCAACGGCCTACATACTTCAAGTTCAAGGGCCACAACTACGGGGAGAAACTGTTGCGTGATTGCCCGATCAATCAACGTTGTAGAATACTCTTTGAAACCGATGTAGTTGACGATTACTTTACCCGTGCCGTTGATCGGGGCGAGTTCACCCTGTACCGGGTGGTAGGCGATGCTCGCAATCCAGTAGAAAGTAATCATAGCTTCAGACTTGAGAACGGCACAGCTACACTTAGCATACAATTACCTGACAATACTTGGGAAGGTGACGTACTTGAGTACATGGCTGTGATTAGTGACGAGACGCTCTCAGAGGACTTCGAGAACCCCTTCGCAATCGCGGTTAAGAATGCGGCTACCCCAGGCACCTCTAATCCTAACCCAGACGGCAAGGCTCACACAAGTAAGCCCTCTGGGGACGGTGCAGGCGAATCCAAAGACGTTCCAGGTGGTATCTCTCTGCCGCTCATAGAATACATCACTGAAGACGAATGGGCTGCACAGGACCCCAAGTTTGACCAGTACACGGCTATGCGGATCAAGGACTTAGGCATCTCTGCGGAGGGTGGCAAAGCTACAGCCGTGCCGGACATATACAAGTTCTTGGTCAATGCAGATAATGTGTACCTGCTGTCTGAGCTTAAGTCGAGCAGCCAAACTGCGGAGCTAACGAAGGCACGCTACGTGTTTGCTCAGGTGCTGGTCGGACTAGCTCTCATCCGCCAGGATGTCCAGGACAGAAATTCAAGGAAGCGGCAAGCAGGTGACGAAGATGAAGCAAGCGAGAGCAACCGAATGAGCATCGAGAAGCAGGTCGAGCAAGTTAGCAAGGCTATAGCACCCTTCGTGCTACCCGTAATGCAAACACTAGGCTCCCTAGATGTTGATGATGTACCATCTATTACCAGTTCAGGAGAGGCCACATGATCTAGCTTGCACTCAGTCCACGATACTCCGACGGGGCAGCCTATCTGTGCGGGCTAGGTAATATACTATGCTGCGTGACTTTACCTGCTGCATAGGACCCAACTATTCGATCACTCACTTTCGCTTTCGTTACGACTACGCTCACAAGAGCATAACACCTCCGGCGGGCTAGAGTTGGGTAGTCCTGGTCTCAGAGAAAAGGGAACGACAGAGGTATACTGAGACGTATATCCGCAAGTAGGAGGACAGAGGAGGCACAAGGTGTCCCGAAAGAGTGCTCGCAAGGACAACAGTACCAGCGACATGAAGGGCCGCCTAGTAGAGGAACTGGTGGCAACAATGCACGAATATCCTGGCGTTACCGTGCAGCAGCGAGCAAGGCTACCGGGATTGCACGACGTAGGGACAAAGCGCGAGATCGACGTGCTACTTACCTCTACGATAGCTGGTTATGCGGTGGGCGTGGCGGTGGAATGTAAGAACGAGAGAAAGCCAATTGGTGTTCAATCTATTGACGCTTTCATAGGCAAACTCCAGCACGTGGGTATTCCGGTGCAGCACGGAGTTTTCGTATCAGCTAGTGGTTACACGAAGGTAGCAGTCGAGAGGGCACTCGCGTGTGGATTACGCCTCCTCACGTTGACAGGTCTCACCTCAGATAGGCTGACTTCAGCCGTTTTGGACGCCTTCGGGTCGGTACTGTACCTGCTTTGCGACATCCTTGAGATGGAGGTAATCCTCCACGATGGTACGAGTATCGTCCGCACACCAGCACAGGGTCTGTTCGTCTTCTGCGATGAAACTCGCCAAGTGGATGGCTATCTGCCCGATCTGGTGTACGAAGCATGGCTCAATGGCGACGTTCCCACTGATGTAGGCACACACCAGTTGATGTTGCAAGCACCCGAAAACTGGCAATGGCTGGTCAACGAACGCGCCAGTAGCCTGGAACCGAAGGTGCTCAAACCAGTAAGACAATTACGAACGACGGCACGTATTATTGGTTTTATGGCAATGCTAAAGGGTACCGCCGTTAAGCATACGTTAGTCAATGCACTCACGGAAGAAATCGAAAAGCAGCATGTGGAGCCGCAATTCGAGTTGCCCGCGAGCACACCCGTCACCGGGTTCTATAGCGAGAAAGATTTAGCAGACTTCTTCCAGGAGAGAACCGAGGAGGTACGCCAAGACCTGGGACGTTTTCGGCTGCCACGTATTAAATATGGCGGCATGTACTGGCCTCCTAGTGCCCGAGTAGCGGCTGCGCTTGATGCACATGGTAGAGCCGCAGCGAGTGGGCAGCCACTGGAGCCTGACGTACCGTCGGCTTTGGAGCTTGAAGGTTCCGACCTGTCCGTAATCAATGAGCCTCTGTGGGCGGGGCACCCTGCAATTCAGAAGGGACGTTGGGAGCTGCGCTAAGGAGAGGCGCGTTCTCGCACAAGTACGGCAGAGCGTAAGCCTTCTCACGCTCTGCCGTACTTGTGTAGCCTAGTATACCTTCGTGGCCTTCTTAGCCAGGTGACACTTGATAAGTAAATCGTCTAGCCAGGACATAGTTGATAAGTTGAAGGCTCATAGCCAGGAGGTACTTGACATTTGTATTTAAGGTATTGACACAGACCTAGTTATCTGCTACAATAGCAACATCCCTGCACTTTTTGTGCGTGAAGACGTAGCCCGCCAGTGCCGGGTTTTACGCGCGTTGGTATTGGACACCAAACGGCAAAGCCGGAGCCATGTGCCTATAGATGGCTCCGGCTTTGCCCAGGAGTGAACAAGATGGCTGACGAGCATACTGGCGAACACAGTATCGAGTTACCAGACGCCCTTCTCAACGCGGTCCTTAGCAAATCCCCCCCTCAAGGTCTAACGCATACCTTCTACAAGTATCCAGCCCGTTTCTCACCTGAGTTTGCACGCCTAGCGATCCGTACTTTCAGTAACCCAGGTGATGTGGTACTTGACCCCTTCATGGGCAGCGGCACTACTCTGGTCGAGGCTGCCGTAAGCGGTCGCCATGCAATAGGCTCCGATATAAGCCCGCTCGCCCGCTTTATAGCAGAAGCTAAGACGACGCCACTTACCAATGCGGAGTGCAACCAAATTGATGCGTGGCTTCTGGAGATACAGCCTCGCTTGAACTTGCACTTGCCAGCTCGCCGACACCTAGAATGGGCCGAAAGAGGGTACCAAAAAGGGCTGCCCTGGCCGATAAGGAAAACCATAGAGTTTGTACTCTGGGAGATCGAGAAGCTGCCACAGCCGGTTCTGAGGAAGCTAGCCCGTTGCGCTCTATTGGGAACGGGGCAGTGGGCACTCGATTGTACGACACACTTTCCCACAGCAAGCGCGTTCCGGGAAAAGTTTATAAGTGTGCTGCGCGAATACTACTCAGCACTGGGTGAGTTAAGGGAAGCTTTGGCAAATACGCCTGGAGAAGAACAACCGTCTATTGTCTGCCTCAACGTTCCTGCTGCTGAATTGGATAGTGCAAGTTGGGAGAGTTCTATCAGACAGAGACCAAGCTTGGTAGTGACTTCACCCCCTTATCCCAAAGTCCACGTGCTTTATCATCGCTGGCAAATCAAAGGTCGCAGAGAGACCCCTACTCCCTTCTGGATAGCAGGAGAGCTAGATGGCAATGGGGAAGCGTATTACAGCATGGGTAGCCGTAGCGCCACGGGACTGAACAACTATTTCCGCTCAATTGAGGAATCCTTCACGCGGATACACACGGTTCTTTCTGAGGGCGCTAAGGTAGTGCAGCTTGTCGCCTTTTCTGATGTTGACGTGCAACTGCCCAGGTATCTCCAGGCTATGGAACGTGCTGGCTTTAGAGAGATAAACCTCCACGCGCGGGGGAACGATGAAGTCGAGCGTCGTGATAGTCGCGTGTGGCGTCAGGTACCCCTCCGTCGGTGGTATGCGGCCTACAAGGGACCTACTTCCTCATCACGCGAGCTGTTGATGATCCACACGCGAGTCCCATAGTTTTCTCGGTGCCACATCACCGACTGATAGAGCTGAGTCCGCTCTACTAGTTTCGCATCACCCGGATCGTTGGTAGGTAATTCTCCACTTTTGTGAGACAGCACGGCTCTCGATTGGGCATTCTCAATCTTTGCGTTCTCTCATTCTCCAACTTCATGTTACAATTCTCATTCTTTGTGAGACCCTACAGTACTAAAGCGTTACGGACAGAAGTACTTTACCTATTGACAACCAATATAGCATATGGTATATTGCTGCAGAAGCTAGTTGGTGTTCAGCCTATTAGGACACTGGCTCTTCGCGTGCGAAGGAAGAACTTACGCTCTTTGCTAGAGGTCGTGTTGTATTCTGCTGTCTTCTCCAGCGTACCCTGCTCCGTGGTACAGCTTCAGCTGACACTACAACTGAATACCCAGGCACGGGCTGCGGATCCTTATCTGCACTCTCATCTCCACATTGCTTGAAAGAAGAGCAAGGAAGGAACCTGGGATGGTGCGTGGCACCCATGAGGGCACGTCGGCTTTGCATTTGCACATCGTATTCGCATCTTTCGCACACAACAGACGGTTCAGTGGTCTCCAAGGTCTGCAAGATCGTTTCTCAAACTTACTCAAGTCACACAACGCGCCAAGCGCGGGACGCCGCTATGAGAGGCCCTTTAGCACCAGGCGAGCGCATCGGCGCGTAAGTCTCTTTGTAGCCTTTACCGTAGTCGCCTCTGTCCTACTTATCCCCCTTAGCTACGGCACCGGCTATGGCACAGGCGCGCAGCAAGCTAGCGCCGCCGGTCTAGATGGTGCCACCGCAACATCCCCACAATTACCCCCGCCGCCCAGTGCTACTCCCGTACCTGTGGTCCCCCTCTCTGGCCCCGAACAGCCGGCACCATACCTGGTCGCAACGACTAAGATTTCTCCTCGCACAGTATCCGTGGGTGAGACATTCACCGCCACCATCGTGGTAGAGAATCACTCCGAGTATGCAGCGAATAACGTCTCTATAGAGCTTGCTCTACCCGCGGGAGTGACAAGGGCAAGTAACCCCAGCGCCGGAAATTACAGTTGGCAGGAGGCAAGCCTGGGGGCCAATGAGGCTCTGACCAGCACAGCTACTTTGCGGCTCGTGCAAGCACAACCAGGTGGTGCTATCGTGCTTCGCCCGGAGGTTAGCGCCTCCAACGCAAAGGCCAGCCTGACCAGTGTGGGTGGTGCGCTCGTAGTAGAGCGCAACCAGGCCCCGAATACCGCTCGTTTTGCACCGGGGTCCCCGGCTTCTCTTCGCAGCCCTGACAGTCGTGTAGAGGTCACTCTGCCCCCCAATGCTTCCACCCGCGCACTCACCCTCCGCTACGGTCAGCAGCCCAAGCCCGGTTCCGGTGAAAGCGACAAGACAGGAGAGAAACTGGCGGGGCGCAAGTGGGGCTTCGAGCCTTTCTACCTGAATGCCACCGATGACACGGGCGCAGAGGTACATGATTTTTCGGCACCCGTCACCATCGAGGCAAGCTACACTCCCCAGCAGCTAGAGGCTCTCGGCATCTCGGAAGGCGACTTGAGTTTCTTCTGGTTCGACGCGAGCGCTCCTGGCAGCGGGCAGTGGGTGCCCATTCCAACGGACGTAGACACGGCCACTCGCACCGCTACCGCCCAGGTGAACCATTTCTCCAACTTCAAGCTGGGTGACGGCTCCTCTCCATCTGAGGCATACATCCCTTCGCTCCAGGGTTGGCAGGTAAGCCTTTACACGGGTGCGGTCTCCTACCAGTATCCCATTGAGGTACCGGCAGGTCCTGGTGGCGTAAAGCCCTCCGTTTCCCTTAGCTACAGCAGCGGCTCCTCAGATGGGCTTGGTGGCGAGCGCGAGAAGCAACAGGCGGGCTGGGTGGGTAAAGGCTGGAGCCTGGACACCGGCTCGATAGCTCTCAATAGGCGAGGCAGCGACAGGACTTCTTCTAGATACTACACCCTCGTATTCAATGGCCGGTCATTTGACCTGGTGAGGGGTGCTCCTCGTGTGGGTACTCCATCGCTCACAAACCCCACGCACTGGGAGTGGAAGAGCACCGACGAATCGTTCATCCGGGTACGTGCCGAGGGGAACGGTCTCTCTACCGCCACTCGCGGAGGGTACTTCGGTGCTACTGCCTTACCTCGCTACAAATGGCAGGTATGGACCCCCGACGGCACGCGTTACGACTTTGAAGAAGATGCCTGGCAGGGTTTCGTCACCCAGGAATTTGGTGGCTGTGCCCCAGGCCAGAGCTTCATGGAAACGTACAAGTGGCATCTGACTCGAGTTGAAGACACCCACGGCAACCGCATCAACTACGGCTACGCGCGCGAGTCGGGTTGGCGAGCGGGCGCGTGTGATGGCGTACAGGGCACCGTTGACTGGACTGTGTGGCCCACCGAAATCACCTGGGGCCAGAACATCAACGTCTCAGGCTCAATAGACCGCTACCGGGTGGGTTTGGTCTCTTCCTTACGCAGTGTAGACACTCAGTGGGACGCCGCTTCCAACCAGCTTGGGCCCGCTCCCTATGAGAAGCGCAGGCTCGACGTAGTCAAGGTACACAGCAAGCAAGCCGCTGCGTGGGAATTGGTGCGCGAGTACCGGCTCTGCTATGCCGGCATGGCTGCTCCCTGCCCCGCGGCCAGCAACCTGCTCTCGGACAACTCCGTTGACAATTACAACAACACCTACTCCGCCAACGCGGGGTACCCCAAGATTACCCTCACAGGCATACAGCAGGTGGGCAGCGACGGGGAGACCGTAAACCCTCCTTCTGCCCTGCCGCTTATCACCTTCGCCTATGGCACCAACGACAACGACAACAACGACCGCGGCACCGGCTACTATCCTAAAGGAGACTGGAACCGCCTCACCGCCGTGAACAACGGCCAGGGTGGCACGATCACCTTCAATTATGAGAACATTGGCGCTGCCACCAACATAGGGTTGCTGCGTAACTACAGGCGCGTCACCAGCAAGGTGGTGGGGGATGGACGGGGCAACAGCTACCCCTGGAACTACACCTACACCAACCCGGCGATGAACACCATAGGTGCCATCGTGGACGCAGGGCACGGGCCTAACCAGTACCCTAACTCAGCAACTGTCTGGTTCCACCGCTTCTATCCTGCGACCAGCGTCAATGGCGATCTCATCCACAAGGCCAAGAGCGAGTTCCGCGGTCACGGCAAGGTAGTCGAGCGGAACCCGAACAACAACGAGACAGAGCACTTCTTCTACCAGGGAGACGTAGGCTGTGCTCCCAGCACCAGCACGTCGGGCAACGCCATCACCAACGATGCCTGTTTCCAGCAGATGCGCAACAGAGAGTTCCTGAAGGGACGCGAGTACCAGACGATCACCTACCAGGGTCTCGCCAGCGCAGTCAACAAGCTCTCGGAGGTACTGCACACCTTCTCTGTCAACTTCCTCAGCGACGGAGCCGACGCATATGCGGACGACCGCTTCACAGGGTTATGGCGCGCCTACTCCAATGAGAGCGAGACGATTGAAAAGACCTGGGAAGGCACCACTACGCCCATCAGCAATAGGACCACCTACTCATTTGATGGCAACACTGGCAACCTGCTATCTACAACCGAGTACGATGCAACTGGTGTTGCTTACCGCACCACAGAGCACAGCTATAAGACCCTGAATACCGCCACCAGTTACATCCTCGACCGCAAGCGCAAAGACACGGTGCGGCAGGGTGGCACAACCGGCCCCTTCCTGGCACACACCATTTATGGGTGGGATGGCTCGTTGGGCGGCCCGGAGACACTCACCAAGGGTGAGCTTACCCTGGTGCGGAAATATTACAACCTGACCGTGCCACCTAGCACCAGCTTCCCGGCCACGGGCCTGAGCACCGATACATCGTACACCTACGATCTCTACGGCAACCAGAAGACCACAACCACCTACACCGGCTACGGTCAAACAACCAACATGAATACCACCCCCTCCTATGGAGCGGCGGGTGGAGGTGGGAGCAACACTGCGCGCATTACGACTACCGACTACGATTCCGTTTTCAAGGCCTTACCCGTGAAGATAACGCCGCCAGTAGCGGCACTTGCCGAGACCGCGAACTACGACAGCTACGGCATGCGCATGGGCTTGATGACTTCGGTACTCGACCCCAACGGGCAAACCACCTACGTCAGGTATGACGCGTTCGGTCGCTTGGCTAAGCTCATCAAGCCGGGTGATCTCATAAATCCGGGTGATACTGATGCGCTCCCTACGGTCGAAGCTTCCTACTGGAACTACGACGCGGCTACGGGTAAGCCGTTCGAGTACCGAGTGTACAAGCGGGAGAACACCAGCACCTACTGGGCCTTGCTGCCCACGCAGCTTTTCTACGATGGTATTGGCAGGCAGATACAGTCGCGCAGCGAAAGCATCGACGGCGGCCAGCAATCGTTGGTCGTAGACAAGGTGTACGACGGGCTGAGCCAGGTGGTCAAGCAGTCCACGCCCAGGTACGTACCGAACTTCTGGGGCTACCAGCCTGTGAGCAGCGATCCAAACGTAATGCTGTGGAACACAACCCAATACGATGCACTGGGAAGGGCCACCAGGGTGACCAGCCCCGACAGTACCTATACCGAGATGTCCTACGGCGTGAGGGGCAACCAGCACAAGACGGTGAGCATCGACGCCAAGCGGCACAAGAAGGCCCACTACTCGGACGTGTTTGGCCGCCTCGTAGAGGTAGGCGACTACGTCAACGAGACGGACGCGACCGCCTACTCCACTACCACCTACGGCTACAGCGCTCTGGACCTGCTGACCTCGGTGCTGGATGCCAACGGCAAGTCCATCACCGTCAACTACGACTCGCTGGGCCGCAAAACCTCCATGTCAGACCCTTCTATGGGTAACTGGTCGTATGCGTACCATGCAAACGGCCAGTTGCAACGGCAGAACGACGCCAAGGGGCAGTGGATCGAGTTCGACTACGACTCAGTGGACCGCCTGTGGCAGAAACGCTACTCCGACAGCACTCGCGTTCAGTACTGGTACGACGGCGGCGTTGCGGGTTACTACAACGCAGGACAGCGCACCATTATGGCACGCTATGCTGCTAATGGTCATGAAGTGGCGGCTGCCTGGTTCAATTACGATGTACGTGGCAGGCAGGCGAAGGTAGATTACAGAACAGGGCAACTATCCGCGGCGCTGAGAACCTTCACGTGGGCTTACGACAGCGGCGACCGCATGACCAACATGACCTATCCCTCCGGGGAGACTGTCGCCTACACCTACGACGCGATGTGGCGGCAGACGAGCGTGTGCGGCACGACCTGCTACGCGTCGGGCGCTCAGTACAACGCGTTGGCCCAGCCCACCAGCTTTACGTTGGGCAACGGCCTGGTGCAGGGCTACGAATACCAGTCGCTCACTCAGCGCCTGTGGAAGCTGCGGGTGGGTACCGCAGCCAACCCCACCAGCATCAGCAGCCGCACCTACGGGTACGATGCCGTGGGCAACGTAGAGGACCTCAACAGCACCACCACAGGTGAGAACCAGCACTTCACTTACGACCACCTGGACCGGCTGAATGGCTGGACCGTCAACAGCGGTGCGACCACGACGGTGAGCCAGGCGTACACCTACGACAAGCTGGGCAACATCCTCACCAAGGGTGGTACGTCGGCACCCACCACCTACAACTACAACCTCTCGGCCACCACCAACGGCGGGCCGTACGCGCTGCGCAGCCTCAACGGAGGCACACAGTTCGCTTACGACGCCAACGGCAACATGACCTCCTCTCCCGCCACACCCTTCGGAGACCCCGCACGCAGCCTCTCCTGGAACGTGGAGAACCTGCCGGTGAGCATCACGTCGGGTGGTGTGACCGAGAGCTACACCTACGATGCCGACGGAGAGCGTGCCAGCCGTTCAGTGACCCAGAACAGCGTTACCACCAGCACCTACTACTTCGGCGGGCTGTACGAAGAGGATGCACCCTCCGGCAACACTCGCTCGTTGTACACACTGAACGGGCAAGTAGTGGCACAGCGGGAGTTTGTGCCCACCCCTCCCACTCCCACCAACACACCCACGAACACGTCTACTCCTACCAACACACCCACTCCCACACCAACACAGGTGCCCAACGCACAGTTCGTGTCGCAGAGCGTGCCCACCACTATGGACCCTGGTGGGGTGTACAACGTCTCGATCACCATGTACAACAATGGGGTTGCCACTTGGAATGCGGGGGAGAGCTTCGCCCTGTGGACGGAAGAGACCAAGGACTGGGAACCTGATTATGTCACCGTCGGGGCCAATGTCGCACCGGGACAGAGTTACACCTTCAACTTTACCGTGACGGCCCCGTCACCCCTGAATGGCAGCGGCACCTACACCTTCCAGTGGCGCATGGCTAAACCAGGTGCAAGCTTCGGGCAAGCCTCTGATCCTGTCAGCGTACAAGTAGGTGGCAGCAATCCCTGCCCCTTCTGCGAGAGTTCGTCAGCGCCAGCAGAGCCTGCCTTTGAACTAAAGCGCACCTCTAACGATGGAAGTTCAGAGCGTGCAGGTGGTCGAGGAGATCAAGGTGGCGCTGACAACTCCAACAATGGCAATTGGGAAGACGGAGTCACGCCCAGTGAGTCTGCCGAATACGCCAGGTATGAGAGCACCATCACTGGGGGTGGCATAGGGAGCGCGCAAACCCTCCGTATCTCGCTAGAGCGTGTGGCGAACGTCACCAACAAGGGTCGTGTGCCAGGTGGGACGCGCGGAGCCAGGGTGCTACAGGTAGGAGGAGGTGGGACAGGCACCAGTACTGTGGTGTACCTGCACTCCGACCACCTGGGAAGCGTCAGCACCGTCACCAACCAGATTGGGGCGGTAGTCTCCAGCCAGCAGTTCGACCCGTGGGGCAAGGTGCGCACCGGCGGTATCAGCGCCACCAAGGTGAATTACACAGGGCAGCACAGAGACGACACAGGGCTGCTGTACTACCATGCCAGGTATTACGATCCTGGTCTTGCGAGGTTTGTCTCAGCCGACACCATTGTTCCAATGGGCTGGGGAGAGAAGTCATCACTGCGGCCATTGACGGTAAACTTCAATGTGCGTGACTTCCTGGTCAAGACGAACTCAGAAAATGCATTCACGGGACAGAAGGGCTTTTGGTTCCAGCTGAGTTGGCTAGATCGACAACATGACGAGGCCAAAGTGCCTTGGGGTCCTAAGAGTGCTCAGGCTCTAAATCGTTACAGTTACGTTCAAAACAACCCGCTGCGATACACAGACCCTACCGGGTGCACGGAGTGCTATACACATCAAGAGGCACTAGCTATGGTAGGCAAGTTGCGAGGTATTGCTAAGGACATCCGGGCTGCAATAGTCGATTCAGGCTACAACGGTTACACAAATATTTTCCAGGCTATTCTAACCGGGTTCGGTGGGTTCGGAGCTGTGGAAGCGCTCAAAGCACTTGGAGTCTGGGTGTCTGGAGCAATTGGTGTTGTTATTGGTGCAGTAGCTTACCAAAACTTTCAGTGGAAACGAGAGGCGGTGGTTGGTTTTGCTACGACGATTGCCAATTATCTGGATTCTCTTGCTGATGCGATTGAGCAGATGGTGGATCGACAAATACGAAGTGGCAGAACCGACCAGAAGGTATGTATTACAGAGTCGAGCGATAAGGTAATCGTAAGTGGTGGCTCCCAATACGGTTCGATAGTAGTTCATGTTCCCTGGAATGAACTAATGAACTACTGGTTCGACTTTATCGAAGGCGGAATAACAGGTCTCAAGTGAGTTACCAGCGGAAATGCCACTCTCAAGAGGGGAGATGATGCACAACCAACAACATAGTTCAAGCAAGTGGGTAAGAACTAAGTATATTCTGCTGTATAGCATCTACATGGCAGGAGTCGTTTTTCTGCTGCGGGCAGTGCCATTGTTGTTCGGATATACGGGTCACAACTGGGCTGATGCCTTTATCAGCATACCCGCGGCTGGTTTAGCTGTTGCCAGTGTAATGCTATTTTTTAAGCCCCAGCGGAGTACATCCTCTAAGTGGAGTATAGATGCAGTTCAACAGCCTACGGCCAACGCACTGAAGGCGGGAGGCGCGGTAACTGTGATTATGTCTGTGCTTGGGCTTCTCATGTATCGAACGACCTTTGCTCCCGACGCTTTGTTCGCTGCAGCTAGCACTCTTGCGCTTTGCTTGGGTATCTGGGCCACTCTTATGACTTACCTGATAACAAATTTCATGCGTAACAATCCAGTGCTGCTGGATCAAGGAAAAGATGGCAGGCAGTTCTCAGAGCAGATAAATTGAACTTGGAAGCCGTACGTTTAGTCATCGACCAAAGCGGCGCAGTAGTCTCCCGTCAGCAGTTCGCCCGTCCGTGCGTGGGTGCGAGAGAAGCGATAATGAGGACTCTAAACCCTGGAGCAGTTAAGTAACGAGTTCTGATGAAAGACAGCAGCCATACCACGTCAGGGTATGGCTGCTGTCTTGTTAGCCCATTCTCATTCATTTACCTATGAAACAAAGTGGACATGTAGAAACACCCTACGTGCCGCTGGGGTGCTCTCTTGTATCCCACTTATCCAAACCCTCCCAACATCTTTGCTGCAAATACCCCACTCGGTCTGCTCCGACTTATTACCAGGCTCTATACCGACGCGGCTACTCTAGTCTTGGGCTGTACCCTGACGACCTGGCGCTGTCTCGTGCTGTCCTCCGGTAGCGGCCAGTCAATCCTGTAAACCACCGCGCCTTTAGCATTCAGCACATGCACGCTGTACCAAAAGCCGTTCGCGCGAGGCAAGGACATCGAGTCAGCACTAAAGATCGGTGTGGGTGGTGAGAGGGTCTGGATTGCTGTTGGCCCAGATGTGCGCAGACTGTCCACGAGGTATTCTTGGTGTTGGTCTACGCCTTCACCGCTCTCCGAAGGTGCGGGTGCATCTGCTGCTACTGATGGTGGTGAAGTTGCTGTTGTGCCTGCTTGAGGTTGCCGCTCCTCCACCGCTGGGAGATGATCAGCAGCCAGGCTAAACGACGTACCATAGAGCAGCCCTCTGTCGCGCATGCGCGGCAGCAGCCACTCCTCAGTGATACCCAGGCTCTCCATCAGTAGCGTGAACTCCGCCCAACCGATGTTGGCCTCCCCCGCCTCCATCAAGTCGTACCGCTGCCTCGTGATCCCCAGGTATTCCTCAGCACACCTCTTTACCGTCTGTCCCTTATACCGCCGCGCTTCCTGCATTAAAGTGCCAAGTTGACTGTTACGCTCCTTCACCTGGTCCGGTCGTTTATCTCGCACAGTGTTGCTCCCTTCCTTTCCTTCCGTTTTCCACTTCCCTTCCGCGGTTGCACTCTCTCCTTCAGCAAGCCTGGTGCGGTTCGCACGCCGCACCTTGTGTCATTCGCCTGGTTCAGCAGGTAAAATCTGGTTGCTGATAGAAGGGGATGTCGTCTCTACGGCGCTTAGTATACGGGATTTCCCGCACCTGGAAATAAAATAGGCACAAAATGGGGGAAAAGTATTGCCTTTTCGGGACTATTTGTGCTATATACTGTGCACAGGTGGGAAACTTGCACAAATGCGGCTCTTGGTGCAATATAGGCAGTGAGCAAAACCAACTACATTGCACAAAAACCGCATTAGTCTCTGCTCACGGGGCCGTTAGGCAGGCATTGCCATTCCTAAATGTCCTATAAGCAGTATTCTCTTGTGTGCGTGCTATAACAATACATCCGTATAAAGTTTCTGTCAAGGTTTTGCACGTCGCACCTGCGACAATGTGCAAGGAAAATACCCCACCATGTCCGGTTACTGGTACAGTCGCTCGCTACCCCGATACCCGTGCCTCGTGCAAGGCAGCACACAGCCTGCCAGCCGTCTGACCACGAGCAACTGCATGAGCAGGCACGTGAGCATGAGCAGGGCCAGCGAGCACAAGCGGCACCCTACGCGGGTGCGGAAGGATATGGACATGGATAGGTCAGCAGGTACGTTATGGCTGTCGCCGTCGAGATTGGAGATCGCGCTCAACTGCCTCTACAGGTGGAACGGGCAGTACGGGCAGAAAACAATGCCACTGCCGCACCCCGCCCTATCGGAAAGCTCAAACGGTCATGCGAGCGAAGGCCCTCTCGCGGGTGCCGCGCACACGGGAGCAGAGTCGGTGCCGGCGCACAGCCAGGGCCTCCTGATGGGTAACGCGGCGCACGCGGTGCTGGCAAAGCTGTTCGCACCTACCCCCAAGCCCGGCAAAGACCCCGTAGGGCCTGATAGCGAGGACTGGGAGGACTACTTACGGTGCCTGGTGACGGCGTGCGTGCCGCCCGAAGTGGAGTGTGAGGGGCACGACCAGGAACAGTTCGAGACGACTGTATTCAACATACTGAAGTACGCTTACCCCAAGTTGCGACCAAAGGGCAAGGTGCTCGGTGTTGAGGCTGACTTGTCCTGCACCTCAACTATCGGAGGGCGGCACGTCCACCTTACGTGCCGAGCCGACCGCATCGAGCTGCATGGCGATGGCACTCTGGAGATACTGGACTACAAGACAAACGGCAACGGCAGCGTCCTCTCACCCAGGGTGCTGGCCGCTCACCTCCCCTCCTACCTGTACTTTCTCGTGCCGTGGCAGCGCTACCGCAGGCACCCGCTCGTCCGTAACATTGTGGTCTCTCAAGTCAATCTCATCAGCCTCAAGACGAGTGTGGCTAATTACGACCAGGCCCAGATCATCGAGAACCGAGAGGCCCTGCGGTGTTGTATCGAGGCACTGTCGAATGGGCCTTATGACCCCACTCCGGGGCCATTCTGCCGCTGGTGCCCCTTGCGGGAGGCATGCCCTGCCTGGCAGGACGCGGAGCTTGATATGGACTCACTTAATGAGTTTGACCAGTGGCGACGCAGAGACTAGATGACGTTGCATTAGCGATAGTGAGGACCTGACATGACCGGCAAGCCTGGCTTTCCTTCCTCCGAGACGAGGACGAGGCTCATTAGGAGGCACAGCCCGCAAGTGCGTGCTAGTAAGACTATGAGCGCTGCTCGCATAGCCTTCTCCTGGCTGCCAGGAGCTACGGTCAGCGCTCTTTGCCATGCCACCGGGCACGGTGAGTTGATTACTGGCATGGAGCGACTGCTGTGCTGCGTCAGTGCTCTTACCCTGCCTGCCAGAGTGCAGCTCCCTCCATAGGTAGGTCTTGATAACAATCTAACCGTCACAAGCGGCATAGCTTGTTGACTCCTAACTAGCCTGGTTATGTACCGGGCTATCCGCCTGTCAGCGGTAGACACCTGCACCCACTTTACTGAGCACATCGGTGAGTATAGTTGAGACAGAGCCGAAAGGAGACTTGCAATGGGTAGTACGCAACCAGGCACGGGGCACGCCCGAGAGGTGGACTTTTCTCAAACTGACATTGTAGTCCTTACCGACTCTCAGGATAGTGCGGGCGCTGTGCAGCGGCCGCCAGTCGAAATGGGGGCTATTAGGCAGCGATACAGTCGTCTTCTTGGAGGTGGATGGGCACTCAGGTTTGGTTACGGTCGCAAGCACAGGCATGCGCATGGAGCGTAGCGCCAACGGAGTAGC
>JALZHI010000191.1 GCA_030913985.1 Chloroflexota bacterium | reverse complement strand
CCCCGGTGGTCTCCAGGAACGTGGCTGCGGCGCTCATGTGGTCCAGGGCCGAAGAGCGCGCAAGAAGGGCCGCGTCCACGCTGACCGCGCCTTCGTCCACGATGGTGTGGTAGTCGTTGTAGGTTGCGAGGTTGGCCTGCCAGGACACCAGCCCGGCCAGCACCCCGAAGGCCAGGGCAGCACTCATCAGGGCGAGCATCCACGAGCGGAGTTGCGCTACCCGCCGGTCCTGGGTGGCCGCCGCGCTCCTGGGGCTTGCCGCCGCGCCGCTAGCTGGGTTTGCCGTGATTGTCGCCAATGTTACTCCTCTTTCTGAAACGTGAAACGTGAAACGTGATGGGGGTTTGTGCTATTTGGTTTGTGGATTTGAGCGAGCTTCCTGGGCGGGGACTCTGTCCCCCCTGTCATCCTGAGCGTAGCGAAGGATCTAAGATGGTGGCCTTATTGCCAGGCTGAACTTTCACAACCCTGGTGCGTTCTCTTCAACAGAGTCCCTACTCACCTTCTTGAGATCCTTCGCTGCGCTCAGGATGACAGAGGGGAAGATGGTCCTGTAAGCCAAACCGGGTCGCATCCACGTGACGCTGTTACACTTGCCGCATCACGTTTCACGTTTCACGTTTCAGAACTGCGTTTCAGCCCTCAACTCTTCCAGCCATACACGTTGTCCATTGCGTCGGCGGTGGCTTTGAGGGAATCGACTTCGCGCTTGAGGCTGTTGGATAGCTCGTCGGTCGCGCCGTTGTAGGAGAGCACCTCGGACGACTTGATGCGCAACACCTGTGAGAGCAGGGTGTCGAGCGTGCTCAGGGCGTTCTCGATTTGCGAGTCCCAGCGGCGCATGGCTACTGTGGTGTCGGTGAGGTTCTGCATCTGCTGGAGCTTGCCGTCGAGGGCCGCGTAATACTGGCTCTTCTGGAAGTCGTCGTTGGTGGCCTTGATTTGCGCTTCCAACTGCTTTATCTCGTCGGTGAGCCTATCGATGGGGTTCGTGCCGCCGAGGGCCGTGTCAACGCTCTGGGCCTTTAGCGCGAGACCATAAATGGTGTTGGTAAGCTCCGGTAATGCAGCCACAGAGTCCATCAGCACCTTGCGCTGGCCCGGCTCCTGGACGCCACCTATGGCAGCCTCGATGTTTTGCCTCGCGGCGAGGGCGCGCTGCATCTGCTCCCGGTAGCGGCCCTGCAAGCGGTTGAGGTCCGGCCCCGGTGCGGTCGTATGCGTGGCTACGTTCGTGGTTGAGGTGCGCCCGCCTCCTATGTTGAACAGGGACGGATAAAGCACCAGCAGCACCAGCAGAGCGCCCACGAACCACACCCACGACTGCCCGGTGAGGGCAAGCAACACAGTAGCCAGCAAGATCACAAAAGCCGCCTGAGTGGGGTGGGCCTGCACCCTTTGCCACAATCCTCTGACCATGTCCGACAGGTTGCCGCTGTTGTTCATCAAAGTCCTTTCAATCGTAACACGTAACGCGTAACGCGTAACACGTAATTAGTACGCTTCCATCCCTCTGCAAGTTACGCGTTACGCGTCACTCCCTACTTCTGCGGGGTAGGCAGCTTGCCCGTGCCCGCCATGATCTTGCCGGTCTTGCCGGTGTGCAGCTTGCCGGTCTTGTTCACCGCGTCGCTGGCGTTGGTGGAGACCAGCTTGCCGGTGCGTGGATTGACCACGGCGCTGAGCACCACCGCCTGCGGGCTGTTGATCTGCACAGCCTTTTGCAGGGCGGCGCTCAGCTTGGCGGTGGCCTCGTCTACGGCACCCATGTCGAGCAGTGCGAAGCCTTCTTGCGACAGGGATGCTATCTCTTCCTCGCCGGTGAAGCGGGTCAGTTGCGCGTCCATCTTGATCTCGGTGGGCGAGCCTACCCAGCGCACGAAGAACCACGACGAGCGGTCCAACTCGTCCACCTGCTCCTCGCTGCCGAGGTTGTATACCACGGTGGGCACCAGGATGCGGAAGGGGATGTTGTTGCCGCGCGGGGTGGTCTCAAGTTCTATCACGAACTTGGGTTCCTCGTTGCCCAGCGCGCCAATCGAGATTATCCACTTCTGCTCGTTCATCTGCTCGGCTGCCCGGTCCTGCACCGAGGGGTAGACCTGGCGCACGCTACGGATGCGGGTGCCCACGGGGGTGTTGAGCACCAAGCGTACGTTGCTGGCTACGGTGCTCTGTACGTCGGTGAAGAGTTCGGTCACCGCGTCGGCCAGGTCGCGGGCGTTGGGCACTACCTCCGCCTCGCCGCCGGTGGTGTGCGCTATCGTGCGCAATTCGTCGGCCTCCCAGCCGTTGCCCACGCCCCAGGCGTCGATGCGGATGCGGGCGTAGGCAAGCTCGTTTGCGGCCTGGTAGGCGTCGGTGATGGGTACAGGCCCCTCCTGCTTGCCGTCGGTAATCATCAGCACCCGGCGCTCGTACTCGGGGTAGCGGCGGGAAGCCTCCAGCGCGATTCGCAAGCCCGAACCGAGCGATGTTTGGCCGCCCGCGTTGATGCCGCGTATGCGGCTGGTGAGGCTGCCTATCTCACGCTCGATTTCGCGGCCCGTCTTCGGTGGCATGAACTCTTCAGCATAGTCGCTGAACAGGGTGATGTGCACCACCACGTTATCGGTGTCCGGTACCTCACGCAGCAGCTTGACCAGGGCGTCCTTGGCCGACTCCAGCTTGCTGCCCTCCATGCTCCCCGACTGGTCCATCACCACGCCGAGGAACACCGGCACGCTCTGCCTGCCTGCCCCGGCTCCTCCCGCTTCGGCACCAATGCTATACATGGTACGGGCCAGGTTCTGCCCCTGCAACACCTGCGCCTCAGAAGGATGCGGGGTAACGCGAAATCTAACCACGGGTTCCTCCATTTCGGAATTAGGAATGCGGATTTCGGATTTGTTTGTAATCCGGTGGATCCCCAGGCCCAACTCATCTGTTATTTTTCAGCATTCTACCTATAATGCGACTTCAAATCCGCAATCCGAAATCCCAATTCCCCAAATCCGTCACTGCCATTCTCGCACGTCAAAGTAGATGCGGGCCAGGACTTCCTCCCTGTCGGGAGCGTCGGGGGCGCGCTGTAAGTAACGGCGATAGGCTGCGCGGCAGTCCTGGCCGACCTGGGCGGGTGCGTTGGTGTGGTCGGGGCGGCTGTCGGGCCAATGGATGTCTTTGGGCAGCAGCGCCGCCTTTGACAGCCGGTACGCCGCGTACCACCAGTCGGCTTGCAGGCGGTAGAAGTGGCGCGACTCGGTGCGGTCGTTGAGCGCGGCGATAGCACGCCCTGCAAGGTCCAGGTCGCGCAACATGCCCTGCACGTCGGGGCTGCTCAAGCTGGCGTTGGTGAGGCGAGTGGGGTTCCTGTTCAGATAGCTGTCGATGCGTGCCAGGTACAACTCCACCAGGCGAAGCTGGGCGTCCACGTAGCGCAGGGCGTTCTCGTTGACAGCGTCCAGCACGCCAATTGCTACATCGGTCCTGTTCAGCGCGACCAAGCTGTCCGCCCAGCCGAGGACCGCGTCGGCGTTGGCGGGGTCGGCGGCCACCACGCGGCTGTAGAGTTCGGCGGCCTCGTCGTAGCGGTGGGTCTCGCTGTAGAGGTCGGCCAGGGCTTGCTTGGGCAATACCTCCCCCGGCACCAGCCTGATAAGCTCCTGGAAAAGCGCCTCGGCTGTGGCGTAATCGTTCTGGGTCTCGGCTGCCTGGGCCTGCACCAACAGCGTGCGCCAGCGGGTAGCCGGAGTGCCGAGCCGGTTGGCCTGGTCCAGGGCGGCTCTAGCTTCGTCGGAGCGTCCTAGGTTGTTGAGGGCGGTGGCCCTGAGCAGGTGGCCGTCGATGCTGGCGGGGTGCGCTCTCAAGACGACATCCAACTGGCTGAGGGCTTCGAGGTAGCGCCCGGCGTCAATCAGGTCGCGGGCGGGTTGTAGCAATTGCTGAGCGGGGTCGGCAACGCTGAGCACGGGCAGCGCCCCAATCTTGCCCGTTACCTGCTGGTTGAACAGCTTGCCTGTGATGATGGTGCTTTGCACCGGCACCAGCACCTGCGAGAGCGTGCGAGTGCCCTGTCCGCCGCTCACCTGGGGAGAGCCAACCACCCTGGCGCGCTCCTGGCCCTGGATGAAGCGGTTGATGCCCTCTAGCTGGTTGAAAAGCTCCTCGACCGTCTGGAAGCGCACGCGTGGGTCTGGGTCGCGCCCGCGCATCACGAAGTCGTAAATCTCCTCCGACACACCCCACTCATGTCGAGGCGGGGCTAATATAGGCTGCCGGTCCACGGCCACCCCCAGCAGCGCGGCCAGGGTGCTCACGATGCCGAACAGGTCCATAGTGGGGGGCTGTTCGACTATGCCGCCGATTTCGGGCGGGGCGAAGCCCACGGTGCCCCAGGCTTGCCGCTTCTGGCCGGGGAAATACTCCATCGCGGTGCCCAGGTCGATGAGCACCTGGCGCTTCTCGCCGTTGGGGTCCGTTACCTCGATAACCTGACCGGGCTTGAAGTCGCGGTACACGACGGGGGGCACGCGACGGTGGAGGTACTCGAATGCTCCCCGCATGCCGAGGATGAGGCGCAGCGCCTCGGTTTCGGGCAGTGGGCCGCCGTTCTCATCGTAAAGCTGCTTCCAGCCCTTGCCCTTGACGAAGGCCATGACGATGTACGGCACGCCGCCCTCGTTCACGATGTCGTAGATGCGGACGATGTTAGGGTGGTCGAGGCGCACGAGCATTTCGCGCTCTTCCACGGCGGCGGCGAGCAGTTCCGGGTCGGTGGTGTCGAGTATCGCCTTGACGGCCACCTGGCGGCCCTCAGGCTCGGCGCGGCTGGTGAGGTTCATATCGACGCCCTTGAACACAGCGCCCATACCGCCACCGCCGATAACCTTCTGTATCTTGTAGCGCCCGGCGAGCACCTGGCCCGGCTTTAGCTGGTTCAGACCGCCTTCACTCTTTTGTCCCGTCGCGATGGAGTCGAAGCGGGTGCCGCACTCGCGGCAGAACTTTGCTCCGGGACGCAGATTCGCGCCGCAATTGGGGCAGGTAGTGGGGCCTGGGGCCGTCTCATCGGTGGCACCGGGGGCCGGAAGCTGGACCGATGCGCTCCTGGGCGCGCCGCAGTTGGGGCAGTAGTCCTCGCCTGGGGGGATGTCATGCCCGCAGACGCCGCACTTGATGCCGGTGGCGACACCGTCACCGCCTGGAACCGCGACCGCCGAGCCAAGCACCTGCGCTAACGCAGCGCCGCAGTTGGAGCAATATTCGGTGCCGGGTGCGTTGGTGGTGCTACAGACCGGGCAGACTATAGGGGAGGCTGAGGTGCCGCCCCCACTCGCGGGTTGTGCGGCGGCTGAATCGATAGGAGCGCCGCAGTTGGGGCAATATCCATCGTCGGGCACTACCGACTTACCGCACGTTGGGCACACCTGGGTAGCCGCTTGGTTAGTGCGCTGTGCTTTAGCCAATCCGAACAACCTCTTTCTACGCGTTGTGCTCTTGCGAGCGAAGCAGGCCCCCGTTTATACTGGGACGGCACCGGCAGTGGAGATAGTATACCTTCATTTGCCAGTATTGCATAGCGCGCAAGCCGCGCCGTCGGTTTCTGTAACCTCGTCCGTCAGATGTACGTAATTGGAGTGGTTTGAGGTTGCAACGGGACGATGGACGAGTTATGAGTTATGAGTTATGAGTTTTGAGTTGAGGGATAGTACCTAACCATCATCGTCTTGGCGCGTCCTTGGCGTCTTGGCGGTTCCGTCTCCTACCATCGTCCGTCGTCTATCGTCCATCGTCCATTCAGGAGCACTATGCGAAAAAGGTCGTTCAACTTAGGTCCGCTGGAGGTGGTCGTGCCGGTCATCCTGGCGGCGGTGATTGGGCTGGTGATATTCGTGGCGTTCGCGCCGGGGCTGGGCTTTGGGCAAGCCTCGAATGCGAACGTGGTGCGGATATATACCAGCGTGCCGATGAACAATTTTGCCAGCATCGTGCATGGCGTTGAGATGGCGCTCGAGGATGCGGGCTACCGTGCGGGCAACTTCCAGGTGGAGCTTGTCGCGTTGAACGGCGCGGCGACGGTTGGCGGCAACTGGGATGCGGGGGTGGAACTCGCCAACGCCCGCCGCGCCGTGGAAGACCCGGACGCGATGGTGTATATCGGCACCTACAACAGCGGCGCGGCCAAGATCAGCATCCCCATCCTGAACCGCGTGAACATGGCGATGATTAGCCCCGGCAACACTTACCCCGGTCTCACCAAGCCGGGCACGGGCAATGCGGGCGAACCCTGGACCTATTACCCGCTAGGCGTGCGCAACTACTTCCGCGTGGTGCCCGCTGATGACCTGCAAGGCTCGGCAGCCGTGGCCTTCGCCCAGCAGCGAGGCGTGGAGTCCGTCTACGTGCTGGACGACACCGAGTTATACGGCAAAGGCATAGCGACTATCGTGGCCCAGGCCGCCCGCGAGGCGGGGCTGGAGGTGAAGGGCGGGCCGGAGAGCATTGACGTGCGCGCGAGTGACTACACTCAGCTTGCCGAGCGCATACTCGATGCGGACCCCGACCTTGTTTACTTTGGCGGCTATTCTTATAATCACGCCGGTATCGTGCTGCGGGACCTGCGAGAAATCGGTTACGACGGCCTGTTCATGGGCGCTGACGGTATTCAAGACAACCAGTTTATAACGGATGCCGGGGGCGGGTTCGAGTCCGCCGGTGAGGTTTACTCTACCGCGCCTGGACTGTCCGCGTCACAACTGAGCGGTCCCGGCGCGGACTGGTACCGCCGCTACAAGTCGCGCTACCCCAATGACAACAACGAAGACTTCGCTCCCTTCGGCTACGAAGCCGCCAGGGTGGCCCTGCACGCTATAGAGCAGGCCGGCAGGAAGGACCGCGAAGCGATTCGTGCCGCAGTGGCCGTTACTTCCTCAGCAGACCTGCCGGAGCCACATATACTGGGCGATTGGACGTTTGACGAAAACGGCGATACCTCCCTGGTCAGTATCAGCGTGCAGGACTTGCAGGACGGCTGGACCTACAGGGGCCTGCTGGTCTACAATCCCGAAACGAGGACGTGGGAGTACACCGAGGGCCAGTGAGGCTGAGACGTAGCTCTGAAACGTGATGCGGCTTGCTCTATAGGATACGTGAATGCCGTAGCCGGGTCGTACATGAATCAAGCCCCCACCCTGTCATCCTGAGCGCAGCGAAGGATCTCAAGAAGGTGAGTAGGAAGGCTGTTAGGTCTGTGCCGCTATGGGGCTGAAGGTTCGGCATAATCATAAGAGTAGCATTTGAGATCCTTCGCTGCGCTCAGG
>JALZHI010000190.1 GCA_030913985.1 Chloroflexota bacterium | reverse complement strand
CGCCTACCCCTAGCGAGACGAGCACGCCTACACCTACCAAGACCAAGTATCCTACCAAGACGCCTACCCAGACGGTGACGCCGACGCCTACCACGCCTACGTCTACTTACACGAACACGTCTACCCCTACCAAGACGAACACGCCTACCCCGACGCCTACCACGCCTACGTCTACCCCTAGCGAGACGAGCACGCCTACCCAGACGGTGACGCCTACGCCTACCACGCCTACGTCTACGTCTACTAAGACGAACACGCCTACCCCGACGCCTACCACGCCAACCGCTACTTACACGCAGACGGAGACGAGCACGCCTAGCCCTACGTCCACCACGCAAACGCCGCCGCCGGCCACGGCTACCTGGACGCATACGCCCACACCTACGCCTACCACACCTACGGCTACTGAGACTATTGAGACACCTGAGGCAACCGAGACGCCTACGACGCCCACGCCTACGCCCACCACGCCGACCGTACCTACCAGCACGCCTACGAACACCGCCACCAGGACGCCTACGTCTACCGCTACCCTGGTGCCTGGGCCGCCTACAAGGCTGCCGAGCAATACCCCCACGTTGGTATCAACCGTCTCGCCGTTGGAAGCTACAGCGACACCAATATCGCCATACATCATTACCCCGCTACCGCCTAAGGAACTACCGATAAGCGGCCAGGTAGTAGTGATGCTGGTCCTGGGTACCGTACTGAGCGCATCTGCCGCGATCTTCCTGATAGGGTTGTTCGCGAGGAGAAGCAAGGCACGCGACGATGAGTTCAACCTCAACTAAACAGTTGAAACCTTAGTAAGAAGGGGCCTGGTGTAGACCAGGCCCCTTTTTCATGCCGTTTTACCGCCAATTTCGTACGTATCGGCTATAGAAAATGCACTAGCTGGCACATGACTTGCAAAAAAAGTGGCACTACCGAAAGCGATCCGGGCTACAGATTACCCCACCGGATAACCAATTCCCCCCGAGCCATTCTGGTTCGGGGCGCGGTAACCCACACATAGCACGGTACGTCCGTCGCCATTTGGCCCCTATCGCTCTTGGACCACGATCCCCGGCAGCTATAAAACATGGAGATGGAGCAGGTAACAGGCGATTCGCCGCTGCACGGGAGGACATACGGGTAATGCTACTCGCGGCATACCCGGTTTGAAGAGCGAGGGCGCGCGCTCATCAATCTTACAATGTCCGAGTTTCGAACCAGTAGGAGGAAGATGAGCAATGAATTTCTTGAAGTCACTTCTAACAGGAGGAAAGCTGTTATCGTTCGGGGCACTCGCCCTAATGCTGCTCGCGGCAGCGGCCATCCCCACGGCCATGTGGCTGGGAAGCTCTGGTAGCGATGCGGACCGCCCGGCCCTCAGCGCGCAAGTAGCCCAGGGACAGGAAGAGTCGGCTACACCTACCGCGTGGATGACGGGTACGGCTACATTGACAGCCACCCAAACAGTCACCAGCACGCGAACGGTAGAGGCTACCGAGACCGTTACCTCTACCCGCACCGTTGAGGCTACTGAGACAGTCACAGGCACTCAGACCATGACGGCTACCGGCACCGTCGAGGCCACCAACACGGCCCATGCGACCAATACCTCACAAGCAACCAATACTGCCCAGGCTACTAGTACGTCACAGGCAACTAACACGGCCAAAGCTACGAACACTGCGCAGGCGACCAATACGGCGCGTGCTACCAACACGGCTCAGGCTAGCGCCACAGCGAAGAGCAAGGGCAAGGTTACTATTTGCCACGTTACCAACTCGCAGAAGAACCCTTACGTAGAGATCACGGTAGACGAGAACGCACTTGACGCTCACCGCAAGCACGGCGACATAGTCCCCGCACCTGCCGGTGGCTGCCCTGGCGCTGCCCAGACCACCCGCACACCTCAGGTTACCAATACGGCACAGGCTACTAACACGGTGAAGGCAACCAACACTGCACAGGCTACCAACACGGCTAAGGCCACCAACACCGCACAGGTTACAAATACTGCCCAGGCTACTAATACCGTAAACGCCACCAACACGGCTAAAGCCACCAATACCTCACAAGCGACCAACACAGCCCAAGCAACTAACACTGCCCAGGCTACCAATACGGCTCAGGCCACCAATACCTCACAGGCTACTAACACAGCCGAGGCAACTAATACGTCACAGGCTACTAACACGGCTCAGGCCACCAATACCGCACACGCCACCAATACGGCTCAAGCCACTAACACAGCGGAGGCCAGCCATACAGCGCACGCTACCAACACTGCCCAGGCTACTAACACAGCTAAGGCTACCAATACAGCAGAGGCCACCAACACCGCACAGGCTACTAACACGGCTCAAGCTACCAATACACCCAAGCCTACCAAGACCACTGAAGGCGAAGGCAAGGTGACCATTTGCCACCGTACTGGCTCTACGACCAACCCATATGAGCAGATCACGGTGGACGAATCGGCGGTTGACGCTCACCGCGACCATGGTGACATCGTCCCCGCGCCCGCCGAGGGTTGCCCTCGTTCCTAGTGCATAGGTCCTCGGGACCGTTCTAAGGGCGCAGCAAAAGGGCCTGATTGATACTAACCAGGCCCTTTTTACGTGCCATTTCGTGCGCAGCGACTGTAGAAATGCCCTGGCTGGCACAGCACTTGCAACAGGATATAGTACTACCAACAGCGATTTGGGCTACGGGCCACCCCCACCCGATTTCCTATTCACAAAACTACTTCCCGTACCCATACTTTCACAGGGCGCAACAACCAAAGGCAGGCCCCGGCACATAAAGCACGAACGGACCTGTATCGCTATTGGAACACCACCCCCGGCAGTTAGAAATTAGAAGCGGTTCCCAGGTGAAGAGAGGGGATACGGCTGCACGGGAGGACTAGACGGGTAATGCTACTCGCGGCATACCCGGTTTGAAGAGCGAGGGCGCGCGCTCATCAATCTCGAATACGCTTCGATATCGAACTAAACGGAGGAAGATGAGCAATGAATTTCTTGAAGTCGCTATTACCAGGAGGAAAGCTGTTATCGTTTGGGGTGCTAGCCATAATGCTATTGGCAGCCGCTGCTATCCCCACAGCCATGTGGCTGGGAAGCTCCGGTAGCAAGGCCGACCAGACGGCACTCAGCGCGCAAGTAGCCCAGGGACAGGAAGAGTCGGCTACACCTACCCAGGGCATAACCGGCACGGCTACACTGACGGCTACAGGGACGGTAGAAGCTACCGGAACTACGACGGCTACCAGGACGGTTGAAGCCACCAACACGGTCACGGCCACCGGGACGATGACGGTTACCCGCACCGCCGAGGCCACCAATACGGTATCAGCTACCAATACAGCCCAGGCCACGAACACCGCCGAGGCGACCAATACGGCCCAGGCGACCAACACGGCGAAGGCAACCGATACCGCCGAAGCCACGAACACGGCTCAGGCTACCAACACTGCCCAGGCCACGAACACGGCTCAGGCTACCAATACAGCGAAGGCTACCAACACAGCTCAAGCAACCACCACATCCGGGCGCAAGGTGACCATCTGCCATGCTACCAACTCGCAGAAGAACCCTTACGTAGAGATCACGGTAGACGAGAACGCACTTGACGCTCACCGCAAGCATGGCGACATAGTCCCCGCACCTGCCGGTGGCTGCCCTGGCGCTGCTCAGACCACCCGCACACCTCAGGTTACCAACACGGCCCAGGCTACTAATACGGCCAAGGCAACCAACACTGCACAGGCTACCAACACCGCCAAGCCTAGCGAGACGGCAGTAGCTACAAATACGGCCCAGGCGACCAACACCGCCCAGGCAACCAATACGGCCCAGGCTACGGAAACACCTAAGAGTGATGAGGACAAGGCCACCAAGGAGCCGAAGGAAGACAAGGCTACAAAGGAGCCTAAGCCCACCGAGGAGCCTAAGCCTACCGAAGAGCCTAAGCCAACTAAGGAACCCAAGGAAGAGAAGCCTACCGAGGAGCCTAAGCCTACCAAGGAGCCTAAGGACAAATAACGGGTTGGCACCCTCGATGGCTTAGAACAGAAACGCAAGTGGGAGCACAGGTCTGTGCTCCCACTTTTTTGCGCCCCGGTCGTCTCCGGCTAATGTATAATGCCCTATGTATGTCACGAATGTAGAGAGTGGGAGCGGGTCATATGCTGGCTGAAGAGAATAGAGCGGAGATAGAGGAGATAGTCAGGCCCCTGGCGGAGGCGATAGCACGAACGAAGCGGCTGGTCGTGCTGACGGGGGCGGGCATCAGCACCGAGTCGGGCATACCCGACTACCGGGGCGTGAACGGCCTCTGGACCAGGCACACACCCACCTATTACTCCGATTACGTACGCAACCCGGCAGTGCGTCGCCGCTACTGGGCGCGCAGCCTCAACGGCTATGGCCGCTTCCGAGACGCGGTACCGAACGCCGGGCACAGGGCGCTGGCCGAGATGGAACGGCGAGGCAGGCTGCACTACCTCATCACGCAGAACGTGGACCGGTTGCACGTCAAGGCGGGCAGCGCGCGCGTGATTGAGCTACACGGCGAGAACAGCCACGTACGCTGCATCAGTTGCGGCTACACGGAACCCCGCACGCAGACGCAGGCCCGCCTCGAATGGGAGAACCGGCATCTGCGCCTCCCAGCCGACGAGACAGGGGAATCGGAGGGCTTAGTCGTGCCGCTGTGTCCCGAATGCGGCGGCCTGGTGAAGCCCACGGTAGTCTTCTTCGGGGAGAACGTGCCCGCGGATGTGACCGCGCACGCCTTCCAGAGAGTAGAGGAAGGGGATGCCCTACTGGTGGTCGGTTCCTCGCTCACGGTCTGGTCGGGCTACCGGCTGGCACGGGCGGCCAGGGACGCCGGTAAGCCCCTCTACATCCTCAACCTCGGCCCCACCCGCGCCGACGAGGAAGCCACGCTAAAGGTAGAAGCCCCGGCAGGTGCCGCGCTACAGCGAGTTATGAGTTATGAGTTATGAGTTATGAGTTATGAGTTATGAGTTATGAGTTAGAAGAACAACTCATAACTCATAACTTTCTCCATTCCTCGAATATCTTGTCCATCTGCTCGATGTGGTCGGGGATGTGGCGGGCGTAGACCCCTAGCCAGTCGTCCATTGTCATGGTGCCGTTTTCGGGGTGGTAGGTGGTGTGGGACCAGGTGGATTCTGGTAGGCTTTTTATCAGGTTGTAGGTGTTGTTGCGCAGCCACTTGAAGAGTTGCAGGGCGTCTTCGGTGCTCTGGTCGGTGTAGCTCAAGGCTGTGGCCCAGCGGGTCTCGTCGTAGGCCATGACCGCTTCGCCCGGTTCGGCGATGAGGCGGCGGCAGCGGATGTAGCTGTTGGCCTCGCTGTCGGTGATGTGCACCACGACCTCGTGTATGCTCCAGTCCTCGACGGGCGACTTGTACTGCCACATCTCGCGGGGGTAACGCTCTAACGCCTGGGTTAGCTGCTCGTACGCCCCGGCGTATGCCTCAAGTTGCCGGCTGCGGTCCTCCATCGTCAAAGCCATCTTGCCATACCTCACATCCGCAGTACAATTAGTTGCTTACGATCTAGTTGCTACAGAATACAAAGCCGACCCCCGGCGAAGGGGTGTATTAGAGGCAGTATGCAAAGGACGACGCCCGGCGATTGAAATCGCGGGCTAGACCTTGCGAAGTCCCCGAAGGGGACTGGGTTTGTCCTAAAGAGCGACTATTGGCGCAAAGATGTAGTTAGAGCAGTCCGCCGCAGGGCGGACTTTGCCTTGTGTAGCCCGCGATTTCAATCGCCGGGCGTCGTCCTTTGCATACTGCCTCTAATACACCCCTTCGCCGGGCGTCCTCTTGGCGACAATGCTACGACCACACCTGCCAAGCATCGTCTTTGACGCACTTACGCCACCACTTGCACTGAAGCCGCCTGGCACCCGCCAGCCCTTCCTAACAAGGGCTATCTGTCCGCCTCGTCTCGAATAATCGTGCCGTAGATGCGCTCAAGCTCTTCATCCGAATAGAAGTAGATAACCAGCCTGCCACCCCTGCGGCTCTTGGAGAGCTGCACTTTCGTGCCGAGGGCGTTGCGGAACTGCTCTTCCAGGTCGCGGAAGGGGTCGTAAAGCGATTCGCTCTCCCCTTCCGCAGCCTCGTCCTCCGGGGCCTCTTCCTGCGCTCCGGCGACTTCGGCCAGGCGGCGGGCAAGCGCCTCCACCTGCCGCACGCTGAGGCCCTCGGAGGCTATGCGTTGGGCGAGTTGCAGTTGCAGGTCGGTGTCGGGCACCTGTAGCAGGGCGCGGGCGTGTCCCTCGCTCATGCTGCCCGCGGCTAATGCCTCCTGTATGGCCGGGGGCAGCCTGAGCAATCGCAACGAATTGGCAACCGCCTGGCGGCTCTTGCCCACGCGGTCGGCTACCTCGTCCTGCTTCATTCCGAAGTCGTCTACCAGGGCGCGGTAAGCGGTGGCCTCTTCGAGGGGGTTGAGGTCGGCGCGCTGCAAGTTCTCAACCAGCGCCAGTTCGAGCATACCCCTGGATGACGTTTCTTTGACTATTACCGGCACCTGCTCCAGCCCCGCCAGCATAGCGGCCCGCCACCTGCGCTCGCCCGCGATCAGGTTGTAGCTACCTTCATTGCCCGCCTGGGTAACCACCAGCGGTTGCAAGACCCCGTGCTCGCGGATGGAGGCAGCGAGGTCCTCGAGGTCTTCGAGGTCGAACGTACCACGAGGCTGCCGGGGGTTGGGCGCGATGCTGTCCACCGGCACCGCAAGCACCCCAGCCTGCGATGTCGGCTGCTCGGCTACCGTCTGAGGGGCAGCACCGGTGGTTGGGGAAGCCTGGGGCGTAGCATCTGTGGTCGCCTGCGGTGTCGCGGGGATGAGGGAGTCGAGGCCACGCCCTAGCCCGCCTTTATGCTTGGGCATCGCTGCTCACCTCCTGTGTGGCCTGTGCTGGCTCACCGACGACACTGCGGGCGGCCAACTCACCGGCCAGGGCGGCATAGGCGATAGCGCCCCGCGAGTTGGGGTCGTACTCCAGGATAGTGAGACCGTAGCTGGGGGCCTCGCTCAGGCGCACGCTGCGGGGCACCAGCGTCTCGAACGCCTCGCGGGGGAAGTGGCTCTTCACTTCCTGCACCACCTGCGCCGATAGATTGGTGCGGCTATCGTACATGGTCATCACTATACCGAGTATGTAGAGGTCTTTGTTCAGGCCGCGCAACACCAGGGAGATGGTATTGGTAAGCTGCATCAGCCCTTCCAGCGCCAGGTACTCGCACTGCAAGGCGATAATCACCGCGTCGGCGGCCGTGAGCGCGTTCAGGGTGAGCAGTCCAAGGGAGGGCGGGCAGTCTATC
>JALZHI010000189.1 GCA_030913985.1 Chloroflexota bacterium | reverse complement strand
TTGTTCGACACGATGAAAGCCCTCGTTGAGGCCACTTACGAATTCTTCCATCGCCACAATCAAACTCCCGCTCGCGTGCGCTCCATCATTGGCGCTACCCACTAATATTTATGTGCTTGCACTTAGCAAGTGCACTACCCCGCCCTACCAGGCACCTGCATGTTATGTCTGGCATGCGGTGTGGAAAGGCGCTTTTCCACACCGCATGAGTGCTATACTCGCGCTCATAGAGTGCAACCCGTGTACCACCGGACCGTTATGTTTGTAGAACAGACAAGACGATTTAGGGTTTGGGATTTTGGATTTTGGAACTATGCCGGCTCTCAATCCAAAATCGAAAATCCAAAATCCAAAGTCAAAACAGGAGGAAATCATACATGAACAATAGGCAAAGCAACAGGGCAAGGCTGGGTCTCGCCACGGCCAGCGCCTTGATCGCCGGGACCGTGCTGGCAAGCGCCGTGCCCGCACCTGCCGCCGCGGTCGATTTCGCCCACCCCGCCTTCAAGCGCCTGTGGGACCGCACCGACTCGCTGGTGTCGTCCTTGCAGGTGAGCCGCACCTTCTTCTGGGGCCCGGAGCCGCGTGCCGCCGCCCAGGAGCAGTACGTGGACGCCCCCACCGGCACGGGCACCCGCCTCGTGCAGTACTTCGACAAGTCCCGCATGGAGATCAACAACCCCGGCTCCGATCCGAACGCGGCTTTCTTCGTAACCAACGGCCTGCTGACCGTAGAGCTTATCTCCGGCCAGATGCAGGTGGGCAACAACTCGTTCGTGGAGCGGTACGCGGCCCATATCCCAATCTCCGGCGATGTTGACGACACCAGCGGCCCGACCTACGCGACGTTTATAGCCGTGTCCAACACCCGCAAGGGCGACCACCCGCAGCCCGACCGCACCGGCCAGTTCGCCACCGCCACCATCAACCGGGCGGGGCAAATCTCGGAAGACGCGTCCAAGGCCAACAACCCGGCGGCCAGGATCGCGCGCTACGAACCGTCCACCAAGCACAACATCCCGGAGGCGTTCTGGGCCTTCCTCAACGCCACTGGCCCCGTCAGCCAGACCGGCCAGATCGTCAACCAGCGCCTGATAGACCCCTGGTTCTACGCCTCCGGCCTCCCCATCTCCGACCCCTACTGGAGCAGGGTCAAGATTCGGGGCGAATTGACCGACGTGCTGATCCAGGCGTTCGAGCGCCGCGTGCTCACCTACGTACCGACCAACCCGGCTGGCTTCCAGGTCGAAATGGGCAACATCGGCTTGCACTACTATGACTGGCGGTACAAAGATGCAGGCAAGCCGCCCGCGGGCAGCACTACACCCACCGTCACGGCAACGGGCATGGTCACCGGCACGGCCACTATGACGGGCACCCAGGCCACAGTGACCGCCACCGTCACCGGCACGCCAGGCACGCCCACCGCCACCAGGACGGGCACGCCGCCGACCTCGACGCCTACCATGACGCCAACGCCTAACGTAGTCACATCGGGCCGCATCGCCTTTACGTCGGAGCGCACGGGCAACAAGGACATCTGGCGCATCAACGGCGACGGCACCGCGCCGATCAACCTGACCAACAACCCGGCTGAGGACGACGACGCTGCCTTCTCGCCGGACGGCTCCAAGATCGCCTTCTCCACCAGGCGTGACGCGGGCGATAGCGAGATCTACGTGATGAACAACGACGGCTCAAGCCCGGTGCGCCTGACCAACAGCCCCGGCCGTGACTTCGCGCCTTCATGGTCGCCCGACGGTTCCCGCATCGTGTTCGTGTCGGAGCGCAACAACCTGGCCGCCGACCTCTACGTGATGAACGCCAACGGCACCGGCCAGATCAACATCACGCAGTCCCCCGGCGAGGACCGCGACCCGCACTGGGGCAGCAACAACCGCATAGTATTCTCGTCTAAGCGGTCCGGTACCTTCCAGATCTACACCATCAACCCGGATGGCACCGGTATCTTCGGACCGCTGACCACCACTACGCAAGACAACGACCAGCCGGAGTGGAACAGGGTAGCCAACCGAATCGTCTTCCGGTCCTTCCGAGATGGGCATGGAGAGATCTACACCATGCGCCAGGGTGGCGAGGAGCAGTTCAGGCTGACCAACACGGATGCCGGGGTAACGAACAGCGACCCCACATACGCTCCTGACAACAGCCGCATTGCTTTCGCCGCTAACCGCGTGGCTACCGACAACTATGAGTTGTACACGATGAACATTACCGGCCAGAACCAGGAGCGCATTACGATACAGACCGGCGACGACTACCACCCAAGCTGGGCCGTGCCGGGCGCGTTCCTCAACCCGTAAGGGTCGCAGGGCAAGCTTAGTCAGGAAGGGGGAGCTATATGCTCCCCCTCCTTGTTGTGCGTGGTACCAGGCGCGTGAGGCACTGCTTGCCCAATGTTTGATTATGGTGTTATCCAGAACGTATTTTCCACGATATACTTCTACATACACAGACCGATGTGCCCGCCCTCTCCTGGACGGTATATTGGACTGCGAAGAAACTCAATTCCCCAGGACTCGCCCATGTCAAACAACAACGGCAATCACCCCGAACATGGTGACCCCACCCTGATACCAGTCGCCGCCGACACAGGCTCGACGCTGCCCGTGCCGCAGGGCCAGGAAGAAGTCAAAGCTAACTTCCTCACGGTCCTGCGCAACTCCGGCTTCCGCAACCTGTGGGTGGGGCAGCTAGTTTCGCAGGTAGGAGATTATTTCTCCTTCCTGACTACCATGATCGTGGTCAGCAGCTTCTCCGACGACGTTTCCGCCACCACCCTGGCGGTGTCGGGCATGATGCTGGCGAACAGTCTGCCCCGACTCCTGTTCGGCATGCTGGCGGGGGTGTTTGTGGACCGCTGGGACAGGCGCACCACCATGCTGGTGGCGGACCTGATACGGGTGGGATTGGCGCTCGCCATGATACCCGCCGTCATCGCGCAAAACCTCTGGGCCATGTACGCGCTCGGCTTCATGATTTCTACTGTAGGCACCATCTTCATACCCGCGAAGGGAGCGATCATCCCCAGCCTGGTGCCCAAAGAGCAATTGATAGCCGCCAACTCGCTCACCCAGTCCACCATGTTCCTCTCGATCCTGCTAGGTCCGGCGTTCGGCTCCTTGACCCTCGCGATAGCGGGCGAAGGCAACCAGTGGATCGCTTTCCTGATAGACGCCGCTACATACGCGGTCTCCGCCGTCGCCATCTGGCTGATACGAGTGCCCAAAGAACTAACTATGCCGGTAAAGGCCGAGGCAGTCTTGAGCGAAGTCTCGGCGGTACGGCGGGTGTGGGACGAGATGGTGGTGGGCATCAAGCTGATGTTCGTCAACAGGACCATGTCTACTCTTGCCGTGGTGTTCATGGTCACGATGCTGGGCATTGGGGCGGTGAACGTGCTGTGGGTGGTCTACCTGAAGATGCAATTCAACTACAATGAGACGGAGCTTGCGTGGCGGTTCGGCCTGCTCGATATTTGCTTTGCGGTGGGCATGTTGGTCTCGACGGTAATCGCGGGCAACTTCCTGTCGCACCTGTCGCCCAAGTGGTTCGTCGTGGTGGCGCTCATAGGCGCGGGCGTCTTCCTGGCACCCACCGGCTACGTACCAGACTACCTGGTGCTGGCCCTCCTCTCCATTGGAATGGGCCTTTTCGTGGCACCCATCAACACCGGCGCGACTACCCTCATGCAGATAGTGGTGCCCAACGAGCAGCTAGGGCGCGCCAATGGCGGCATCAGCACCATCACCGAATCGGCCTCTGTGACCTCCATGAGCCTGGCCGGCTTCCTCGGCTGGCTGGTAGGGGTGCCCGCCGTGTTTCTCATAGGAGGGCTGCTGTGCATCGCGGCAGGCGTGCTGGCCTGGGTGCGCCTCCCTGCCCTCACCCTCAAGGACATGCCCGCCGAGGTGGTGGCGGAGGAGGCGAGGGAGAGAGCGGTAGCCTGAAACGTAATTCTGACACGTGAAACGTGAAACGTGATGCGGCTTGTGGTACAGGGTACGTGAATGCCAGGACGCTCACCCAACAGGACCAAAGCCCCACTTTGTCATCCTGAGCGCAGCGAAGGATCAGGTGGGTAGGCGAGAGTCCTCAACGTTGAGGATGTTGTTGGTAAGAGGAACGTTGGTCATTCAATAGCGAGAGTCAAGAACGGGTTACTGATCCTTCGCTACGCTCAGGATGACAGCGGGAAACAGGGTACCCACGAAAGAATCAGCCCGACATCCACGACCCAATCCTAGCAAACCGCATCACGTTTCACGTTTCAGAACCACCCTGCCCCCACGGTTGTAATACCACCACTCCAGCGCCAGCAGCAGGAGCGAGGCAGCCAACACCCAGGGCCAAATCTCCAGGGGGCGCTTCTCTCCTTCCGCCGTAGGTGCGGCCTGCGTATCGGCGAAGGGAAAGTTGGCATGCGGAGTTATGTCCACTTCATCGCGGAGCATATTGACCGCGAACTGCTCCGGCTCGGTGAGGGCCGTGCCGCCCGCGAACTGCTGCACGCTGTACACGCCCAATCCGTCTGTGCCCGCGAACGACACCAGGCCGGAGGGGCGTAGCGTCACCACCCGCTCGGTGCTCGCCCCTTCCGGCAGGGTCACCCGTATCTCGTCGGCTTCGGGCAGGGCGCGGATGCTGATAGGGTCGCCGGCGGCAAGGGTAGGCGGCGCGTCTACCGAGGTGGCGGGTTGCAGCCAATCCAGCAGGTTGGCGACCAGGATCGGGAAGGCGACTTGCAGGGGCAGGTCCGACTTGTGCAGGTCGAAGGCGATCACAGCCACACGCCGCCCCTCCGTCTCCCCGGCCAGTATGAGGGGGTCGCCCGCCGGAGTGCGGACCAGCACCCGCGCCCAGGCCGGAGGGATGATTCGCTGGGCTGCTGCGATATGTAGCCCGGACAGGTCCACGAAGCGCAACAAGGGATCGTTGACCGCCACCTGTCCAATCGCCGGATAGGCCAGCGTGCCCGACACCACCATCAAAGGCGATGCGGGCGGGGCGAAGACGAGCAGGTTGCCGGGGGGCACGGGCGAGGGCAGCACACCGTCCAGCACGGTAAGGCCGAAGCTCTCAGAGGGCGTGTAGGCACCGGGGGAGGTCTTGAACAGCTTGACGCCGGGCAGCAGGTTGAGCGACTTTTCCAGGAAACCGTTACCCTCGCTCACCAGCAGCACGTTGGAGGAGGGCGGCCTCGACAGCACGGCCCAGGCGCGGTCGTCCGGCACGAGCATATTGGCCTCGCTGCCCTCGACTTGCAGGCTGCCCTCGGCTACGCGCGTATCCAGGGGCAGGTCACTCAGCGTGATCACCTGCTCCTCCCCCGCGCCGAGGTCCAGCTGGCGGGAGTCGCGCAAGTTGCCGTCTATGGAGATCGACAGGAGCGCACTCGCCGGCTGGTTCGAGGTGTTGGTCACGCTGGCGAAGAGTTGAGGGCCTCCGGTAGCCTCACGCAGCGACAGGGCCGTGATAGCCACGTTGCGGCCCGACTGCCCCACGTTGATGTAGGCCGACTTGCCCCGCACCTGGGGCAACGACTCGGCCCCCTGGAACGCCCCGTCCGAGATGAGCACCACCGTGGCCTCGCCCAATTGCCGGGCGGTGGCCGCAGCCAGGGTGACGGCCTGCGCCATGTCCGTGCCACCGTTGGAGGCCGACAGCCCCGCCAGCGCCGAGCGCAACGCCGACTTGTTGTTGGAGGCCGACACGACCACCTGCGGCACCGGCCCCGCCAGCACCAGCGACATGCGAGCCTCGCCCGACATGCCGTCTATCAGCGCGTTGGCCTCACGTCGTGCCCGCTCGAACCTGCTGCCGCCGCCCGCCTCGTCCACCGCCTGCATCGAGGCCGAAGCGTCGAGTATGACCACCATGTTGCCCGTCGCTACCGTAGTCGCCTCGAAGAAGGGCCGCGCCAGGCTCAACACCAGCAGCAAGAGCAGGAGCAACTGCAACAGGAGCAGCAGGTTGCGCCGCAGCTTGTTCCAGGGCATGTTGGCCGTGCGGTCCTGGAGCGCCCGCCGCCACAGGAACGACGAAGAGACATCCACGTCCTGCCGCCGCAGCCGCAACATGTAGAAAAGGATGATCGGTATAGCTAGGGCAAGCAGCCCCAACGCGACAGGGATAAGGAAGCCCATACCTTATTGTACAGGAATTGGGAATTGGGATTTCGGATTTCGGATTTACTCCGATATCAAGCAAATCCGAAATCCGAATTCCCAAATCCCAATTCCGTATGTCTTGTCCGCCTTGCCAAGATGCTGTATCCTACTCCCTAACGCGCATTACCTTGCGCGGGTTTCGCCGTCCTCATACCTGCATGACACTAATTGCCGAAAGGAAGAAGCAAATGCCCAGGATCAAAGTCGATAAGCAGGACCTGGTTTTGGCTAACAAAGGCGTCGAGATACGCCTGTCGAGGGACTATTCGCAGCTCGAAGAGGAGTCGATGCGGAAGCTGCGGGAGCTGCTGGAGCCATACTCGAAGGCGAGCCGGTTTGTAGAAACGCTGATTGCTGACCCGGAGGTGCGGGCCAACTGGGACATGGCCGACTATATGGCGGTCGCCAAGCTGCACTTCAACGACCACGGAGAGGTGCATCACAAGGTGGTCGCTACCGTGGCGGCGAGCCTGCTCAAGCTGCTGCTGGAGTCGGACGTGCAGCCCGACGTGGTGTCCTCAGGCGCGGGCGACGCGGATGATGCGTTCCTGGCGGTAGTGGCCGCCTCGCTGCTGCACGACATCGGCAACCAGGTGCACCGCGAAGGGCACATGGCGATGAGCGTGGTGCTCGCCATACCTATACTAGACCGCCTCCTGGCTGACTTCTACCCCGAAATCGAGCAGCGGATTGAGATACGCGGCTTCATCCTGCACGCCATACGCACCCACGACATCGACGTGCGCCCCCTCACGATGGAGGCCGCTATCGTGGCGGTGGCCGACGCCTGCGACATGACCAAGGGCCGCTCCCGCTACGCTCTCGATATGGGTTCCATCAGCATCCACACCATCGGCGGCGTGTCCATCGAGCGCGTGGTGATGGAGAAGGGCCGCCGCAAGCCGATCCGCATCAGGGTGGATATGGTCAACTCAGCGGGCATCTTCCCGGTGGAGGAGTACCTGCTCCCCAAGATCAACGCAGGCGAATTGGCTCCGCACTGCGAGCTGATAGTCACCACCGAGCCAGAACAAAGCACCACCGACCAGCGCATCATCTACACGGTAGAGATGGAAGGCAAGCGGTTCGTGGCAAAAGGCCCAGATTCTGACGAGTGAAACGTGAAACGTGATGCGGCTTGCTGTTGTCAGTTCGTGAATGCGACCATATAGGTGTTAC
>JALZHI010000188.1 GCA_030913985.1 Chloroflexota bacterium | reverse complement strand
CGTAACACGTAACACGATGATTGCTAGTGAAGATTGATACAAGCTAGAGCCAAGAGAGAAGCATGGACTTTGATAGCAAAACCAAGAGGCGTACGAGCATACAAGCGTTCAAAGCCCATCTTCTCTAGCTGGGAATTGGCAGTTTCTATACGAGGTCGGTACTCTCTAAGGTCGTAGTAGTCCTGGAAAGTGTTAGGCTGCATGTTGGCTCTGTGCTTGGCTACCAGCCGCACCCCTCCCTGACGTTTGATGGCTCTGCGGTCACGAGCACTGATGTAGCCTTTATCAGCATACACACTGGCACCTTTGGGAAGACAGAAGGTAAGTTCATGTACAGGAGTAAGGTCATGCCACCCGCCAGGCAACATCACGAACGCCACGGGTACCCTGTGCTCATCGCATACCAGATGCAGTCTGTAGCCGAAGAAGGCTTCTTTCTTAGCCTGGCAGTACCCGAAGTACCCTCTGCCCCTTGCTGATGTGGCGTCTATCTTCTTACAACGAAAGGCTCTCACTCTCTTGCACACGGGTAACGGTACACTGTCGATTATGTATGCTTCTCCCGTGGCAAACACCTGGCCCACGATCTCGGCTATGTACTGTAGCCACTCGCCCAACCGGTGCAGGCGGCGGCACAAGCGGGAGATACTGAGTGGTTTGTTCACGTACTTGCCCAACTTCATCACGAACAGGGTACGCTCATGATGGTTCTGAAAGTACATCGCGGCCACTACCGCTACTGTGAGCACCTCAGCGTCACTCACTCCTGCTTGTGGGTGGCTCTTGTGCCCTAGCTTTGCGAGTACATCGTCTATGATGCAGTAAGCAGTTATAATATTGGTATCGTCCAAGTGGTCCCTCCTCTAGCTGGGTTGGTGTGGTAACCTCCATTCTAGAGTAACCCACTTGGACGTTCAACTGTTACCCATCTCACCTACTAGCAATCAAGGTGTAACACGTAACACGTAACTCCTTGGAAGCCACAGCTTACGAGTTACGTGTTACGTGTTACTTAATACCGGGCACCGGGAAGTGGCTGCAAAGCTCAAGCACTTCGGCGGACACGCGCTCTTTCACCTCGGGGTCTTCGGGGGCGCGGAGCACTTCACCGATGAGGCGGGCTATGGCGTCCATCTCCGGCTCGCGGAAACCACGGGTGGTAACGGCGGGCGTGCCCACACGGATGCCGCTGGCTTTGGCGGGCGGCTGCGGGTCGTAGGGGATGGCGTTCTTGTTGACGGTGATGCCTACCTCGTCCAGGGCGCGCTCGGCCACTTTGCCAGTGAGGCCGAGAGGCGACACGTCCACTAGCATCAGGTGGTTGTCGGTGCCGCCGGAGACGAGACGCAGGCCCGCACCCTCAAGCCCGGCTGCCAGGCGCTGGGCGTTGGTGACGATCTGGCGCTGGTACTCGTGGAAGCCCGGTTCCAGGGCCTCTTTGAAGGCCACAGCCTTGGCTGCGATTACGTGCATGAGCGGGCCGCCCTGGATGCCGGGGAAGACGCTCTTGTCTATCTCCTTGGCGTACTGGGCCTTGCAGAGGATCATGCCACCACGCGGGCCGCGCAGGGTCTTGTGCGTGGTGGTGGTCACGAAATCGGCGTAGGGCACGGGCGAGGGGTGTATCCCGGCGGCTACCAAACCGGCAATGTGGGCCATGTCCACCATGAGCATCGCGCCGCACGCATCGGCTATCCGGCGGCACCGCTCGAAGTCGATAACACGCGGGTATGCGCTGGCACCCACCACCAGCATTTTGGGCTGCTCCTCTATCGCCTGTTGCTCCAGCGCGTCGTAATCTATGCGCTCGGTCTCGCGGTCCACGGCGTAGGAGGACGCCTGGTAGAGCGCGCCGGAGAAGTTGATGGTGTAGCCGTGGGTGAGGTGGCCGCCGAACGCCAGGCCCATTCCGAGGATCTTGTCGCCGGGCTTGAGCACCGCCATGTAGGTAGCCATGTTGGCCTGAGCGCCGGAGTGGGGCTGCACGTTGGCGTGCTCGGCCCCGAATATCTCCTTGGCGCGGGCGATAGCGAGGGTCTCGGCCACGTCCACGTGCTCGCAGCCGCCGTAGTACCGCTTGCCGGGGTAGCCCTCGGCGTACTTGTTGGTGAGCACTGAGCCTTGCGCTTCGAGCACGGCGCGGCTGACGTAGTTCTCGGAGGCTATAAGCTCAATCTTGTCGTGCTGCCGCCGCTTTTCGTCCTCGATAGCCTGCCACAGGTCGGGGTCGGTCTCGCGCAAGCGCCGGTCAACCGGGCGGTGGGAGCCGATTTCTTGCGGGTCGAGGGGAAGCGTGGTATACATTGGCGTTACTCCATCTGGTGAGTTGCGAGGGGCGGGACTCAGTTATGAGTTTTGAGTTCTGAGTTTTGAGTGTTGAGTTAGGCGTGGGGGTTGTGCAGGCGCATGGGGTGTTAGCCTTCTCTCTTTGCCGCGCTATTATACACTTTTGGGTGCGGAGCGGCTAATGTGTGCACGGTGGAGAAGGGGGGCATAATGGACGCGGAGGCGGTACTCGACGCAACGTGGTCGCCAGCCGACGCCCGTCGATTAATGAAGATTAACCGGTTAATGAGGTAATACTGAGGGGTGAGATGTGCCTGTGTAGGGGCAGGCACGGGGGCCTGCGCTTGTTGGAGATGTGTAACATTGTACGCCTGCCACCGAGGGCAGGCACGGGGGCCTGCCCCTACACAGTATTACCTCAATATGTTGCTAATCTTCATCCACCGACGGGCGTCGGCCTTCGCACTCTCTTACCAACACACGTCGATGGATCCCGGTCCTAGTCACTTAGGACTGCTCAGGCGTGAGGTACTCACACCGGGGTATGTGACACTTAGCAAATGGGGCACCTTACTACTAAAGTGTTAGCCGAAAAATAACACCGATAATAGCCCGTTTGGGACATCAATTGAGCATGGGAGGTCTGCTATAATGAGCAACACATCGGCTGAGAACGTGGGTGGCGCGCAGGAGCACGGCGAGTTGAGCGTGCTGGTTACCGGTGGCGCGGGGTACATCGGCAGCGTGGCTGTCGAGATGCTGGCGGACGCCGGGTACCACGTGGTGGTGTTCGACAACCTCATCAAGGGGCACAAAGGGGCAATCGACCCCCGTGCCACCTTCGTTGATGGGGACATCGCGGACCTGCCGTTGCTGGAACGGACGCTCAAGGAGCATCAGGTTGACGCGGTGATGCACTTCGCGGCCCACTCGCTCGTGGGCGAGTCGATGGAGAACGCGGTCAAGTACTTTACTAACAACGTCACGGCGAGCGTCACGCTGGTCGAGGCCATGATACGCGCCGGGACCAAGATGCTGGTCTTCTCGTCAAGCGCAGCTACGTATGGCATGCCACGGAGCAGTCCGATACAGGAAACGGACCCCACGGCTCCCATCAATCCCTATGGCGAGTCGAAGTTGCTCTTCGAGAAGATGCTGCGCTGGTTCGATGAAGTGCACGGGGTGCGATTCGTGTCGCTGAGATACTTCAACGCGGCGGGGGCCTCGGAGAAGTACGGGGAGGTGCACGACCCTGAGACGCATATCATACCGATTGTGTTGCAGGTGGCATTGGGCCAGCGGCCCCACGTACAGATATATGGAGGGGACTACGAGACGCCGGACGGCACGGCGGTGCGCGACTACATACATGTGATAGACCTGGCGCAGGCGCACATACTGGCCCTCGAATGGCTGGCAGGAGGGGGCGAGAGCCAGATATTCAACCTGGGGAACGGCTCCGGCTTCTCGGTGCAAGAGGTGATCGAGACGGCCCGCAAGGTGACGGGGCACGAGATACCCGCACAGATGGGACCCCGTAGGGCGGGCGACCCCCCGGTGCTGGTGGCGAGTTCGGAGGCTATCATCTCGAAGCTGGGGTGGAAGCCCCGGTACGCCGAACTGGAAGACATTATCGGCACGGCGTGGAAGTGGCACCAGAGCCACCCGCTCGGTTACGAGCAAGACGCTTAGGTTAGTTGTTAGTTGTTAGTGGCTTGTGGTGGAAAATGGCGCGAAGCATCGCGGTTAGCGATACAATCAGTGACGAAGAATCCTTTATGACTGGAGCCCACATAGTGGCTAGAGAGCTATCGTTCGCAGATAGATTCGGACGGGACCCGGCGGTGTTGACTCGCTCACCTGGGCGGGTGAACCTGATCGGTGACCATACCGACTACAACCAGGGGTACGTGCTGCCGACCGCCATTGACAGGCACACCAAGCTCGCGGCGGCCCCACGCACGGACCGGACGCTACGCGTCTTCTGCGAAGCCTTCCAGGAGGAGGCGCTGATAGACCTCGACGGGCATATAGGGTTGCTGGGCGACAGCACGCACTGGTCTAACTACGTGCGCGGGGCGGTCTGGTGGCTGCGCGAGCACGACTACACCTCGGTGGGGGCCGACGTGCTCATCTGGGGCGACCTGCCGGTGGGCGTGGGCATGGCATCGTCCGCTTCGATGATAATGGGCGTCATGGCTACGTTGGCGCAGCTATCGGGCTGGAACGTGCCGAAGGACGAGATGTCCCGCGCCGGGCAGAAGATCGAGACCGAGTTCCTGGGGGCGATCAACGGCATGGTGGACGAGATGGCTATCGCCCACAGCGAACCCCGCACCGCCCTGCTTATCGACTGCCGCTCCTCCGGCATTACCACGGTGCCCTTCAACCCGGCGGCGGCTGGATTGGCGTTGGTGATCGTGAACAGCGGGCTGTCCCGCGACGACAACAACGCGGTGCTCGCCAAGAGGCGGCGCGAGTGCGAAGCAGCGTTGGGCGCGCTCAAGGTCATCACCTACAACCTGGAATTGCAATCGCTACGCGATATTACCCAGGACACGCTGCACAGCCACGGCGGCAAGCTATACCCCACCCTCTACAAGCGCGCCAGGCACGTAATCACCGAAAACGAGCGAGTGTTGCAAACGGTGGTGGCGCTGTCGGTGAACGACTTCCAGACGGCGGGCAGGCTCATGAACGAATCGCACGAGAGCCTGAAGAACGACTACGAAGTAAGCAACCTCTTCATGGACCGGCTGGTGGAACTGGCGCACGAGACCGACGGAGTGGTGGGTGCCCGCATGTTCGGGCAGGGCTTCGGCGGCTGCACGGTGAACCTGGTGCAGAACACGGCCATACGCGCCTTCGACCGCAACGTGGTGCGCCGCTACACCGAAGAGACCTCCCTCAAAGCCGAGACCTACGTGGTGCGCCCGGCAGGGGGGCTTGAGGTGGACGTTCTATAAGGGGTGGAGACGCAGGGACGCAAAGAACGAGCTAAGAATATAAAGAAATGCCCCAGGCTTTAGATAGCTTGGGGCATTTACTTAGTAACTTCCTGGAGCGACGCGACACGCTATACTCAAGGTTGCGAGCCGCTGCAACTGAGAGGCGCGGCTACATTAGCTGAGTAGAGCGGCACGGCAAGCGCGGGACGTGGACTACGGGCCTTCCTGGAATGTGCCCGTACCGACACCCGTTTCCCACAGGTGATACACTGCGCTATCAGTACCTACAAAGACCACTTGCACCCGGCCATCCGGGGACGTACTTGCTGAAGGTTTGCTAACGACGCGCACGGGAAGATTATTCGTCAAAGAAACAGGGGTCTCGGGAGAGCCACCAGCCCTGCGTCGTTGCATCATCAGTTGCCCCGCGGGCGACCGCCAGAACAGCCAGGAATTGCCGCCAGAGATCGCGATTGCAGGGTCACTCGCGCTGGCAAATCCGAGGTCAACCACACCGCCGAACGTGCCGAAACTGCTATGCCCGATTGTCCACAGGTTCCCATTGCTGCCTCTCCATACGATGCTACTCACGGGCCCGGCGGTAACAGGAGCGCCGCTCAGTTTGGCAGCGGGAAAGCCTTCATCAAAGAGTCGACGCCAATCACCGAATGCTACGCCCTGGCCCCCGCCGACTGACTCGCCGACCCAATGCAGACAGTGGTCAAATCTGCGCACGTAGATGCTGGTCTGGACGGTGGAGCCTGAGACGCTCTTGCTGACCACCGGGTCGCCGGTGACAACGCCGCCGAAGCTAGACCAATTGTTGGCGTCACCCCAATCATCCGTAGAACTGAAAAGCCTCTTGGACAGGACGTTACCGCCCTTACCTCTCACAGCCAGAAAAATACTGTCCGAGGCGCTGGTGGCCGAAGCAACAACCGGATTGCCCATCGCGGGATGGTTATCTTGGATCGCGGAGATACTTTTCCAGTCTGACCAGCCGGTAGGAAATGAGCCGGTAAAAGTGTATACGATACGCCCGCGCACCGTGCGGCCAAAGACATACATGCTCCCATTTTGATGGATGGCCCACGATAGCCGAGTGTTAAGGGGATCGAAAAGGACTTCCTCGCTGTAGGTAAACGAGGTGAAGTTAATACTATGTTCGGTCCAGTTAGCCACAAACGCTTGACCTGGACCGGCCTGGTGCTTTCTCCACAGGTGCCCATTCAGGCCGATCACAAACACTTCGAGGTGCCCATCGTTGTGTTTTGCAAGGACAGGCTCACCATATACGCTACCTCCGAGTGGCATCACGACCTCCTTATTCAATTACCCTTAGGACGAACAACGAAGCGACACAGGTTGTAGAGTATAGATTAATTGATTTATATTCGTCAAGAAGGCTCTTATTAGTGTAAAAGATGGATACAATAGATGGATAGCTGGTCCGACTGCCGTGATCACAGGTACACTGTTGGGTCGTATACCGGCTCCAGATCCCCGGGCTGCGGCAAAGTCCTCCGAACGGGCCACACCTATCGAGCATAAAAGCCCCAGCATGAAGCAGCAGACCGTCGAAGCGAACGTGGAAGCCAAGCAAAGGGGTGTTGAAGAAGCCCGGGCAACTTACTAAAGCGCCTTTCCTCAGCCAAAGGGTCAAAGGAGGTGCCTACGCAACGCCTTGACGAGGAGCGATGGCAGCCGGACGCTCCCCGGAGGGGAATCGGCCCTGTACTCTCTTCCAACCAGCTATAGCGTCTACTACGGTTTCAGCGGCGGCGGGCATGGGTTTGTGGACGGAGTATTTATCGCGAGGTCAAGCCACGCCGCGTAAGGCAAGGCAAAGTACCGCCCATGTCAGCTCCTGTTCTACCAGTGCCCGTTACGCTACCACGAGCCAAGCTGACTTGAGGTGGCATTGCACAGGGACGGAATCCCCAATACGCCAAGTAGGTTAAGGTTTAGAGAGTACAAAGAAGAAGGAGCAGGGTACATGATGTCGTACTCTGCTCCTCTTTCATCCACCAGCAAGAGTCCTAATGTCCAACAGCCTCCCTACTCAACTTCTTGAGATCCTTCGCTACGCTCAGGATGACAGGGGGGAGTAGGGTGCGCAGGCGAGAATCAACCTGGCATTCACGCACCAACCTTAGCAAGCCGCATCACGTTTCACGTTTCAGAACCTC
>JALZHI010000022.1:24976-45278 GCA_030913985.1 Chloroflexota bacterium | reverse complement strand
CCCCAACAGGGGTATTGCAATCGGGGCAGACATCCACCCACTGCTCGTACTCATACCCACAAGAAGGACAAACCCTGCGCGACTCGGTGCTCATAGTACCATTATACGTGATTGGGGGATCTGAAACGTGAAACGTGAGGTGGCTTGCTATGGTTGGTGCGTGAGAGTGACAATGCTCCTGGTGCGAGACCAAAGGTAGTCTTTGTCATTCTGAACGCAGTGAAGAATCTCGTCCCTCACCACCCAAATACCACCTTTCTATTCCGCTAAATGGCCCACAGGGACACACCTTACTTGCTATCCCCATCCATCACCCTATCACCCCTTCTCCGCCTAACCACCCACAGCCCCACCAACCCCAGGCCCGCCCCCAGCACCGCCACAATAGACACCAACCGCCCCACCACCCACGACCCCGGCCTGAACTGCATCGACACCGTCTGCTCCCCGGCCTCCACCCTCACCGCCCTGAACGCATAGTTGGCGGGCAGCACCTCGGCGGCCCTGCCGTCAATCGTCGCCTCCCAGCCCGGATAGAACGCGTCCGTCAGCACCAACCACCCCGGCGCGTCCGCCCTCACCCTGATATCCACCGCGTTGGGCGTGTACCGCGTCACCCGCGCGAACTCGTTGCTCGACGCTCCATCCGGCCTCGGCTCTGCCGTACCCAGCAGATCGCTCTCCACCGGCTCCCCGCTCTCCAGCACCACCGTATGCCGCACGTCAATATCCTGCCGCCACATCACGATGGAAATGTCCTCCCGGTTGCTCTCCACCCGCGAGGCGTGCACCAGGAAAACGCGAGGTAGCGCGTTCAGGTTGCGGTACAGCGCGAACGGCCCCTGCCTCTCTTCGAGCACCCATTTCGGCTGGTTGGCGTGCAGCCCCACCGTGGGCGACACCACCTGCATGCTCGCCCCGAACAGGTCGTACAGCGGGCTGTCCGTGTGGAACCGCGCCTCGTTCCAGAGGAAGTTGTAACGCTCAAGCTGCAATGGGTTGAACGCCCCGCTGGTGTCGTATAGCGTGTAAGCCCCCTGCGCCGACACCAGCAGCGCGGTAGACGGCTGCCACACCTCGTGTATGTTGGTGCCCGTGTCAATCCGCTGTTGCAGCCCGCCGCCTTCGCTCTGCGTGCCGTTCGCCAGCGTGGCAATCGTATCGAAATGCTGGTACCCGGCCAGGATGTTGCGCGTCGTCGGGTTGAACAGCGAATTGGGTGAGAAAAGGTCCAACACCAGCGTCAGCAGGATAAAGCTCCCCGCCACTGTAGGCCGCATCCGCCGCGTGTAAGCCGCCCACCCGAAAGCCGCCGTAAGCCCCAGCCATATCAGCAGCATCCCCAGGTCGTTCACCGCGCTTGGCAGCCGCCCCGGCGTGAACTGGTTCACCAGCAGGTCGCGGTAGAACACCGGCAGGATGCCCACCGCTACCACCACCAGCGCCCCGCTCAACCCCACCAGCCACCACATAGCGTTGCGCCGCTGTGTCTGCGCCTCCTTGCTCGCGAAAGCGGCAACCAGCGCGTCCAGCCCGAACCCCGCCAGCCCCGCCAGCCCGAACCCCAGCAACTCCAGCATCCGCCCCGCGTCCCTCAGCTTGCTGAAGCCCGGCGCGAACTTATACAGCCAAGCCCCTACAATCGACAGGTCGCCCACCATAGTCACGAACGCCAGCCCCACCAGCAGCGCGAAAAAGCCCACCATGCGCGCCCGTCGCAATACCACCCCCGCGGCCGCCAGCGCCAGCGTCACCACCCCGCAGTAGCTCCAGTTCTCCGTCGTCTGCCACGGCCCGAACGAATAGGTAGTGGGGTTGGTGCCGTACACCCTCGGCAAAACCAGGTTGAGCAGGCTGACGGGCTGCGCCGGGTACTCGCTCGCCTCCTCGTAGCTTACCGCCTCCCGTATCGAGTAGTTGCTCAACTCCAGGCTAGGCAGCAACTGCACCGCCGCCACGCCGAGCGCCAGCCCCACTGCCAGCGCCCCCTTGAGCACCCACGGCACGGCCCCGCGCACCGTCAGCCGCTCCTGCCCCAGGAACAAATACAGCCACAACAGCCCCGCAGCCATCATCCCATAAGCGAATATCTGCACGTGCCCAGCGAGCAACGCCACCCCCATGCTCAACCCCGCCCCGATGCCCCACGCCCACCCCGCAAGCCCCTTAGTGACCAGCGCCCGCCGTAGCAGCAGCAACTCCATCGGCAGCCACGCCGCGACCAGTATCATCGGCATGTGCCCCAGGTGCGCCGTCATGAATCCGCAGAAAGCGAACACCACCGCCCCCGCGAGCGCTCCCAGCCTCCGCAGCCCTATGTCCCTCAGGAACAGGTAAGTGAAGGCCGCAGCCAGCCAGTAGTGGCCGATTAGCAGCCACTCCAGGTGCGCGTAATCTACGTCAAAGAAGAGGAATAGCAGCCAGTTGAGGGGATAAAAGAGGCCCATCTGCACGTCGGCGGCAAACGGCATGCCCGAAAAGAGGTGCGGGTTCCACAGCGGGATGGTGCCGTTCTGTATCTGGGCGGCGGCGAACGCGTAGCCGGGGAAGTACAGCGAAACGAGGTCGCCCCCGCCCGCCGGCATGTAAGTGCCCTCGGTCAAGGGCCGCCAGAAGAACCCGCCCGTTAGGAGCGCCAATAACCCTAGCGCCCCCACGTCCAGGTGCAGCGCGGGCCTGCCGGGACGCCCCCTGTGCCACCTGTAAGCGACAAAGAACGTGATTCCAAAGACCAGCAACAACAGCATGGCCCCAACCGGGTGCAACAGACCGGGCAGGTTTACCGCGTCGTTCAAATCTCTTCCCTGGTAGCGGACGCCGGGCTGGTAGCGGGCTGCGCCCCAGGCGAGCGGAACGTCCCGAAGCCCACGCCAAGCTGTATCATGCTGATGATGCCCAGGACCGCCACGGGAGCCAGCCCGATGAAATGGTAGAACAGCGCGAACGACTGCGCGACCGCCCTCGGCTGCCCCAGCGCCTCGAGCACCGTAATCACCGCCAGCTCGAACGTGCCCACCGACCCCGGCGCGGCAGGCACCACCATTATCAGGTTGGCCGCCACCACCAGCACCGCCGCCGCCAATGGGCTTACCGTGATGTTGAACGACAACAGCATCAGGTACACGGTCAGCACGTTGAAACCCCACGTCCCCAGCGACCAGAGCACCACCTTCAACGCCACCGGAGGGTCCGACATCGGTGCAAAGCCTTGTAGCACCTCGCCCGTGGCTTTCTCGATGCGCTCCCCGAACCGCGCCGGCAGTTTCGACGCAACAAAGTGCGCGATCCCATGCGCGATCCCCGGTTTCAGCACCAGGGTCAGCAAGAACATTGCGCCCAACGTGACCACCACCCCTAACATCAAAGCAGGGCCTTGCATATCGGGCGGCACTTCCACGAACGGCAAGCTGATACCGAGCAACAGCAGCAGAGTAAGCACGTCCAGCACCTTCTCCACCACGATGGTAGAGAACACACGCGGCATCGGAATGCCCGACCGCGACCCCGCGATAATCCCCCGCGCCACCTCGCCCATGCGGAACGGCAGCGGTATATACGAGATCATCAGCGCCCCGAACAACAGCCCGAACGGCGCGCGCTCCTCGTCCGGGTGAAATAGCACCCGCCACCGCCACACCTTCGCCATGAAGGTAATAACAAACGGCGCGAGCATCAACCCGAACCACACCCACTGTATCCGCCCCGTAGCGTCCCAAACGTCCCCAAAGTCAAACTCGCGGAACGCAAAGAACAGCGACACCACGCTAACAATCACGCCCACCAGCAGAACAAGAAGTCGCTTCACTGCATGGCGGAATTCCTAATTCTTAATTTTTAATTCTTAATTCTTAATTGTCATTCCCGGACAGCCTCAGTGCTGCTGCTAGCAACGGCAATTAAGAATTAAGAATTAAAAATTAAAAATTAAGAACTCATCCTCCCCCTTCCATCACCTTGCTGTACCTGTCCACCAACTCCCTCGCTTTGTCGCGGCTGGTCCGCACCAGGTCCTCTTGTAGCAGGTCCCAATTCGGGCGCTCGTGGTAGTCCAGGTGGTAAATCACGTTATCCGCCTGCACGTGAGTTGAACGGCCCAGTATAGGGAAAAGTTCTGTCAGAAACGCAATCTCCCACACCTTCTTCGACACCCGCTGCTTGTCCAGCACGTCCACCGTCGTCTCGTAATACTCCAGCAGGATATTGCGCACCAGCCTGTCCTGGTAAATCGCCCCGCCCGGCGAGTAGTGCGGCCTGCCGCCCAGCGCCGTCCGCCGCGTCGCCACGTTCTTACAGTAGGGTGCGAGCCACCCGTAGCCAGGATTGCCGCCGATCCATTCTAGCATGCGAGTAATGGCGCGCGACGGCATAACCACATCGTCGTCCATGAAGCAGATGTTGCCGCCCTTCAGCGTCTCCAGCAGCGCCAACCTGCCCAGGCTGAACGCGCGCTTGTCGTCGTGCAAATGCTCATAAGTGCAGGTAATCCCCCGGTCCGCCGCTAGCCGCAGGGTAGACTGCACTTCCGCGCTGTTGATAATCGGCTTCGGGGCCGTATCCACTATATGAATGCGTATTCGGCTCTCGTCCTGCAACAACAACGACGACAGCGCCATCGAAAGCGTCGGCTTGCCAATCGTCAGTATGCCTATCTCCAACAACGGCTGGGAGGCCCCACCCGCCCGCGCAGGCTCCAGGCTGACCGCCTCAATAGGCTGCGTGTGCCGTCCGCCATTATCCGCAGAGCTACTCACTAACTCCCCCAAACACAAGATGGAATCCAAGAAGGCCAACCACTAACCACTAACCACTCTTACCCCGCACGGCCACATGCGCCCCGTCCCGTGCCTTGCGCTTCTTCAACTCGACATAAACAATGTACCATATGCCGAGGGCGGCTATTCCCGCCAGCGTGTCTATTGTAATGTCCTCCCAGTGGAACTCCCGGCCCGGCACGGTGCCCTGGTGCACCTCGTCGCTTACCGCGTACAGGCCCGATATCGTCGCACCCCATATCCACACGCGCCGCATCAAAGCCCGCGACACCTCAGCCCGCCCTGTCGTCCACGTGCCCAGCAACGCTCTCCCCACCAGCAAAGCCAGCACGGCGTACTCGGCAATATGCGCCAGCTTACGCAGCCCCTGCCACTCCGGCACCTTCGGCGTGACCGTCCAGGTGTTCACCGAAGCGACATAGAAAATCGCCCCCATCCAGATGAGGGCGGGTCCCCACAAGAAGACTATGTCTCGTGTGGACAGCCCACGCCTGCGCTGCCCGTCATTTTCAGCGTCGGTCCTAATCATTGGTCCATTGAGGATAGCAGAGGGGTAGGGGAGTGTCAAGCACGCGTGTGAACGCACTCTAGCCCAGGCTTTTCTCCCCTGCTATAATTGCCCTGCCACAACTCGAATCGAAACTCCGCAAAACCCTGCAACATCTTCGACAATACTTGCGTATATAGGGGTGTGCAAGAGGAGGCACGTTTCGATGAATAAAAGCGGTGTGGCTGCTTTGACTTTCCCCGGTTCTCCGGTGTCGGGCTTTACCCTCAACGGCTGGGACTCCCTGTTCGGGTCCCGCACGGGCATCGCCAACAACCCCGGACGCTCCAACGGGAACCCGGCCAACAGGACAGTTACCATGCCGTCACCCGATGCCGGCAACTTGCCCCGCACCACGGAGCAGGGTGTCCAGGCCTCTCAGGACCTGGCGCACACGGGCGCTAATGTAAATATTTACGCCGGGACCCCGGCTGCCGAGCCTGTCGCGCTGACTTCAGCCGAGCAGGACCGGCTTCTCGTGCAGGCCGCCCTCGGTGGCGACCAGCTTGCTTTCGGCGAGCTAGTCACCCGCTACCAGGCAGCCGTGTACAACATGGCCTACCGCATGCTGGGTGATCCCACCGAGGCCGAAGACGCCGCCCAGGAGGTGTTCGTGCGGGCCTGGAACCAGCTACATACGTTCCAGCTCGACCGCCGCTTCTCCACATGGCTGCTATCCATCGCCTCGCACTACAGCATCGACTTGCTTAGACGCCGCAAGCCCCAGGCCCCGCTCGACGACGTGGCACTTTACGTGCAGAGCGACGACCCGGAGCCGGAGGAGATTGCTCTCAAGTCCGAGCAGAGCGCGATGGTCAGGCAGTTGCTCAACACCCTGCCCGACAAGTACCGCTCCGTCACCGTGCTGCGCTACTACAACGACCTTTCATACGACGAGATAGCCCGCGTCACCGGCCTCACCGAGAGTGCGGTCAAGACGCAGCTGCACCGCGCCAGGAAGATGCTGGCCGAAGAAATGGCCCAGGTAAGCGGGAGAAGGTAACACTATGGACTACGTATACGCAGGCTACCCTTCATACTTTATAGACCGTAGCTCCTCCCTGCCGGAAGGGGGTGCGCTCTGATGTCCTGCCGTCCTGTCTACGACGAACTGATGTCCCTCAAGCTGGACGACCTCCTCGACCCCGAGGACGACCGCGGCTTGCAGGCCCACCTCGCTGAGTGCGCCGCTTGTTCGCTTACCTGGCAGGTCATGTCCGAGGCCGACGCCCTCCTTTGCGCCTCAGCCGCCGCTCCGGTCCCGGTGCCCGCCACCTTCCACGCCTCGGTCATGCTCAAGGTCTCCCAGGCGCAGGTATACCGGCCCCAGGTAGCCGAGCTAGCTCCCTCTCCTGTACCCGTACCCGCCCTCGGCTCGATCCTCCCGGCCTCTCCAACCCGACTCCCCGTGGTAACGGGCGGCCTCGGCCTGGACGAAGACGCGTGGGAGGAGTGGCAGCGCCGCTTGAGCCAGTATCTGCGTGGCGCGGCTGCCGTCGGCCTGTCCGTAGCGGGCACTGCGGGCCTGGTGCTCGCGCTCGTGCTCTCCGGCGTCATGAAGGTGGAAGGGCCGTTCGCTGATTTCCTCGCCATGACGCGCACCTTCCTCGCGGCTGTGAACACCTGGCTCGGCTCGGTCTTCAACGGCGTGGGCGCGGGCACGGTGGCGGGCGTCTCGCTGGTGATGGGAGTCATGGTCCTGGTGGCCTGGCAAATGGTGGCCGCCTACCACCGCACCGCCGGCATGGAAAACGGCGGCCTCGGCCAACTGGCGGAAGCCGCGTAAACATTACCGTACATTAGAGGTAAACAGATACGATTTTTGGTTAGAGAAAGCGCCATGCATACCCAACACCGTACACAAAATAAGATCCCCTGGGCGCTCCCGCTGCTCTCCGTACTGGCTGCGGTAGCCCTGCTGGTATTCACGTACTCCATCACGCACGTGTCCACGTTTGCCTCGCAGCTGACCCAGGCGGAGACCTCCAGGAGCGCCGTGGGAGAAGACCTGCACATCGAGCATGGAGAAGTGGTGCAGGGCGATGCCACCGTTACCGACGGCGACATCACCGTGGACGGCGAAGTGCGCGGCAACGTGGTGGTCGTGCAGGGCAACGCCTACATAAGCGGCAAGGTGGCGGGCGACGTGTCCGCTATGCGCGGAGATGTTAAGCTCATGCCGGGCAGCAGCGTCACGGGCAACGTGCTCGTGCTGGCGGGCGGCAAGGTCGAGCGCGACCCCGGCGCCAGCATAGGCGGTGAGATCAGCACGGTTGACCTCCCGCTCCTGCCACTCAACGCCTTCGCGGGCGTGCCCACCTCTCTCGACCAGCCTCACCTACCTTCCGAACGATTGGGCGGCATGTTCGACGTATTCGGCAGAGCGGCCACGCTGGTCCTAGTGCTTGGTATGGGCCTGCTCCTGGCAGTGTTCGTGTTAGCCTTCGCCCTGGTCGTGCCTCAGCGCCTCCAGGTATCGAGCGCCACCCTGGAAGCCGCTCCCGGTCCCTCCATAACGGTCGGCCTCATCGTAGCCCTCCTGCTCTGGCCCGCGTTCGGCGTCGTCAGCATGGTCCTCACGCTCACCATAGTGGGCATCGTCCTGGTGCCGGTGCTAGCCATAGCCGTAGGACTCGCCCTCCTGTTCGGCCTGGCGAACGTCAGCCTATGGCTCGGCAGGCGCGTGTACGAGTCGGTGCGGCATGAGACTCGCCCCCTCAACGTCCACCAGCGCGTGATGCTAGAGACCCTGTTCGGTCTGGGCGTCATCCTGGCCGCGACCCTCTTCCCAACCCTGCTGCTTCCCGGCTGGATAAGCTCCCTGCTCTGGATGCTCGTCTACCTGGCAGCCTGCCTCGGCCTCGGCGCGGGCGTAATGAGCCGCTTCGGCACTCTAGTCCCACCCACCCGCCAACCCTCTGTGGTGCGGCAGGTATAGAGAGGGGAAACGCCAAGACGCGGAAACGCCAAGAACGCGCCAAGAGAATTAAGGGTTTAGAGAATACAAAAAGGACCAGAGTACCTGCGGCGTACTCTGGTCCTTTGCTTAGAACCAAACAATCCTTAACTTGGCGCGTTCTTGGCGTCTCCGCGTCTTGGCGTTTCCGTCCCTATGCCTATCGCACCCAGGCTATAGTGTCGCCCACGCGCACTTCGCCCTCGAGCAGCACCGTGCACAGCACCCCGCGCCTGCCCATTAGCTCCTTTACCATCTGCTTGTGGTACACCATCAGGTTCGCGCAGGGGTCGTTCTGCTTCCACACGCTCAAAATTACCTTCGGCTCGCCGCGCTCGCCCAGCACGTGAATCTCGTCGCCCGCCGTCACGTCGCTGAGGTCGCCCAGCCCCTCGGCCAGGATGTTCTCGCCCAGCCCGCCCGGCGGGATGTTGGGGATGCCCAGCTTCTCGCAGGCCGCCCTCGTGCCGTCCGCGCCCACAACCGTAACCGGCCTGTTGTTCGGCACCACGCGCCCTCGGCTGACGCGCGTCTCGCCATAGTGCCGGTCGCCCGGAATGCCCCACTTCGTCACCTGGGCCGACTCGCGCACTTCCTTGCCCACCCCATTGATAAGCTCCGCGCTGTAGCACACCGCCGACACAGTCCCGGTTGCCAGCACCTTCTTAGCCTCTTGCTCGGTAGCATTCATCGCCATAATTAAGCTCCATCGCGGGCCACTCGTAGCATCCGCTACGCGCCCCCTACAAAGTCTCATCGCTTGCCGCTGCCTCCAGTATACACCTCCCCCGCCCACCTTTCCAACCCCTCAACCCCAACTTCGGGCTGTGTCAAAGTCCCATAGCAACGACCACACTTCCCCCTTGTCATCCTGAGCGCAGCGAAGGATCAGTAGCCCGTTCTTGACTCTTGGTATGATGCATCAGTGTTCCTAATGCCATCAGCATCCACAACGTTGTAGACTCTCGGCTACCCACCTGATCCTTCGCTACGCTCAGGATGACAGGGGGAGTGTGGTCGCCGATCTCCGACTTTGATCCAGACACGGCTTGTAGAATGTGGAAACTGCGTATTCGGACATTTGCACAAAAAGACCTCCAATTCTTCTGCGTTTATAACATAGGACCGCGCAATCCACCGTGCTATACTGACCTTGTTGGAAGCTGTAGAGCATCTTCCGGCTTTGTTTTTGAAATTCAGCTAACATTTCGGAGGTTTACGAGATGGTCCAAGAGTTAGAGGCCAGGGTGAACGGTTTTCACGGCAGGATAGAGCCTAAGCGCGTGTGGACGCCCGAATCTGCGGGCAACAAGCCCTCGGCGGTGTCCGATATCCTGGCGCGGGCCGAGAAAGAGAAGATTCGCTTCGTCAATTTGCAGTTCACCGACCTGATGGGCATTGTCAAGTCGGTGGCTATACCGCTGCACCAGTTCGAGGACGCCTGCGTGAACGGCAAGTGGTTCGACGGCTCCTCCATCGAGGGTTTCGCCCGCATCGCGGAGTCGGACATGTTCCTGGTGCCCGACCTCTCAACCTGGGCCGTGATGCCCTGGGAGCGCACCGAAGAGAGCACCGCCCGCGCCATCTGCTGGGTATACAACCCCAACGGCGACCTGTTCGAGGGCGACCCGCGCCACGTACTGGCCCGTGCCCTCGACTACGCGGCGGCCCTCGGCTACAAGCTCAACACCGGCCCGGAGCTTGAGTTCTTCCTCTTCCGCATGGTCAACGGCAAGCCGACCGAAGAGACCCATGACATGGGCGGCTACTTCGACCTGACCGGCGACATGGGCGCGGACGTGCGCAAGGACATGGTGAACGCCCTCGAAGGCATGGGCATCAAGGTCGAGACTTCCCACCACGAAGTCGCACGCGGCCAGCACGAGATCGACTTCGAGTACGCCCACGCCCTCACCACAGCCGACAGCGCGGTGACGTTGAAGTACACCCTAAAGGCCATCGCCGCCCGGCACGGCCTGCACTGCACCTTCATGCCCAAGCCGATTTTCGGCATCAACGGTTCGGGCATGCACACCCACCAGAGCCTCGCGGGGCTTGACGACCCGACCAATAAGTTCGCAGACGCCGACGACCCCTACGGCCTCTCCCCCATCGCCAAGCAGTACATCGCCGGGCAGCTAAAGCACGCTCGCGGCATGTGCGCGGTGCTGGCCCCGCTGGTGAACTCCTACAAGAGGCTCGTGCCCGGCTACGAGGCCCCGGTCTACATCTCCTGGGCGCGCACCAACCGCTCGGCCCTGATCCGCGTGCCCAAGAACCGCCCCGGCAAGCCGCAAGCCGCCCGCGTGGAGCTACGCTGCCCCGATCCTTCCGCCAACCCCTACCTGGCGTTCGCCGTAATGCTGCGGGCGGGCCTGGAAGGTATCGAGAAGGGCTACGAGGCCCCCGATCCCGTGGAGGAGAACCTCTACCACTTCGACGAGAGCGAGAGAGTGCGCCGCAACATCCAGACGCTGCCCGGCTCGCTGGACGAGGCGTTGCGCGAGATGGAGAAGGACGAATTGGTGCGAGAGACGCTGGGCGACCACATCACCGAGCGCCTGCTGGAAGCCAAGCGCGCCGAGTGGGACGACTTCCGCATGCGGGTGACCCAGTGGGAGATAGACCGCTACCTGGACATTTATTAGTCCTTGAGTTTGGATCGGGCTATCTGACCCGGTCCAGACTCCCGAGATTGAAAGAAAAGAGCCACTCGGCAAAGGAGTGGCTCTTCTTTTATGGGATGCTCTGGGCGAAGTCACTCAGGCGAGGCAGGTGTAACGCAGCCTGGGAAGAAGGTCTCGGCCACTATCTTGGCGGTTTGCCCCCTGGTGACATTGTTGTTCACTCGGAAGTATGGGCGCGAGGAAGCATCGCACGGTTCGGCGGCTCCCGTGGCCGGGTTGGTGCCTCCGCAGGGATAGCCGCTGACGACGGCCCGGTTGTATAAACGCTGCACCCACACGAAGAATGGTGCATCTGCCGGTACGTCGGTGAACTGCTGAGCACCCGGGTCCTCGTTGAAGCCTGCTGCTTCGGACACTATCTTGGTCAGTTGCCCGCGTGTGGTGTTGTTGTTCGGACGGAAGTATGCCCGGTTGCCAGGACCCACACAAGGTTCTGCGGCTCCCGTGGCCGGATTGGTGCCGCCACACGGGTAACCACCTATAGCCCCGGTATTTGCAAGCTGCTGTATCCACACGTAGAAGGGGCTGTCTTCCGGTACGTCCTCGAACTTGCGAGTACCCGGCGGGTCGCTTAGTTCCGCGGCAAGGGCCACCATCTTGGATATCTGTCCCCGCGTGACGTTCAGGCCCGGACGGAAGTAGGAGCCTGGGCACGGCTCACCCGGAGCGCCACAGGGATACCCTGAGATGACACCTCTGCACGCTATGCACCTCACGAAGGAGTAGAAGGTGGAGCCAGGCGGCACGTCGTTGAACTGGACCGCGCACGCGGTAGCCGTGGCAACACCGCCCGGTGGTGTGGGTGTTCGGGTGGCTGTGACGCTCGCGTTGGCTGTATTAGTGGCAGCGGTTGTAGCTGTGTTGGTGGGGGTATGCGTCCGAGTGGGAGTAGAAGTTCGGGTATTTGTGGAGGTGCTCGTGGGTGTGGGTGTTTGAGTGGGCGTCCTGGTAGCTGTTCTAGTGCGCGTAGCGGTGGGAGTAAAGGTGCTAACCGCGCACGAGGTCAGACCATTGACGATGACCGAGTAGTTCTTGGCAGTGCCGGTGTTCTCGTTAAGTTCGTTAACAACCACAAGCAAAAGGCTACCCGACGGGACGGTGACTGAGTAGTCGCCTGGACCGTCACGTTTGCCGAGGTAGGTACCGCTATTACAAATGATAGTGGGATCAAAAGAGTTCTTATGTGCGGCGCTCTGAAGTTGGCTCGCGTGCGTGCCGGTCAGCGTAATCGTCACACATACAGGCGATGCTGTACTGTTGGAGTAGGTGTACACATCATAATGGTAGAATGCTCCTCCTGTTCCGATACATCCGCCGCCGGTCGCACAACTGTCAGCAGTGGCTCCGCCCCAGCGAGGACTCATTCCAGGATCAAGTTCGGTTATCGAACCGTTGTTTTGGCAGGCAACCTGCGGAGCGTGACTCTGCAACCTCACGCTGGAGAGTGAGGTACCTGCCGATGCGCTGGCAACCCCGGCTGAAGAGCCTGCGGGCGATACACTCACCGCTAACGCCGCTACGAACACCAGCGCCAGCCCGAGTACGAATAGCCAAATAGGGCGGCGCGTCCCGTGGTACGTTTCCAATTGCAAAACCCTCCTTCCTTTGAAGAAAAGATGGTAAGCGGACCGGGCCTATGAAATAGTGCGCCCGTAACTTTTACACGCGAAAAATAGCCCGCACCAGGGAGTCCGGTTGGCATGTAGCGGTGCCCGGCGGCATGAAGGCAGGAGGGATTATGAGGGAGTAAGTCGCCGTTGTTGGGCCACGTATAGAGATGCCGCGTAATGCAGCGTAATGCCATGATCTTCCGCTGTGCGCCCGAAGCAGGTACCCTGGTGCAGCAATTCTAGCAAAGGGTACCTGCCTAGTCAATAGGTATATTGTGGGAGCGGAGTGCTATGCCTGGTCGCGGCGTTCCAGGTCGGGAGCGGGGTTGGCTGTGGCCGGCTCGTTGGCGGGACGGCGGCGCAGGAAGGGCACCGCTATGGCTATGAGAATCGCGGGTATCGCAATCAGCCACCAGGAGAAGCCCATGCCGGTGCCGTCCTGGCCGCCTGTGTTGCCTGCTACGTTGCCACCCTGGGTGCTGCCTTGCTGGTCGTCTCCCGGTGGGTTCTGCTGGCTGTTAGTGGAGTTGTTGGTGGTGCCCGAGTTGCTGTTGTTGTCCGTGCTGCCACCGTTCAACGGCTGGTCTTCCTCGCTCCCGCCCTGCTGGTTGGTCACGTCCGTTTGAGCCGTGGGGTCGCCCTGCTGGAAGAGGATCGTCTTGCCGCCTCCCGGGGCCGGTGCTGCCTGTGCGATAGCGGGGAGCGCGGTCAGGGCCAGCAAGGCCAGCGCGAATATGGCCCCAGCCAGCCGAAGAGCAGATACATTATTACGTCGTACGGTTGTCGCATCGTGTGGCTTGTTATGATTCTTCATGCCGGTATCTCCAGTCCTGTTGAGTGCATAGCGGATTGAGTGAGGTCTGCCATGTATCAAGCAATGGCTATGCCAGGTGGACGATGGACGATGGACGATGGACGATGGACGATGGACGATGGACGATAGGGGTGATGAGGACTAAGTGACTAACCCCACAACATCCTTCCCAACAATAACCTCCCTATGCCACCCTCCAGGGGTCTTGACGCGGACACACTAATACGCTACAAAGTAACCATTCCAGGAGTCGAGGAGCCAACCCGATGAACAATTCTCCCGCCGGTGCCGTTAAGACGGGCCCCGCAGTCGCCGTACCCGACACTACCGAGCTGACAAGCGCCCTCTCCGGCGAGCTAGTCCTCCCCGGCCACGCCGACTACGAAACCGCCCGCAGGTCGTGGAACAAGGCGTTCGACCGCCACCCCGTCGCTATCGTCCGCTGCCGCAACACAGCCGATGTGGTCCGGGCCGTACGCTTCGCCACCGAAAACAACCTCCCTGTGGGCGTGCGTAGCGGCGGCCACAGCGCCTCCGGCCTCTGCGTGGTAGACGACGGTGTGGTTGTAGACCTGTCCCTCATGAACGACTTAGCCATCGACCCAGAGCGGCGTATCGCCAGGGTGGGGCCGGGCCTCACCTGGGGCGAGTACACGGGCCGGGCGGCGGAGTACGGCCTCGCCACCCCCGGCGGCGATAGCGGCACGGTGGGGGTGGGTGGCCTTACCCTGGGCGGCGGCATTGGCTGGCTGGCGCGCAAGTACGGCATGACCATAGACCACCTGCTCTCCGCAGAGGTCGTCACAGCCGACGGGCGGGTGCTCACCGCCAGCGAAACGGAGCACCCCGACCTCTTCTGGGCCATACGCGGCGGAGGCGGCAACTTCGGTATCGTCACCTCGTTCCAGTTCGGCCTGGTACCCGTTGGTCTCGTACTCGGGGGCATGATCGCGTTCGCCGCCGATCCCGCCCTGCTTACTTCCTACCTGCGTATCGCCGCCGAAGCCCCCGACGAACTCAGCACCATCCTGATGCTGATGTTAGCCCCGCCCATGCCCATGATACCCGCCGAATACCACGGCACGGCCGTCGTGGCCGTGTTGTGCTGCTACGCGGGCGACCCACAGGAAGGCCAGGGGGTAATCGCTCCCCTGCTCGACATGGGTACGCCCATCACGCAGATGGTCCAGCCGATGCCTTACCCGGCGCTCTTCAACTTCTCGGCGGAGGGGACTATCAGCCGCCCCGCCAGCGTGCGGTCGCACTTCCTCGACGGCCTGGACGACTCAACAGCCGCGGCGCTCGTAGAGCACGTGAGCAGGTCTGCCTCCCGCCAGGGTATCGTGCAGTTTCGTGTAGGGGGTGGGGCCATGTCTAGCCCACACGCCGACAGCACCGCCTTCGGCCACCGCGACAAACCCTACATGGTGACCATCCTCAACTCCTGGCTGGGCGCTCCCGCCGGCCCCTCGGAGGTCGCGGAGCACCGCGCCTGGACCGAACGAGCCTGGCAACTGCTCAAGCCCCACTCCACCGGGGCCTACGTTAACTTCCTCGGCGACGAACCTGAAGAGGCCACAAAACAAGCCTACCCACCCGACACCTACGCTCGCCTCGCCCATATCAAACAACGCTACGACCCCACCAACCTCTTCAAAGGCAACCGCAACATCCCGCCCGCCCCTCCGCTCTAGCCTTTATCCAACAACCCCGTTGCAGGGGCACGATACCTCGTGCCCCTGTTAGTCAGCCCCGCTCTTTCTAGTCGCAGGACCAAGCCTCCCCCTGTCATCCTGAACGCAGTGAAGGATCTCAAAAAGGTGGGTAGGGAGGCTGTTTGATACGAGCATTGTGCTATGGGTTCAAAGTACTCCCAGGCTAACATCTGAGATCCTTCACTGCGTTCAGGATGACAGGGGGAGGCTTGGTCCTGCTATTCTGCCTTGAACATAGTTGGTCCCCACCGCGCCGGGACAGCCCCAAAGTTGACAGACCTCCCCTCCTACTTTATAATTTGTTTTTGACTGCCTATTGAGCAGGCGCGCAAACATCTATAGTTTGCCGCCCGGAGCAAGGTGAATTTCGCCGCTCCCGCTCGCCAAGCTCACAACTACAGCAGCACGCGTGTCAGGGCTGCGCACGATCCAAAAATCCCAACACCCGGAATAAGAGCACACATGGAATGTCCCAGGTAAGAAGTACGCAGCAGCAAGCGCATCAGGCGTTCGCCCGGTACTTCCTACCTCGCTTTTAGTACACTTGAGAGGAGCAATTCTTTGCGTCAGAACCCGCTAGCCTGGCTCGCCGGCATCATCATCGTCACAATGCTCGCCGGATATATAGATATGTCCAACGTAATTGGGGTGGGCGATGTCAAGCGCGACGTAAGCACCCGCCTGGGTCTCGACCTCCAGGGTGGCTTGCAGCTCGTCTTACAAGCCGAGCCGCGCAACCCGGAAAACCCCGTCACCCAGGAGCAGTTGGAGGCCGCCCGCAACATCCTCGAGAGCCGTGCCAACGCCACCGGTGCCTCCGAGCCTGTCGTGCAGACTGCCCAGGGCAATCGCATCCTGGTGGAACTTCCTGGCATCCAGAATCTCGAACAAGCCGCCAACATCATCCAGCAGACCGCCTTCCTCGAAATCGTCAGCAGTGGCGCGGTTCCCATCCCTGAAGGCACCCTGATATGTACGACCGAAGGGTGCCCATCCAGCGCGCAACTTGCCGCCCTCGCCAGCCCCACAACGGCTGCCGCCCAGCCTTCAGCGAGCGTAGGTGTGACGGGTACCGGCTCCATCACCGCCACCCAAACGGTAACCGCCACGAGCGCACCCGCGACCACGCCGGCCCCGCAGGCCAGCCCTACTCCGGTCAGCCAGACTTACCAGACTATCATCACCGGCGACCAGATTGACGGCAGCCGCGTGCTGTTGCAGTTCGACCCCACCACAGGCCAGCCACTGGTAGCTTTCGCACTGAAGGGCGACGGGCCGCGCGTCTTTGGCGATTTCACACAGGCCAACGTAGGCAACTACATGCCCATTGTGCTCGACAAGCGCGTCATTAGCTCCCCTCGAATCGATAGCCCCATCCCCAACGGCGACGGCCAGATTACCGGTCTCAGCGTGGAGGAAGGGCGTGCGCTGGCGCTCCAATTGAAGTACGGCGCGCTGCCGGTCTCCCTCACTCCCATCGAGTCGCGTAAGATCTCCGCGACGTTGGGTCAGGAAGCTATCGACAAGAGCATCACGGCGGGCATCATTGGCCTCGGCCTCGTGGTGCTGTTCATGATCGTCTACTACCGCCTGCCCGGCGTGCTCGCCAGCGTGGCCCTCATCATCTACGCGATCATCACCTACGCCATCTTCAAGCTCGTGCCAGTCACCCTCACACTGGCAGGTATCGCCGGCTTCATCCTGTCTATTGGTATGGCGGTTGACGCCAACGTGCTTATTTTCGCACGCCTCAAAGAAGAGTTAAGATCGGGTAAGACCCTTTCTGCCGCGGTGGAGGCAGGCTTCGACCACGCCTGGCCCTCCATTCGCGATAGCAACGTGGCGACCCTCATGACCTGCGCCATCCTGTTCTGGTTCGGCGCGACCTTCGGCGGGGCATCCATCATCCAGGGCTTCGCGCTCACCCTGGCGATAGGCGTGATCGTCTCGCTCTTCACCGCTATTACGGTGACGCGCACCTTCCTGCGGGCCATCGTGGGCACCGGCCTCTCCCGCAGCAGGTGGGCCTTCTTCCTGGACCAGGCCCAAAGCCCCTCCGCCAGGACCACCGAAGCTTAATTTAGTTATGAGTTTTGAATTTTGAGTGTTGAGTTTCCGTAAGCTAACTCAACATTCAAAATTCAAAACTCATAACTCATAACTCAACACTCCAACGAGGTACCAATGATAGATCTTGTAGGCAAGCGTTTTCTATACCTGGCATTCTCACTGCTAATCATCATACCCGGCCTCATCGCCATCTTCCTGGGCGGCCTGAAGGCGGGTATAGACTTCACCGGCGGCACCCGCTGGGAGGTGAGGCCGGTCGCGGAGTACGCCACGGCCACCGAACGCTTCTCCGCATTGCTCGACGAGCAGGGCTTCGACGGCGCACTGGTCAAAGGCGGCACCCTCAGCTTGCTCAGCGCCACCCAGCCCACCACCGACACCACCGAAGGCACCGTAGACACCATCATCATGGACCTCCCAGGCCAACTGTCGGGCGAGGACAAGGCTCGCCTGGAGCACGCGCTCGTGGAAGAGGGCCTGGTAGCCGGTAGCCTGGTCACCGAGACGGTGTCTATTATTACCGGCACAGATACGCTCACCGCCACGGTGCTCCCTACCGGCACGGTCACAGGCACTCAGGCCGTTACAGCTACTCAAACGGTCACGGGCACGCAAGCCGTAGCCGCCACGGGCACTGTCACCGGCACCGCTGCAACAGATGGCACAGGCGCGGGCACTACGGGCGGTGGGCAGGGCCAGACGGTCGCGCGTTACAGCGTAGATGAGGCCTCCGAGATCGACTTCCGCTCCGTAGGTCCCACCGTGGGCCGGGAGCTGGTGGGCCGCGCCTTCTGGGCCATCATGATTGCCTCCCTCGCCATCCTGCTCTACCTGACCCTGGTCTTCCGCAAGGTGCCTAACGCCCTCCGCTACGGCATCTGCGCTATTATCGCCCTCCTGCACGACGTGCTGGTGGTGCTCGGCATCTTCGCCATACTAGGCCTCCTGTTCGACGTGGAGATCGACGCCCTCTTTATCACGGCGCTGCTTACCGTGATTGGTTTCTCCGTGCACGATACCATCGTGGTGTTCGACCGCACCCGCGAGAACATCATCAAGCGCCGCTTCGAGCGGTTCGAGGACGTGGTGAACTACTCGCTGGTGCAGACGCTGGCCCGCTCCATCAACACCTCGATCACGGTGCTGCTGACCCTCGTCGCGCTCTACCTCTTCGGCGGCGCGAGCATCCGCAACTTCGTGCTAACCCTGCTCATCGGCATCATGTCGGGCACCTTCTCCTCCATCTTCACCGCCTCCATGCTGCTGGTGGTCTGGGAGAAGCGCGAATGGGGCCGCATGTTCGGTAGGAGTGGGCCGCCGCCCGCCGAAGGGCCAACCCGCCGGGCTGCAACCGCAAGACGCTGAGGAAAGTAACACGTAACGCGTAACACGTAACGAGCAAACGATGACCAGTTACGTGTTACGCGTTACGTGTTACTCTTTACACAATTGCCTACTTGACGAGAATGTGATACAATTCACGCGCCCTGCCCGGTTACATGTGTGTGGCCGGGCAGTTGATGTAAACGGATAATGCCGCGTACATCACATATGGTCCCCGGTTAAGGAGTGTGGCAACGGGGCCACGCATCTAATCTAGCAGACTTTGGAGGAGAGGAGAACTGATGAATCATAATGACGTTGTAACACTGCTAACGTGGTTCGTGCCTGTCGCGGGCATCATAGCAGTGGCCTTCGCCATCTACCTGGCGCGTGACGTGCTGGGCCGGGACACTGGTACCCCGGAGATGCAGGAGATAGCCAGCACCATCGTAGAGGGTGCTATGGCTTTCCTCAAGCGCCAGTACACGACCATCGCCATACTCTCGGTGGTCACGGCTGTACTCGTGGGCGTGCTGTTGGCGGTCATCCCAGGTGCCACGCAGGGCACCACCGTTGGGAACCTCGACCTCGGCATGATGACCTCTGTGGCGTTCCTTTTGGGTGCTGCGGCCTCGGCTATTTCGGGCTACATAGGCATGTACGTGGCCGTGCGTGCCAACCTGCGTACCGCCGCCGCCGCTCGCAACTCCCTGGGTGAGGCGCTTACCGTGGCCCTTAGGGGTGGCGCGGTATCCGGCTTCCTGGTGGTCGCCCTATCGCTGCTGGGCGTCTTCCTCATCTACTTCGCTTACGCCGCCTTCGCAAACACCCCTGAAGACCCCAACGGAGGGCTAGCTCAGGCGCCGTTCCTCATCGTGGGCTTCGGCTTCGGCGCTTCGTTCGTGGCCTTGTTCGCCCAGCTTGGCGGCGGTATCTACACCAAGGCCGCCGACGTGGGTGCCGACCTCGTGGGCAAGGTGGAAGCCGGTATACCCGAAGACGACCCCCGCAACCCCGCCGTTATCGCTGACCTCGTGGGCGACAACGTGGGCGACTGCGCGGGCCGCGGGGCCGACCTCTTCGAGTCGACCGCAGCCGAGAACATCGGCGCTATGATCCTCGGCGTGCTCCTGTACGAAATCACCGGCCGCACCAACGTAGCCTGGATACTGTTCCCCCTCGTGGTGCGCGCCTTCGGTCTCGTGGCTTCCCTCATAGGTATCCTCTCCGCCCGCGTCTCGGGCCGCGGCGGTCAGGACGTAACCGACAAGGCAGCCCTCGCCGCCCTGAACAACGGCTATTACATCATGGCGGCTGTCTCAGCCGTGGCGATGATGCTGGTAAGCTTGGTCATGCTCCCCGAATCGGCCGCTAACGGTTGGTCCTCGGGCGTCTGGTTCGGCCTGGCGGGCATCGTGGGCATCGTGACCTCTATCGCCTTCGTGTTCATCACCCAGTACTACACGGCAGGCGCGTGGCGGCCCGTGCGCGAGATCGCCGACGCCGCCCGCACCGGCCCCGCCACCACGATTATCTCTGGTATCGCCGTCGGCTTCGAGACGACCTTCCTGCCGACAATCTCCATCGTCGCGGCGCTCTTCGGCTCCTACTGGTTGGGCACGATGGGCAATCCCTCGGACCTGGCGGAAGTGGGCATCCACGTGCCTGGCGTGGAGGGCACCTTCGGCGTGAACACCAGCGTGGCGGCGGGCATCTTCGGTACCGCCGTGGCGACGATGGGCATGCTCATGTCCTGCGCCTACATCCTCGCTATGGACACCTTCGGCCCCATCACCGACAACGCCGGT
>JALZHI010000022.1:0-24966 GCA_030913985.1 Chloroflexota bacterium | reverse complement strand
ATGTCTCACCAGGACAAGTCGGTGCGCGATATCACCGATGGCCTGGACGCGGTGGGTAACACCACCAAGGCGCTCACCAAGGGCTACGCCGTAGGCTCGGCGGCGCTGGCTGCCTTTCTGCTCTTCTCGGCCTACCTGGACAAGGTACGGCAGGTGCAGCCCGAAACAGAGTTGGTGCGCGGCCAGGTGCCCATCAACCTGTCGCAGATAGAGGTGTTCGCGGGCGCGTTCATCGGCGCTATGCTCGTCTTCCTCTTCTCGTCGCTCGCCATCCGTGCGGTGGGACGCGCGGCGGGGCAGATGATCGAGGAAGTGCGCCGCCAGTTCCGCGCCGACCCCGGCATCATGCTCGGCACCTCTCGCCCCGACTACGCCCGCGCCGTGGACATTTCCGCCCGCGCCGCTCTCCGTGAGATGATCGCGCCCGGCCTCCTGGCTGTGGCTACCCCCGTGCTCGTGGGTGTCCTCCTGGGTTGGGAGGCGGCTGGTGGTCTCCTCATGGTGGGCACCATCGTAGGCGTGTTGATGGCTAACGTGCTCAACAACGGCGGCGGCGCGTGGGACAACGCCAAGAAGTTCATCGAGTCGGGCGGCCTCAAAGACCAGGAGGGTAACGTCCTAGGCAAGGGCACCGAAGCTCACAAGGCCTCGGTAGTGGGCGACACGGTAGGCGACCCCTTTAAGGACACCGCCGGCCCGTCCCTCCACGTGCTCATCAAGCTGCTCTCCACCATCACCCTGGTGCTGGCCCCGCTCTTCATCCGCTAGGGCAAGAAATGGGTACCAAATATGAGAGGGTGCTGACAATCAGCACCCTCTCTTTGTTTTTACCCCAAGTTGCTTAACTACTAACAAGATCAAAGATTATATGGTGGTTGTTGGCCTGAATAATTAGCTTCACCGGTGATACATCAGCCGGGATGTCGAAGATAAGGAGAGCATCCTCACCCGTAGTACCACTCAGCCATTCCACCTGCAACGGAGGGGTACGTTGCTCCTGGTAAAATTCATAGAGGCTGGCATCAAACCTATAGTTGGGGTCGCTTGCTGTCTCCTGGTGGATATTACCTTTTGTATCAAGTACATACCATTTGAGGAATTTAAGGGAATTACCGACCTCGGAGCTAGCTCGCAGCCTTATGAGCCAGAACTTGCCAATGTGCGGCTGCATTACCTGGCCGGTGCCCTTTGACACTGTGATCGTATCAGTTCCTTCAACTCGTGTCACCGTGATGGACCAGTTGGCTATCTTTCCAGTCTCTCCCGCTCTCAGACTAGGCCCTCGAAGGAGACTCGCCGTTTGACTATAGGTGTCCGAAAGCTGCATTAGCGCGGTTGCAGTGGAACTCACCTCGGCACGCACCTGGCTAAGCTCGGCATCTCCTTCCAGGCCCGCGGTCCTGTAGCCTTCTTGATAAGCGAACCGGTATACAAGTACTCCTAGCAGCACCAATACCACAACTATGGAGGCAACCACCGCCCATCGCTTCCTATTGTTAGACTGGAGCATCCGCCCGAACCCTCTATTGAGACACGGCCCTATAAGCTACAGGGTAGCACCCTGATTTCGTGCAGACCGGCTTGTTTAGATACCCCTCTCCCTCACAAACGCCTCGAAATCGCCTCTGATACCTGGGTGCTCCACCACCTCCAGCGCCTCGTCCGCTGTCACCCACCTGTAATCGGTGTGCTCCCCCGAAAGCCTCACCTCGTCCGACTCGGTCCTGCACCAGAAGATGATGCCAATCAGTTCATTTTTCGCCGTTCTCTCGCCCCTGTACAGGTGGAACACACTTATCGGCTTCACAATCTCCACCGTAAGCCCGCACTCCTCCCTAACCTCCCGCCTGAGTGCGTCCTCCGGCTCCTCGAACTGGTGTACCCTGCCCGTCACGTCCTCCCAAACCCCGCCACTATAGTCCGCCGCCTCCGACCGCTTGATCAGAAGCACCCTACCGCTGGGCGCGTGCTCTATCACCGCCCCCACCGCCACCATGAACCTGCCAATCACCACTTCAACCATGTCACACGCTCGTGGAGCCGCTGGCCCCCATCACCGGCGCGTTCAGCACCTTCTCGATAAACCGCTTTGCATCCTCGTCCCGGTCCGACACGTCCACGTCCACCCGTATCTTCTCGTTCGGCCCGGCAGGCCACACTGTCACCCAGACCAACCCATCCCCAAAAAACGAAATCTGGTTCCCCTGGTGCGCGCTCAACTTCATCCCCAGTCCGCCTTCCTCCTGCCCGAAGAAGCCCTTAGCCGCCTCAAATATCGCCGCCCGCTCCATCCGAGTATGCGTCTCGTACCTCACAACCCCACACCTCCATCAAGGTAACACGTAACACGTAACGCGTAACACTTATTCAGTCACGTGTTACGTGTTACGTGTTACGTGTTACTTCCCTTCCCAGGTGCCGCTCTTGCCGCCTTCCTTGCGCACCAGCCTTATGTTCTCTATGCTGGCACCCCGCTCTATCGCCTTGAGCATGTCGTAGATGGTCAGCGCGGCCACCGACACAGCCGTCAGCGCCTCCATCTCCACGCCCGTGGGGCCGGTAGTCTTCGCCCGCGCCTCTACCTCGATGCCCCAATCCTTCAGCGCGAACTCCACCTTCACCGACGTGAGCATAATCGGGTGGCACAGCGGTATCAGTTCCGGCGTCTTCTTGGCCGCCATGATGCCCGCCACACGGGCCACCGCCAGCACGTCGCCCTTGGCCGCCCGCCCCTCGCGCACCACGCTCAACGTCTCAGGGCTGAGCCGCACCTCTCCCCGCGCCACCGCGACCCTCTCCGTGTCCGGCTTCGCCCCCACGTCCACCATGACAGCGTGCCCGCTCTCGTCAAGATGGGTCAGCTTGCCTTGCTCGTCCTGCATATTGCTCATTCGGGAGTCATCTCAAAAATGTAGCTATAGGAGATTATCACATCAACCTCACGCTGTCATTTCGAACGCAGTGAGAAATCTCGTCCCTCATCGGGATGTTTCCTCTTTCTTACGATATGCTTGGTACTCTCTTGCTGCAGGAAAGGTGTTATTAGGGTGCTTAGGGACGAGATTTCTCACTGCGTTCGAAATGACAGGTTCGGAGTCTGGTGCTTATTATCGGTCCTATCGTCTCTGATGTAGCTTCTAGGATGTTACACCAGTTATGCTTATAGAAATCCCAGTCTGAAAGCATGAAGTCCCCGTAGGGGACTTCATAACCGTTGCCCTCGGTTTCAACCGCCAAGAGCACTAATAAGCGTTCTTCCCCCGCACCATCGTCCAGATCGTCCTGACAATAATCTTCAGGTCGAACAGCACCGACCAGTTCTCCACGTAGTACAGGTCGGCCTGCGTGCGCGTGGCTATATCGCTATCCCCGCGCAGCCCGTTGACCTGCGCCCAGCCCGTAAGCCCTGCCTTCTCCCTGTGCCTGCGCAGGTACTTGGGTATCCTTTGCGCGAACTCCTGCACGTAAGCGGGCTGCTCCGGCCTCGGTCCCACCACGCTCATCTCCCCCACCAGCACGTTATAGAACTGTGGCAGCTCGTCCAGCGAGAAGCGGCGCAGGAAGGTGCCGATACTCGTGCGGCGCGGGTCGTTGCGCACCGTCCACCCCGGCAGCCCCTCCTTCAGCTTCGGCGTCTCCTCCTCGTCCACCTTCACCTTCATCGTGCGGAACTTGACCAGTTGGAAGGGCCTACCGTCCAGCCCCACGCGCTCCTGGATGAAGAACACCGGGCCGGGGCTTGTCAACTTGATAGCCAGCGCGATAACCAGCATGAGCGGGGAGGTGAGCACCAGCACGACCAGGCTGAACACGATGTCGAAGGCGCGCTTCATACGCCGGTTCCATCCCCGCAACGCCACGTCCTTGACGCTCAACAACGGCAGACCGCTCAACTCGCCTACGCTCACTTCGTTCTGGGTCATCAGTTGGAAGGCGTCGGGATATATCTTCACCGACACCGTCTCGTCCTCCAGCAGGCCCAGGATGTCGCGTAGCTGTTTGTCGGAAGCCCCGGTCAGCGCCAGAATGACCTCCTCGACGTTGTGCTTGCGGACCAGCACCGGCAGCTTATTCAGGTTGCCCAGTATCGGCGCGCGCAGCTTGTGCCCGCCTGCCGCCGTCTCCGCCGCACCCACCTCAACCAGCCCTACGACCGTATAGCCCAGGGTGCTGTGATGTCGCAACCGCTCTTCGACCATCTGCGCCGTCGGCCCCGTGCCCACGATGAGCACCCGCGCCCTGTCAAACCCGCGCCTGCGCAACGTGCCCAGCCCGGCGCTGTACACCAGCCGCATCGCCGTGACGAACAGCACCGTAAGCACCCAGCCCGTGAGGAGCACCTGGCGCGAGTAGTTGAACTTGTCTTCGCCCAACAGCAGGGAGCTTACGGCCACCGAGGCGAGGGTGCCCATAGATACCGCCAGCGCGATCTTGTAGAACTCGTCCACCCGAGACGTCCCACGCTTCAGGTTGTACAGCTTGCTCAGGTAGAAACTGACGATGATACTTCCGATTGTTACCCCCAGCATCGTTAGATACACTGGGCTGTCGCTCGGCGCGAGTTGCTGCCCTTCCTCCACCGACTTGATGGCGTAGGCTGTGGCAAACGCCCCGGCCACCGCCACTATATCCAGCAGCATCTCAACCAGCACCAGCACCACTGGCGTCAGCTTAGCCGGTTGCTTGGGCAGCGGCGGCAGAGATGGGATCTGTACCAGCTCGTCAACGCCCACCTGCCCCTGCCGCACGTCCCGCCGCGCCCGCGCTACCCGCTCCGCCTCAGCAGGCGACAAGGGTACCGGCACCGCCGATGGAGCAACGGGTGCGGCATCAAGCACCTCGGCAGACGGCACCGGACCACCGGCCCCTCCCCCACCCTTGGACGCCACGCCCGCAGGCTCAGCTACCGGTGCATGGCTGGCGGCCATCATCTGTGCTCTATTCGGGCCGTTGTTGCGCCCGTTGGAATGTCCGTTGGCTGGTCTCATATACAGCTTCTACGCGTTTACACGCAAATACCACGCCACCTATTTGGCCTATTAGCTAATATCGCACGTTACTAAGTTACCCTCTTGTGCTCGGTCGGCCTCATCGCGTTCTGCAACAGGGCGATTGTGCCCCTCACTGCGATCCCCAGGGTGACTACAGCATTTATTATTCCAGGTCTGCTCTCCGCGTAGTGCTTGCGGTAAAAGACGTGCATAGCCCGGTAGAACTCGCGGATCGAGCGGCCGCTCTGCTTCCGGCTGCTCGCCCCCTTGTGATGGAGCACCCTCACCGCCGGGTAGTAGAACACCTGCCACCCCCGCTCCTTGGCCCTGAACGCCAGGTCCAGGTCCTCGCCGTACATGAAGAACCGCTCGTCGAACAACCCCACCTGCTCCAGCGCACGCCCTCTCACCAGCATGTACGCCCCCATCACCGAGTCCACTTCCGCCGTCTCGTCCTCGCCCAGGAACGTCAGGTTGTATTTCGATACGAGCTTGCTGTTCGGGAACAATCTGCTCAAGCCCGTCAGCTTGAAGAACGAGGACGCGGGCGTCGGGAACGAACGGCGGCAGGCCAGGTCCAGCGTGCCATCCAGCTTGACCACCTTCGGCCCCACGACCCCCACTTGCGGACGCTCCTCCAGGAAGCGCACCGTCTCCTCTAACGCCTCCTGCGGCACCACCGTGTCGGGGTTGAGAAACAGCACGTAGTTGCAGGGAAAGCGCAGCGGCGACTCGCCAACCGCAGGCACCTCCGAGTGGGGCTGCGACATATCCCCAGGCCCCGAAAGGTGCAGCACCTCACCGTTGCCGCCCACCTCCGGCAGCGACTCTAGCCCCGCCAGCCAGCGCAAGGCCAGGTTGTTGGCATAGCCGAAACCACCGTTGCGGTCGCTGGAAATAAGCGTTGCCTGAGGGTACCGTCGCGCGACCAGTTCGAGGCTGCCGTCAGAGGAGCGGTTGTCTACGACGAGGACGTGGAAGGGGAAGGACGTTTGGCTGGCGAACACCGACTCCAGGCAGGCATCCAGCAAATCCCGTGTATTATAGTTGACAATAACAACAGCCAGATTTGGCATGGCAGTATTATACCAGACTAGCGCAAGGCTCCTACAAACACGTCCGCTGTGGGGAAAACCCTCACAAAGCTACAACGTGGCGGCCGGGGCCAGGTTGTAGAGTAGGAGCGGCAAGGGTCGGTGACTGCGCTGTCACGGTAGTAGGGGCGGCACATTGGTAAATTGCAGTTAGTAGGGGACGCGCCGTCGGTGGTAATAGCGCGACCTGCACCAACATTCTATCGGCTATAGCCGACTTCTACAAAGTGTACGGGGCGAAGTCCAGTATCTTACACCAGTTTGCAGACAAGCTTAGGCAAACAGTGGACCAGCATAAAGGGGATTTAGGCACCTTCACAAGCGACGCATTAGTACGCACGGGTAGCTCTTTGCAGACTTCAGGCCTACAGAATTGACCGACCCGCTCCCCCAGGACACCAATAGATCGCATCTAGTCGCCGGTATAACGGCCTAGATCAAGAGTAAGCGCATTGGCGTAGCGGCTGGTACTCAGTCAAAGCGTACCGGGTTGGGTAGTTCTACCAAATCTGTTTGACTGGGACGCATGTACAGCAGCGGCTGCTCAATTTAGGTTGTGTGTTCTACCTCGTTGCGTTTCAGGACGACACCGGAGGCGGGATCAACAGCCAGTCCGAGCATGCGTTGGGGATCAAGTAGCGCTCCTGCTGCGTCGCTCCTACCATAGACTGTATAGCTAACAATCCACGCCACCGGTGTGTTCAGGTCTGCTTGAAAATCCCGGTCCAGGTACAGACCAATTGATGCACTCAGCGGGGCAGTGCCCGCGAAAGCGCCACCTTCTGCCTGTGTGCGCCTGTAAACATCACGAGGACCTAGCTTTATTGTGGAGAGTAGCTGCTGGTACTTCTCTAACTCCGCGGCTGTGGGCGCAGTAACAGTACCGAACTGGGGGTAAACATTTACCAGCGTAGGAGGCGTGGTGTCGCTGATACTGATTTTCATCCAAGTGCCATCCGGACGTATGAAAATGAAGTGCACTTGCAGAATGCTGCTCTCGCTAAAAGATTGCGTTATCGGCCCACTTTGCACCCAGTATACGACGGCCTGCTTGTCGATCTTGGCAGCCTCAGCTTGAGCAAAAGCTAGCTGGCTGGACCATGCAGCGCCCTCCGACGGCTCATTGCCCGCTGTGTCTGCCGTAGGGAAGACTGTCATCGCCGGTAGCGTGGTCACACCACCACCACAACCGCCCAATAGAAATACAGGCACGCACAAAAACAAAAGCACGCTTATCAGTCTCAACAGAAGGTGCCTTCCTAACACAGCTAACAACTGGTTAGCTTTATTCCCAGGCAATTCATTGAGGTTGCTGGAAGTGCCACGCCGGGTTCCCATTCGATACCACCCCTCAACATAGCAGAATACAACACGACCCTTGTGGCGAGCTTAAGCTCTTGTTTGCACACGAAATACCAGTGTTACAATAAGCTGAACACTAGCTAGCTTCTAGAGCAATATACCACATGCTATATCCCCAGTCAATAGGTGAGGGAGTATGGGAGTGATGAAAGAGAAGCAGTAAAATAGGGAATGAAAGCAAGACCCAATTGCCCGAACTGCGGCCGGGGCTACTATGTAGTAAAAGCAGGTATGAACGGCACGAATGGCACAGGCTCACAAAGGATGAGGTGTCAAAGCCGCAAGCGGTACTTCAGACCCTCTCCCAAACCCATGGGTTATGATCAGGCAACAAGAGCCAGGGCAGTGCGCTTGTACCTGGAAGGAAACAGCTTCCGAGCCATCGGCAGGCTGCTCTCAGTCCACTATGTCTCAGTAATCAACTGGGTCAATGCTGTTCATGCTGCTCTACCTGAGCAGGTAGCTGACACCACCAACACAGAGATAGAAGAAACAGATGAGCTATTCACGTACGTAGGCAAAAAACAAACAAGTCTACATAGTCGTGTCAGTAGCCAGAGACACACGCTTGATTGGCGGAGCGCAGGTGTTAGAGAGTAGAGACGAGCGGAGCATGCAACAGTATGCTGACGAGTTGCCTCAGGCACACAGATATTCTTCTGACCAACTGGCAGTGTACGGTGATCTGTTGTGGCCTGACACTCCTGAAGGTGAGGGCAGCAGCCACGTCATCTCCTATGGCAAAGAGCAGACCTACACGATAGAGAGCATCAACGCCGACTTGCGCACCTACTTGGGCCGCCTCAAACGCAAGAGCCGCTGCTTTCCTCGTTCAATAGAGGCTCTGCGCAAATCTGTTCGAGAGCTGTTCGTATGTTCGTCTGGTTCTACAACCGCAGAAGGCGTATCTACTTGGCTAAGCCTCACCTCAAGGGTAAAGGGTAATCTGTCTCTCTATTATTAATCACTCCCCATAATACTACCTATTGACAAAGTCTCTAAGATAATATATAGTCTGACTCGGGATTTCGCGTTCATGCATTATGAACGCCGTCTCAAGCCTATTCCTCAGAACCTGATTGGGTCGACCCTGGCTATGAAGGGCCGTGCTCTTTGTCTGTTCTCAAACTGACTTCAGCTAGCACTTCTTACTTCCACTGGTCCCCCGTACTGTAGGTTGCCTCCATAACCAGAAGTGAATAATCCCAGATACTAAGCGCGAATCCGTTCCTGCGCTTAGCAATTGCTCTTTATACAGAGAGGAATCACTATGCGTCTCTCAGTATTTACTCTGTCCCACTCCCGTTCCCATATAGCTACCAAGGAGGGCGCTAACGTGAGTAATCAAACGAGTTACTTGATTGGTATTTCCAACTTTGCAAGGTGCCTATCTGGTACGTACAAGGCTGTCTCCGCTACCATCCACTCCGTAGCGGTAGCTATCTCCAGCCGGAACAAGCGCAGGCGCCGATTTTCCCGCCTGAGCCTGTGGATGGTGATATTACTACTTGTCACTTCTTTTCCCTTTACTCCTGCCGCAGCCTCCACCTCGGCATCGGCATCAACTACTGCCGAACAGTCCGCGACGAAAAGCACATCCTCTTCAAATCGATTAGCTCCCAGTAATTCGGACTCCCCGGCAATGCCTCCCTTACCTAAGAATGAACCTGTACAGGTGATGCCCACAGCCGATCCTACACTTCCATCTTTGGAACTTGCGATGGAAGTGGCACCGGAAACGGTGGCAGTGGGAGAAACCTTTACAGCAACGCTGGTGCTACAGAACAAGAGCGACAATCCCGCGGGTGCCATAACAACTACACTGCGGCTGCCTTCAGGCGTACAGAGAGTGGCTGACCCGAACCAGCGTGACTGGACCTGGCGGCACTCTAGCCTCGGTCCCCAGCAGGCAATCACCCTCACTGCCCCTTTGCGGTTGACCGGACAGCAGCCCGGCCAGGCTATTCGGCTGGAGGCCAAAACCCAGGAGAGCAGACTAGTTCTCCCAATCACGAAGGTATCGGGTGCCCTGGTCGTTGAACGGGGGTTGGGGCCAACCACCGCTCGCTTCGTGCCGGGTTCTAAGACTAAACTAGAGAGCGCGGATGGGCGCGTGCAGGTTGAGTTCCCGGAGGCAGCGTCTGACCGGCCTCTAAACGTGCGTCATGGCTCCACGCCGCCCGCGGGCAAGTCCTCTGTGCGGACGTATAGGGGTAGAAATAGTTTGGGTGGTAGCTTCCCTACATTCTACCTCGACGCCACAGACGACCAGGGTAATGACGTTCGTGAGTTCTCGGCACCTCTAACTGTGACTGTACGTTATACGCCGGAGCAACTAGAAGTGCTTGGCGTGTCCGCGCGCGACCTTACCCTCTTTTGGTTCGATGAGACTCAGCAAGGGGGGGGCCAGTGGGTGTCCGCGGATACTGAAATAGACACCCAGAACCTCATAGCTTATGCAAAGATCAATCACTTCTCTCCCTGGATCTACGGAGGTAATGTCTCGCCTTCGACGGAGCAAATCCCGTCGCTACAGGGCTGGCAGGTTGGGCTGAACACTGGGAATGTCAACTACTCCTACCCGATAGAGGTGCCCGCTGGTCCCGCCGGGATGAGGCCGTACCTCGACCTTAGTTACAACAGTGCCGCTACCGACGGACCCAAGGGGATGCGGCGGTTGAGTCAATCGAGCTGGGTGGGCAAGGGCTGGAGCTTCGATACAGGATATATAGCACTGAACAGGCTACCGTCTGACCCTATCGAAGCCCGTACTTACACGCTCGTACTCAACGGGCAGTCGTCCGACATCGTCCGAGGCAACAAACTCTCCAATGTGACAACGCCCGACCTCAGAAATCCCACACACTGGGAATGGCACCCCACCCACGAGAACTTTGTACGCATAGTAGCCGAGCAGCAGGGGTCCTCTGACGCCTCGCGTGGCGCATTCAACGGCATGTATCCTAATAACCCCATGCCCAGGTACAGGTGGAAGATATGGATGAAGGACGGCAGGCGCTACGACTTCTACTATGATGCCTGGCAAGCCTTTGCCGAGTGCCCTGAAGGACAGACAGGTGAGGCATACTTTGAGACGTACAAGTGGTACCTCACTCGCGTCGTTGATACCCATAAGAATCTGGTTCAATATAGTTACGACCGCGAGAGCGTCTGGAAGACCACGCCGTGCAGAAACAAGCAGGGCACTGTCGATGTCTCAGTATGGCCTACTACGGTGCTCTGGGGGGCAAACTCGGCTACGGGAGCGCAGCATAGATACCTGGTGAAACTCGACAGTACCAGGCGGGTGATAGACCTTGATGCCGAACTGGGCAACAATGCCATCGCTGACGTGCCGAAGCAGACACGACAGCTGAATTACATCAAGGTGTACACCAACCAGACAAATAATCCCATGTTGGGCGTGCTCAACCCCGATCTGGCGAATCCTCAACCGGATGCAAATTGGCTGCTGGTGCGTCAATACAATCTTACTTTCAGGGGCTACCCAGGCGATCCCCTTGGCGGCAACTACACAAACTACCTGACTTCAGACTCTTCGACCCTCACCTCGCCCCCTGCCGCCGATTATGGCGCTCCAAAGCTCACGCTCCTCAATGTTCAACAGCTAGGCAACGACGGCACAAGCGCCTTGCCGGCGACCACATTTGAGTATGACCTGACCAGAGGCACCGGGTACTATCCGAATGGTGGATGGAACCGGCTGAAGAAGGTGAATAACGGACAGGGTGGTACGATTGAGTTCGCTTACGCCTCTATTGGCTACTGCCTGGAAACGCCCGGCGATACAACCTGTCAGACTTACTCTACCCAGCCTGGTGTTGCAGCCCAGTCGCGCCCGAATTCCGATATCTTCAGGAATACCCGGCGTGTGATTACCAAAACCGTGAAGGACGGACGTGGTAACTCCTATACCTGGAGCTACCGCTACTCGCCTGACGCTGCGTACAATTCTTTAGGTACAACGCTGGGCCAACAGGGTACGAACATCGATCCCAACTCCGCGACCCTCTATTTCAATAAGTACCAGGTATCCAACGACCAGAGCAGCAAGCTTGTGCACCCTAAATACACGCAGTTCCTGGGCCATTCGTATGTAATTGAACGCGATCCGAACGGGAATGAAACTGAGCACTGGTTCCATCAGGGCAGCGGTAACTGCATGCCGGACAGATCCAAGATAGGCGACGATATTCTCGATGATATATGTTTCGATTACATGAAGCACATGGAGTTCCTCAAGGGGAACGAAAGCAAAACGGTCGTCCATGACGGCCCGGTGACCGGACCCAAACTCTCGGAGCGGCAAACCACCTTCGCTACCTATGTGCTCAGCATGGGGAACGATGCTTATGCCGACGACCGCCCGATCGGGTTATGGCGGGCATTTCACGCCACCGACCAGGTTAGTGATACGTCTTGGGACAGCAGCGCTTACGGCGTTACCAGGACAACCAAATATGGTTACGACCCGAGCTCCTACGGCAACCTGATGTACGTAGAGGAGCGTGATGGAAGCAATACCCTGGTCCGGCGAACGAGTAACAGTTATCTCAGCAAGATAGATAATGCTGCCAACATCTGGTTCGTGGATCGCAAACACTACGAGAACGTCAAGGAGTTCAAGAACAACCAGTGGTGGTGGATATCGCGCACCTTGTATGCATATGACCCAGCCGACGGTGGCACCGGCGCGGTGAGCAACTCGGGCGCTCTAACTATGGAGCGCAAATACAGGTTCGACCAGCCTGTAGCTACAACGCTTTCTGAAGCAGCCCTGCCGGGATCGGTATACACAGTCGACACAAGCTTCGGGTACGATGCTTACGGTAACCAGCAGACCGTCACTACCTACGTGGGCGAGGGCCTCGGCACCGGCCTCAACGGTTCCACTCAGCGCACTACCACAACCGGTTACGACAACATCTTCCATGCGCTGCCCACCACGGTCGATCCACCCGCCCTTGCTCCTGACAACCGTGTGTTGCGCGAGACCACCAACTATGACGCCTATGGACTGCGCATGCAATTGGTTACGTCCCGCACAGATGCCAACAGTCAGACTACGACCTTTAGCTATGATGCGCTGGCACGAATTACCGCCAGCCACTCCCCCTACAGTGTTAACCTACCAAGTGTTCAGTACCACTACTACAACTACAATGCGGGCACAGGGCACCCTGCCTGGTACGACGAGTGGCGATATGAGAGCGATACGGACGGTAACAAGTTCTTGCCTGTAATGCACTTCCTGGATGGCCTGGGAAGGGAGATACAGACTAAGAGCGAAAGCATCGACGGCGCTCAACAGTCGCTCGTAAGTGATGTAGTGTACGATGGCACGGGCCAGGTAATCAGGCGGTCACAGCCGAGGTACCACCCGGACCCACACACGCCAGGCCAGACTGACCCTAACTTCTGGAGCTATGTAACTCCACCTGCCGACGCCAACGTGATGCGTTGGACTGTCAATTCGTATGATGGCGCTGGACGTATGCGGGACGTGGCATCTCCCGATGGCACCACAACCAGCATGAACTACTGGATTGGTACGGGGGTCACTTCCGCAGCTGTGGATCCAAAGGGCCATCGCAACGAACGGGTTACCGACGCCTTCAGGCGCATGACCACAGTGCGCGAATCAACTGCGGAACCTACCGAGCTACAGGCTGAGGGCACCAGCTACCAGCACCAGTGTGGCTCCGTATCATCCGGCAACTGGATTTCTCCCAGCGCCGGGGGTGGGGCATGCTATCTTAGCTATGGACCGTACCAAGCGCCTTCGGCACTAGGTCCTGGGCAGCTCGTGCGCTTCCGGCTGGGCATAAATGATAGGAACGCAGCGTCTAATGACATCGTGGCTGACCTCGATGTGTACAACGCTACTACCGGCCAGGTGCTTGCCAAGCGCACCATCTACCGCCACGATTTCATAAGTGGTTCCTACACTAACCTCCGCGACTTCTCTCTCTCGTTCGACACTACAGGTCGTGCGGGGCATCAGTTGGAGTACCGTGTCTACTGGAGGAACGCGGTCAAAATGGCTCACGACCAGACAATTATCTCCTGGTCACAATTGTTCAACACCACCTCGTATGCGTACAACATTCAAGGCTTGCTTACGGGCGTAACGGATGCCAACAACGTAGGAACCTCTATTTCTTATGACTCGCTGGGGCGCAAGAAGTCTATGACCGACCCAACCATGGGTACCTGGACCTACGCGTACCATACGAGCGGCAACCCGGCCTGGCAGCGGGACGCGAAGCAGCAGACCATCTATTTCGACTACGATGAAATCGGGCGGCCGACGAAGAAGCGGTTCCCGGATACTTCGTCGGTTGAATACAAGTACGACGAAGCGCGTACAGGCTACCACAACCGCGGCCAGCGCACCTCTGAAATCCGCAACAAACCTACCGGACAGTCCGGGCTGGTGGCCGCCACCTACATCGACTACGACGCGCGAGGCAGGCAGACCAGGGCCAGGTATGCTGCCGATGGGTTCACCGGGTTCCGGACCATCGAGTGGCGGTACGACATCGCGGACCGCAACACCCGGATCCATTACCCGAACGGACAGGCCGCCGGAGAGGAAGTCGCCTACGGGTACGATGCGCTCTGGCGTCCGGTCGCTCTCTGCTCCAATACCTATGCAGGAGTGTGTTACGCTCAGCTTTCAGCGAACACCCAGTACACGGCGCTTGACCAGCCGAAGAGCATCACGTTCGGTAATGGGATAGTGCAAGGCTACGACTTTACCGGCCCCACGCAACGGCTCTGGAAGCGGCGGGTGGGCACCAGCGCCAACACCACCAGTCTCTCTAACCATATCTACAGCTACGACTTCGCCGGCAACATTACGGCCATCAATAGCGCGGACTCCAATCCCAACACGGTGGACGAAAACCAGGTGTTCGCCTATGACTATGTAGATCGGCTGCGGACCTGGACAGTTCAGGGTACCGTAGACGAGACGTATACGTACGACAAGTTGGGCAACATCCTTACAAAGGGTTCCACTGGCTCCCCGACCACCTACAACTATGGCACGGGTAACGGTGGGCCGTACGCTCTGCGCTACTTCAACAATAATAGCACCACGCAATTCGGTTACGACGCCAACGGCAATATGACCTCCAGCCCCGCTACGCCGTGGGGTGACCCTGCCCGTACTCTGAGTTGGAACGTGGAGAACCAGCCTGCCTCAGTTAGCTCGACCGGGCTGCAAGAGAGCTACACCTATGATGCCAATGGTGAGCGTGTCAGCAGGACCGTTACGCAGAACGGCCAAACCACGACTACGCACTACACCGGCGGCCTGTACGAAGAAGACTCGCCATCGGGCACCATCCGTTGGCTGTATACCTTCAACGGACAGGTGGTGGCTCAGCGTGAGGTAGCACCCGTACCACCTACAGCTACTCCTATTCCCACCAGCACACCCACTTTGACTAACGAAGCTACGTTTGTTTCGCAGTCTGTGCCAAACCCCATGTACTCGGGGTCTTACAACGCTGTGTCCATTACGATGCGCAATACCGGCACCAGCACCTGGACCCATGCTGCCGGCTTCAGACTGGGTTCGCAGAACCCGCAGGACAACACGACCTGGGGCATCAATAGGGTGGGCCTGCCTTCTAATGTCTCAGTAGCGCCAGGCCAGGAGTACACCTTCAACTTCTCGGTAAACGGCCCGGAGCCTGGGGTCTACAACTTCCAATGGCGCATGGTGAAAGAGGGAGTGGAGTGGTTCGGCCAGTACACGCCTAATGTGGTGGTCACTGTCGAATACTACTACAACCCCTGCCCGATGTGCGCAGGTCCTGATCCAGAGCGGGAAGTCACCGCTACGGGCACACCGAACCAGGGTAAGGCGAGCGCAGATTTCAGCGACGTGGCACCCGGCTCAACATTCTACAGCTACATACAGGCGGCAGCGGCAAGGGGCATCGTCAGTGGCTACGCGGACGGCACCTTCAGGCCGAATGCCACGGCTACACGCGGGCAGTTCGCGAAGATGGTGGCGCTTGCCTTCGAGCTTCCCATCCGTGACGGCGCGGACGTGCAGCACTTCACCGACGTGCCCTCGACGCACCCCTTCTACGCCTACATCCAGGCTGCATACGAGCGCGGCATCATCTCCGGCTACCAGGACGGCACGTTCCGGGCCGAGAAGACGCTGACGAGAGGGCAGGCCGCCAAAATGGTGGTGCTGGCCGCAGGCGTGGGTGGGGAGAACGCACAGAACCAGGCCACTGGAAAAGTTACTTTCTCCGATGTAAGGGAGGATTCCGCCTTCTACAGCTACGTAGAGAAGGCCTACTCTCATGGCATCCTGGGTGGCTACGCAGACGGCACCTTCAGGCCGAACCAGGAAGCCACGCGGGGGCAGGTGGCGAAGGTAATCTACCTGTCTTCTCAAGTGGAAGTGGCCGCGCAGGACCAAGCTCCAGCAAAGGCACAGCCTCCGACTGTAGCTCCTTCTCCTGGTGGGGGCAGTTCGAGGGCTAGCTCAGAGCCAGGCCAGGCCAACGACCCCTCCAACGCCCCCAGGGTTCCCGGTGCTATGGATTCAGCGAACAGCACGAACAGCACGAACAGCACGAACAGCACGAACAGCACGAACAGCACGAACAGCACTACTACCAACACGCTGGTGTATCTGCACACGGACCATCTAGGCAGCGTATACCTGCTCACCAACGAGAGCGGCGGGGAAGTAGGGCGTCAGCAGTACGATGCCTGGGGTAAGGTGCGCCCAGGTGGCAACGTCACGCAGACGAAGCTGAACTACACAGGACAGCATAAGGACGATACGGGGCTGCATTACTACCACGCTCGCTACTATGACAGTGGGGTGGGTAGGTTCAACTCTGCTGATAGCATAGTACCCGGTGGCATGGCTGACCCTCAAGCGTTCAACCGATTCAGTGGTATGCGGAACAATCCAATCAACCGAATTGACCCCACAGGTCATGCACCCGAGATTCCAACGGACCCAAACGCTGGCTTGGGCGAAGGGCTGTCACAAGATTCTCCGCTACCAGATGATTGGTGCCTTGCCGTTTGTGAACGCCTACGATCGCAAGGTGGATCCGATAACGGAGGATCCAGTACATCATCAGAAGGAGTGCCTAATCCTTCCCAGATAACAGCAGTGCTTAGATGGCGCGATACTTGCCATACCTCCCCCTCAGTTTCAGCACGGCTATCGATAGCTGGCTCACGTAAGATAGTGGTTGATGCGTCGTGGAATTGTGGTGTTGATCCGGCACAGTTCAACGCCTTCGGAATTATAAGGCTAACAATGTCCATTGCAGAGGAGGTGTGTATACTTTTTTTCCCGTGTTGGCTGGAGACCTATCAACCCGTAGCTACTTGTGTGTTCCCTCCACCCTCAGGTCGACCAGTAAGGTGCGTTGGCATTTCTGCTCCCCTTAGCAAAGGAAACTATGCAGGCGAGGTCTACTTCGATGCAAGCATAACGCCGCCACCCCCAACAAAGAAAGGTGATGGCCTTGATGTGCACAAACTTAGGTACAGCAATGTGGTTCATGTACCCTGAAAGCTTCCATAAGCACTAGAATGCTTAGAGGCAAGGGAGTGGTTCGTCCACAGGTGTTGCCATGCGCCAACCCGTAGTAGCTCACTATAACAAGTTGGGAGCCATGTAGATGAATGACTTTCCTGAGTCTACACTTCTCACGAAAGGTAAGTGAGAAATCAAGAGTATACGGGAAAACAGCTTGACAACTAGCGTGTTCGCACTGAAGATAAGATCACACAGGCTTAATTTTCCTATCAGTAAAAGCTAATCGCTCAGGAGTCTAAGAAACAAGATGGACAGGAATGTGACCGCACAAACGAGAGCGTTTAATTGCGTCCATGCTATGAGGCAAATACCCTGCCCATCTTGGTATGGTGTTGCCCTGTATTAAAGCGTATGCAATAAACGGATGACTCGGAATTGATGAGCAACTTTGTATGCTTTGCCTCGGATACCCTGTAGACGTCTCTAGGAGAACCAGCCTGAGCTAGAATATTGCAGCAAGTATCCTTTGATTTGCCTTACCTAAGCAGATAATAGCAAGGTGTAGCCAAACATGCTGAAACAAACACGTATACGTTTTGCCTTATGGTTTGCAGCAACGCTTTTCATGATGTCCTGTGCTTTGTGTGGGACAGCAAGTGCTTATTTTGCTTCAGTTCCCGACCAAACGATCTTCTTAGGCTTTGGTAACTTCCAAATTTCCGCCGTAAGGCATTCGGATCCACATACTACCAGCTTGCTGGCCACGGAACACGTACCAATTTCAGTGGGTTTTGCACACAATGATTGTATCACTGTAGGAATAGATGAGTTCATCTACACAATGACGGGCATCGTGGTTGCATATTGGAAGTGTGACTAACATCTAAAAGAAGCCGTACCTTTAGCGCTTGCTGCTATGAAACTTGAGACGTCTTACTTACTGTTAGGAGCTTGGCAATTGGGGAAGAAGATGCTAGCCGCGACTTTAGTTGCCCGTTCCTAGTGACACCTGCATTTGGACGGAAGTAGGATCTGTTCTGCTCGTCACATACCTAGATAGTACCACCACAAGCATGGCTGCTCATCATGTCTCTTGAGAGCAAATGCTTCGTCTTGCCTCACGGTCAGAATATTGGTCTAACGCATTGAGTAAACTGCTATTCTGCCCAATGTGTGCGTGTTAGCGTCTTGCTCTGAGTACCCAGATTAGCCCAACCACAGTAACCACAGAAATTGCATAGCACAGAGACAAAGGAACAAGATAGGCGAGTCTGAAATCTTCCGGGGCGGTGAGCAGGAACAGGAGGACTAAGACTATTACCGTGCAGATAAGGGCGACAAATCGCGCAAGGCGTGTTTCAAACATTTACAGCTCCTCACCTCTTTCCAGAGAATTTAGAATGCTCTTCCCGGTACTTACGCTCCCAACTTGTATATACCTTGGATAACCACGCAGATATTATTACGCAGAACCTTGCAAAATAGCTCATGTTTTTAGCCAATTCACCTATTCATCAGGCAACAGCGAACAATTGGGCAAAGGAGCAATCTCGCTCATTCCTGCTCCGGCTAATTCCAGCAGTCGGTCAAACTCGCCATGGCCAATAATGCTTCTGATCCTTCCAACAGCCCAAGTGCTCCTGAGGCTACAAACGCCCCTCGTAGTGTACTTGTAGCAAACATCGTGAGTGGATGAAGTACCAACACAGTAGTGTACCCGCACACCATCCAGCTAGGGAGTGTGTACCTGGCACCAACCAGAGTGGAGGGGAAGTAGGACGGCAGCAGTACGATGCCTGGGGTAAGGTGCGCCCAGGTGGCAACGTCACTCAGACAAAGCTGAACTACACAGGACAGCGTAAGGACGATACGGGGCTGCACTACTACCATGCTCGCTACTATGACAGCAGCGTGGGTATGTTCAACTCTCCTGATAGCGTAGTGCCTGGTGGCATGGCTGATCCTCAAGCATTTAGCCAATTCAGTGGCATGTGCAACAATCCAGTCAACCTTATCGACCCGACCGGACACGAGTTTAGTATACCTCCCGATTTGGCGGTGTTCTAGTTGTTCAACCGTATGAAGACGTTGCCGACATCTATAGGAACCTCGGGCCACACTCGTCGATATCCTATTCCATCGCAGAGGCTTATTCGACAAGTAACAATAATGCGGGCGATGGTGCCTACTGGAATTTCTTCTTCTCCTGTCCTGGCACAGGTCTCACACTTGAGCACCAGGCAAACATATTGGTGAATCATCTTGCTATATGGAGCTGTGGCTCCCAGCAGGGACCGCCGTAAATGCCCAGGATTCTCTAGCTGTATAGCAGTAAGAGGTTGGCTCCAGCTAGCGAGGTAGTATAGATGAGGAAACTTGGCTGGTCTCGTAAAAGATTCTACCGCTTCGTTGTTCGGATTGTGACGTATGTTTTCTGGCGCGTGGTAAGTTGCCTAGCAGTTTGCTGGTCGGTCATGACACGCCAAGAACTGCGCATCCAAGTTAGGACTTTAGTAGTGCAAATTGGGCACAAGCCTCTACCTGGAGTTCGTCTGTCCATGTATGTGGCTAGGGCATATGAACTCAACTCCACACAACTTCCCTCTCCTAACCGGTGGTGGATAAGTTTGCTCGATATATCGCGAGATCGAGAACTTGCCATCATGAAGAATAGAGTCGTAAACAGAGGACGGATAAATATCAGGGTGTTTACGCCTTGGCCCAGACACTTGGACAACCGAGTTCCCCTCAGTGGCTTTTTTTTGGTTAGGGGTCCAGCAATGATTGAGTTTTGGCGATCCACTCCGGTGGGCACCGCGTGATAGGTGAGAAGAATAGTAGAGCTTCATATAGGTACCGAACCCTCTGACTGTGAAAGGTTGCGCAAGGAGCATTTCAGCACTCGGGGCGCACACAGGCAGTCGCCACAGGAAAGTACATTGGCGTAGATTCAGAGAGGCCTGCCTCATTTGCTAAGGCAGGCCTCTCTGAATCTCACCGAACATAATGAGAAGTAGTACACCCAACCAAGGCCGTTCGCTTCGGGCGCACTGTCCGGTTCTTACAGGGGCAGGAAACTGTATTTAGCGGTTGTGAGGGGCGCTTTCACTCCCATTCTTTGGCTGCCCCCAAGATGTCTCAACGACTCAGCCACAACCGTCGCAGGAACTGGCTAGGCATTCATGCAATGAATTCGCAAATTCGTGCAATTTACCAAGAGACGATGTTTAGTACGCCCGGCAGGATTCGAACCTGCGACATTCCGCTTAGAAGGCGGACGCTCTATCCCCTGAGCTACGGGCGCAAAGTGTGCCAACTGTTATAATAAGATATCAAACTCACGCGTGTCAATATGGAGGCACATCCCCCGTGACGCCCATCCACGTAGCCCAACGGCCCACGGACGAGCCGCACGAACTCTCCCTGCGAACCTTCGAGGCGTCCCAGGCGGACTACGAGGCTCTGGCTGCAATACGCAACGCTACCCTCCAGGCGATCACCCTCCCCGAGGACTATCGCCCCATGTCCTCCGGCGAGATGCGGCAATACTACTACCGCGCCGACTTCGACCTCGCCTCCAACGCCTGGCTCATGTTCCACCGCGACGAGCCTGTGGCCGCCGCCGTGGTCTACCCCACCGTTATCTTCACCGATAAGCCGCCCGGCAACTTCGACATGTACGTGGTACCCGCTTACTGGCGACACGGCCTCGGCTCGCGGCTTCTCGCCCACCTGGAGCAAGCCGCCCTCGAGCGGGGCCACCGCGTGCTGGAAACCACCGTCGCCGCCGAGGACGAGCAATCGAAAGGCTTCCTCTCCCGCAAGGGCTTCCAGGTAGTCAGCCACGCCCTCCACCTGGTTCGCCCCACCACGGACGACCTCCCTCCCGTACAGCTTGCCGATGACTACTCGTTGCGATCTCTGGCCGACCTGCGCGAGCCGCCAGAGTTCTACATGGACGCCACCAACCGTCTCGGCTCCTACGACTCCAACTACACCCTCGTGCGCTCCGAAGAACTGGAATGCACCGCCGCCTCCCCCGCCTGGGACCCCGCCGGTATACTCTTCCTCCTCGACCCCCGCGAGCGCGTAGTGGGCGTAATCCGCGCCAGTGGGGCCGCTTCCCAAGACCGGGGCTACCTCCACGAAATCCGCCTGGAACCCTCCTCGAGGGGCAAGGGCCTCGGCACCGCCATGGTGGCCGCCGCACTCCACTACCTTGCTGAACGTGGCGTTTCGCGGGTAGAGTTAGATACAGCGGGCGAGAACACCGCCGCCCAGGCCCTCGCCCTCCGCTCCGGCTTCATCCTGGCCCGGCATTGGCTGCACTTCCTCAAGCCGCTGGCTGCCGGGGATAACCATCAGGGCGAGACGACACCCATGCAGTCACATAGTAGCCGGAGGTAGACTTCTACTATGTCCCGTTCCGCCAAAAAGCGCCCTTTCGCCAGTTACAACAGCACGAAGAGCGAAAAGGAAGACAAGCAGGAAATTCATCGACGCGAACGGCGCGCGGTCCGGCAGATGTTGCACACCGACCACACGCGCGATTTGCTGCCGGTTAGCAGGGACTTCGGTGATTCACGCGACTTCGGCAAAGATGGAAAGTTCTACTTGCCGGGGCTGTTATCCAAGGGTCATGACAATGTGTACGCCTGGCTCGTGGATAGGCTCCGCAAATAGGTCTCAATAAAGAGACCCTGTGGGGTGCGCCGCACTCGCACATCGATTAAACTACCTGTAAGACCTCCCAATAACTATCGCTGTGACTTCCCGGAAGAAGGACCATTTAGCTGTTATCACAGGAGCGCCCCATGACCGCACCCACCGAAGAAAGCACCACACCCCAGGCCATCCCTGCCCTCCTCACCACGCTCCAGCTAGACGGCCCCGCCGCCGAGGAAGCCCTCCGCTCGGCCCTAGAGGAGTCCAGCACCGCCCCTCTGCTCGGCTGGGTCAGGCAGCGCGGCGCGTACCACTCCGAGCAGGGGCACGACGTACAGTCGGTAATCGCGGAAGCCACCTCTATAGCCCAGTCGCTCTCCGAACTGCGCTCCGGCGAGAACTTGCTGGTGTCGATCGTGAGTGCCGCCACGGAAGGCTACCTGGAAGCGCAGGGCAAGCATACCGAGACCCTCTCCGAGCGCGAGTTGCGCGACCGCGTGGCCGAACTTACCGCCCTCCACCGCATTAACAGCGCCGCCAACTCCTCCCTCAACCTGGGTGACATGCTCCATGAAACGGTGCAGGCCGTCGTCGCCGTCACCCACGCCGACATCTGCTCCATCTACCTCTACGAGGCGGAGTGGGACCAGTTGGTCCTCACCGCCACCAGCGGGCTAAGCCGGGACGCGGTCGGCAGGGTGCGGCTGCGGCTGGGCGAAGGCATCGCGGGCTGGGCGGCTATGGCGGGCAAGCCCATTGCCGTGCGCAACGCCTGGGACCACCCTCGCTTCAAGTACGTGCCCACCCTGGGTGAGGAAAAAGCCGTTTCCACCCTCGTCATACCGGTGGTGCTCTTCACCAAGGAAAAACTGGTCGGCGTCATCGTGGTCAACACCTACGAGGAGCGCAACTTCACCGACAACGAGATCAAGTTCCTCGAAACGGTCGCGGGCGAGATCGCCATCGCCATAGAGAACGCCCGCCTCTATGAGCAGACCGACGCCAGGCTGCGCCAGAAGGTAGCCGAGCTTTCCACCTTGCAGGGCGTATCGGCCCACATCGCCGCCACCCTCAACCTCTCCGAGGTGCTCACCCTCATAGCCTACCAGGCCGCCCACCTCGTGTACGCCGACGCCGCCACCATCTACGAGGTCCACCCCGGCACCGACACATTGAACCTCGTGGCCCAGTACGACTTGCAGGACCCCAAGCACAGCATCCACCAGGCTAAGGCAGTGCCCACGTTATCGCTGAACATGCAAAGCAGTGGCCTCGCCCGCGCCATCATGACCGGCATACCATCCCAACTCTCTCCCGGCACCGACGCCGACCTCGGCGTGCCTTTCGCCCATGGCGACTACCAGTCGATGTTCTGCGTGCCCCTCGTAGCTCCTCGCGGTATCATGGGCGGCATCTGCCTCTACAACGTTACCCACAAGGTCTTCAACGAGGATGAGGTTCGCCTGCTGGACGCCTTCGCGCACGAGGCCGCTATCGCCCTGGAGAACTCCCGCCTCTACGACGCCGCCCTGCGCGGCCTGAGGACCAAGTCCACCATGCTCCAGGAGATGAACCACCGCGTGCGCAACAACTTGCAAACCGTGGCGGGCCTGCTTTCAATGCAGCTGCGCCGCATGGCCCCGCAGGGAGAGGCCGCCACAGCCGTCCGCGAGAGCATTTCCCGCATCCAGAGCATGGCCGCCGTGCACGACCTCATGGTCAGCGGCGACACCGACGTGCAATCGATCACCATCTACGAGGTGGCCCGCAAGGTGGTCGAGGCGGCCGTCTCCACTCTCCTAAGCCCGGCCTTCAAGCTCGACCTCCAGATCGACCCGGTGGAGGCCGACAGCATCCGCGTAGGCTCGCACGAAGCCACGCTCCTGGCCCTGCTATTCAACGAGCTCGCCTCCAACGCCATCCTCCACGGCTTCGCGGGCCGCGAGCAGGGCAGGCTAACCCTCCGCGCCTGGACCAGCCGGGGCCTCGGTGACACCGCGATAGCCGAGGGCATAACAAAAGCCCCGCGCACCTGCGAGATCACGATAGAGGTAGCCAACGACGGCACCGGCCTCCCCGAAGACTTCGACCCTGAGAAAAGCGCCAACCTCGGCCTCAACATAGTGCGCACGCTGGTAAACAGCGATCTGCGCGGCAAATTCAAAATAGCCCCCGGCGAGGATGGCAGCGGCGTGGTCACCACCATCACCTTCACCCCGACCCAGCAAACCCCCCTGCCCGTACCCAAAAACCCCTGATACCCTGCCCGATGAAGCCTAGAAGCCACCTTACAAATATCAATGACGAGATGAGTACAAGGCCCCCTTTGTCATTCTGAGCGCAGCGAAGAATCAGGTGGGTAGTTAGACCGTCGAATTTTGCGACCAGGCCCAGCTTGTCATTCTGAACGTAGCGAAGAATCTCGTCCCTCACCACCCAAGTACCACCTTTCCTTCAGCATCACAGCACCATATACAAAGAAGTCCCCCTACGGGGACTTCGTAATAGTAGCCCATGTATTTATCCGCCCGGAAATAGAAATAATTACCTACCTGCCTACCCACCTCCATATTCATACTGCGCGTTCTGTGAGTTGCGCTCTCCAGCCTCAGACCCACCCCAGCCTGAAGCGTGGCGCTCCACTACCTCCGCCAGCTGGTCCAGGTCGAACGGCTTCCCAATATACTCGTCGGCCCCGTTCTCCACAGCCCTCTGCAAGTCCACCGGGCGGCTCAAAGCGGTCACCGCCACCACGGGTATGCCCGCCGTGCGTTCCTGCGTCTTCAGCTTGCGAATCGCCTCAAAGCCGTCGAGCACGGGCATCATCAGGTCCATCAATATCAGCCTGGGCCTGTACTCGCTCGCCAGCCGCAAAGCCTCTTCACCGTCGGCGGCCAGCATAGCCCTGTACCCCAGGATGTCTTCCACCACCGCGCGCATAATCTCCCGGTTATCCGGCTCGTCCTCTACAATCAGCACTAGCCTCTCACCCTCTGACCCTGGGACCATCAATCCCCCCAAAACTCACTAACTAGGCGTATTTGTTATCAAACCGAACTAACGACCCATCTAAAATATAGCAGAAACCCCACCCGCAGGCTAAGAAATGCAAGCCACGCCGCAGTCCTTCCCCTTGCTGCAATAATAGTGCCATTGAGACCATGTCCCCCTTGTCTTCCTGAGCATCCCCCTCTGTCATCCTGAGCGCAGCGAAGGATCTCAAGAACGTGATTAGGTACTCTGTTGAATTACCACCCTACTGCCCCACTTTGTCATTTCGAACGCAGTGAGAAATCTC
>JALZHI010000187.1 GCA_030913985.1 Chloroflexota bacterium | reverse complement strand
CCAACGTACGGGTCAAGGCGAGTGCTATAGGCACCGCTCGTGAGTAGTATAGCATTTAGTCCGCCTCTTGTCGCCCTTCAAGATACAGCAAGCGAAGGACATGTTACAGGTTGCGTAGTGACGCCCGTCGATTGAAATCGAGGGCTACACAAGGCAAAGTCCCTGCGGGACTGATCCATTCCCTTAGGACGCTTCAAATGCTCCAAGATGAATCAGTCTGCCCTGCGGCAGACTTCGCAAGGTGTAGCCCTCGATTTCAATCGACGGGCGTCGTCCTTTGCAACCCATAGCCCTCATCAAGGACGTTATGTTGGTGATGTCCAACAAAGGCAGGCACGGGGGCCTGCCCCTACACAGCCACATCTCACCCCTGAGCATTACCTCAGAAACTGGTTATTCTTCATTATCTGCCAGGGTACAGTTTGCAGATAGGCTCTAGTTCGGCTTCAACTTTAGCCGTTCCCTTACTCGCGCATGGAACGTGCTATGACATTTACTCCGTGCCGGATACCAGTGAGTGGAAAAGGATGGTTAGCATTAGCATGAGCACACCAATTCGCGTCACCGTCTGGAACGAATTTCGCCATGAGCGCAACCCGGCAAGCCCCGCGCATAAGATTTACCCGGAAGGCATCCACGAGGCGATTGCCGCCGGCCTCCGCGAGCACCCCGGTCTGTTCGTGCGGACCGCGACGCTAGATGAACCTGAGCAGGGACTGCCGCAGGAGGCGCTGGAGAGCACGGATGTGTTGCTATGGTGGGGGCACCAGGCGCATGATGACGTGCCCGACGAATTGGTGGAGAGGGTGCAGGCCTGCGTCCTGGATGGCATGGGCCTAATCGTGCTGCACTCGGGCCATGCCTCCAAGATCTTCAAGCGGCTGATGGGCACCAGTTGTCAGTTGAAGTGGCGTGAGGGCGAGGACCACGAGCGGCTATGGGTGGTGGAGCCGGGCCATCCTATTGCCGAGGGGCTGGGGGAATGTATCGAGCTGGGCCATGAGGAGATGTATGGGGAACGTTTCGACGTTCCCGCGCCGGAGAGCCTGGTGTTGGTGAGTTGGTTCACGGGAGGCGAGGTGTTCCGTAGTGGCTGCTGTTATACGCGGGGCCATGGCAAGATTTTCTACTTCCGCCCCGGCCATGAGACGTTCCCTACGTACTTTCACCCCGATGTACGGCGGGTGCTGGCGAACGCCGTACGCTGGGCGGCACCAGTGAGGGGGCCACGTCCCGTGTTCGCCAATGTGGAGCCACGCGAACGCGCTGGTGCCGAGCAGCATGGGGAAGGCTTGTGAAACAAGGTTACGCTCATGCGAATACTGCCGACAGCCGGACACTTGCTGATGCCGATGCGCGTGTGGTTGGCTGGAAACGCAGAAGAGTATTAGCGGTCGGGGAGCCATTATTCACCCATATAGTAGACAATCGCAAACTGCCCATTGCCTAGCGGTACAGAAGTAGTGTAGAATGCAAACGCCGCAGTCGTATTCTGACCGGGGGGTTTTGGCGTATGTCGATAGGGACCGCACTAGAGTTACGTGGCGTCAGCAAGCGCTTCGGGGAGGTTGCTGCCGTCGATGACGTTTCCCTCCAGATAGCTGACGGCGAGTTCTTCTCGCTTCTCGGCCCCTCCGGCTGCGGCAAGACCACCACGCTCCGCATGATAGCCGGGTTCGAGCTTCCCACGGGCGGCGAGATATACATACAGGGCCAGCCCATCGGCTCCACCCCCCCGCACCGCCGCCACGTCAACACGGTCTTCCAGAGTTACGCGCTCTTCCCCCACCTCACCGTCGCCAAGAACGTAGAGTTCGGCCTGGAGATGCACCGCGTCCCCGCGCAGGAGCGCGCCCGCAGGGTAGCCCAGGCCCTACAGTTGGTGCGGCTCGAAAGCTTCGGCAGTAGGCGGCCCCGGCAGCTTTCGGGCGGGCAGCAGCAGCGGGTGGCCCTCGCCCGCGCCCTGGTCAACGAGCCGTCGGTGCTGCTCCTGGACGAGCCGCTCGGTGCGCTTGACCTCAAGCTCCGCAAGGAGTTGCAGTTGGAGTTGACCAGCCTGCAAGACCGCGTGGGCATCACCTTCGTTTACGTCACCCACGACCAGGAAGAGGCGCTCACCATGTCCGACCGCATCGCCGTAATGGACAAGGGTAAGGTGCTACAGGTAGGTACCCCCACCGAGATCTACGAGCGGCCGTGTTGCCGCTTTGTGGCCGACTTCATAGGCGAGAGCAACTTCCTGGAGGGCGTGGTGCTGGGCGTGGCCGGAAACCGGGTGACGGTCCGGTTGGGCCAGGGCGCAACCGTCGAAGGCATGTCGCCCAGGCCCGCAACCCCCGGCAGCGCGGTCACGGTGTCAGTACGGCCCGAAAAACTCCGGCTTAGCCGCGAGAGACCCCAATCGTCCGATAACGTGCTCCCGGTGACTGTGGAGCGCGCCGTGTACGTGGGCGCGGAGATGCGCATCCACACCAGGCTGGAAGGCGGGCACGCTCTGATTGTCAGAGAGCAGAACAACAGGCAGGCGGTCGACTCGAACGGGTATCACGCGCCGGGAGAAACGGCCTACGTAAGCTGGCCGGTTGAGAACGCGCTGGTCCTCAGCGAATAAGGGAATAAGGGGTGTCGCGGCCCGCACAGCCTTCAGGGGTGCGGTAGCATGGCTTCGGGATAGGAACGTGGGACCAATCTCAATGAGGAGGTAGGGTAAAGGTATGCGTATAGCGGTTGTAGGTGGCGCGGGCCTCATGGGCCGGATAGCTTTGCGCGATCTTGCGCAGTCGCCCGGCGTGGACGAGGTGCTGATTGCCGACCTGAACACTCAGCAGGCGAATGAAATCGCCTCGATGATAGGCAGCCCCAAGCTGAAAGTCGTCGGGGTTGACGCCACCGACGAAGCGGCCCTGGCCGAGGTGCTGCGGGGAGTGGGGGCGTGCCTCAACGCCAGCGTCTACTACTTCAACATGCCCATCATGCGCGCCTGCCTTGCCGCCCGCACCCACTATCTCGACCTCGGCGGCCTGTTCCACACCACCCGCAAGCAGATGGAACTCGACGCCGCTTTTCGCGAGGCGGGCATCACTGCCGTGCTCGGCATGGGGAGCGCGCCTGGCGTGACCAACCTCCAGGCGCGGGTGGCCTGCGACCGCCTCGACACCGTCGAGTACATCCGCATCTACGACGGCATACACAACCCGCACATCGCCACCGACGACCCGCTGACCTGGGGCTACTCCATCCAGACGATCCTCGACGAGGTAAGCAAGAACCCGATGGTCTTCAGGGGCGGCGAATGGCAGGAACTCACCCCTCTTAGCGAGCTTGAACATTACCCCTACCGCGAACCACTGGGCTACGTCGCCAACCACCATTCTCTCCACTCCGAGGTCGCTACACTCCCCATTTCTTTCGCGGGCAAGGGAGTAAAAGAGGTCTTCTTCAAGATCAACTTCTTCGGCTATCCCGAAGGGATGTTGCGTAAGATCGCCTTCCTGTGCGAGTTGGGCTTCGCATCGAGCGAACCGATAGACATGAAGGGCGGGCATGTATCTCCCCGTGACGCCTTGCTGGCCGTGCTCAACAAGCGCCCGCCCGCGCCCGCCAAGGAGCCTGCGGGCTACAAGGATATGGCCGTGGAGGTCAGGGGCACGCGTGACGGCCAGGACGTGACGGTGCGCGTAGACGTTGAGTCCTGGGCGAAGCCGGAGTGGAAGGTGAGCGGCGGCAACCTCGTAACGGGGGTAGCCCCCTCAATCGTGGCGCAGTGGCTGGCGGGCGGCACGATAGAAGCTAAGGGCGCGCTGGCCCCGGAGATCGCGGTGCCCGCTGTCCCGTTCTTCAAGGAGCTTGAGAGGCGCGACATTGTTACAACCGTTACCGAGACGGTGCCGGTCTAAGAGAGTTACAGGCGTGAAAATGGGGCCAGGCAGATGTCTGGCCCCATTTTTGTTAGCGTTGCATGGCAAGCTAGCGGTTGGTGGAGCGCTCTCCGCACATGCCCGCGCCCACACATGGCGAGTGGCCCGTGATGACGATCTTGGCGTTGCCTTTGCTGTCGTAGTTCAAGTTGAAGCTGGTCCAGGCGGTGTTGTTCGTATAGTCCGACTCGAGGAAGATACCCTCGGGGTTGGACGTGCTTACGAGGTAGTAGTGCCCCGGCGCGACGCCTGTCAGGTCGAGCTGCTGCCCCTCTGTGGACTGGTGGTACTGGTCCACCCAGCCGACCGAGATGCCCTGGTAGCTGGTGTAGCAGTCAAAGTAGGTGCGCTCAGTCGTGGGCGAATTGTCGTCCAGCTTGTACCAGTCGATCAGACAGAAGGTAACCTTGATAGAGTTCCCACCGACTACGGGACCCGTGGGGCTGCCTTCCCTGATCTCAAAGAGGGCTACGTCGCCGATGTGCCAGTGGTTGTGAGCCGGGTGGAACTCGTAGGTGCTGACGATCTGCTCGTGCGCGATGTTGCCGTCAGCGTCGAGGATCTCCTGCACGCCGTTGGTGACAGTGGGCTGGAAGTCGGGCCGCATGCGCCAGGGGCCAAGGCCTGTATTGGCGATGCCGTTGGAGAAACGCAGGATGGTGCGCTGTTGCTGGTTCTGGATGCCGAGGTGCGTCGGCACTACGGTCTGCAAGTCGGGGTATAGTCCGGCGGTCTTCGATGGCGCGGCGCTGGCTGTAAACGATAAAAGACCCAACGGCACGGTGAGTACGGCAAGAGCTATGACGCGAGCAAGACGCTTATTCATGTGAAAACCCTCCAATCATGTGCATACAAAATTCCGAAAGGCACCTTTGCCTTATAGAGAATTGAACTGTTCAACCGCAGTCTTATAAGCTCTTCACCTCCTTCCACAAGTTCTCGCGCCGGGCTGCGGCATACGCGTCCAGGGGCATGCCCGGTTCTAATTTGTGCAACACTTCTTCGGGCGGGTAGATCGCGGGATCGGCCCGCATCTCCTCGTCGAGCAGCAATATGGCTCCACGGTTGCCCGTGGCGTACCGGGTGTAGCGCGCCTCTCCGGCGGCCACATCGGGGCGCATCACGAAGTTGAGGAAAGCGTGCGCCAGCTCCGGGTTGGTGGCGCTGGCCGCGATAGCCCAGTCGTCCTCCCAGATTTGGGAGCCTTCGGACGGCACCACGTAGCGCACGGGCACGCCTTCAGCCTGGAGCGCGGCCGCGTCGCCGTTCCAGCCGAGCGCCAGCCACGCCCGCTCCGAGGATATGAGAGGGCGGTAGTCGGTCTCGAAAGCCAGCAGGTGCTCGCGCAGGCGCAGCAGGTCCCGCCGGGCTTCCTCCAGGGCCTCCTCGTCCGCGGCGTTGTAGGAGCGGCCCCGCATCTTGAGCGCGGCCCCTATCACCTCGCCCGGCGAGTCGAGCACCGTCACCTTGCCCGAGTAACGCTCGGCCAGGCTCCAGAAGTCAGTCCACGAGCCGGGCGTCTCCTTCACACAGTCGGTGCGGTACATAAAGCCTGTGGTGCCCCAGTCCTTAACCACGCTCACCCTGCTCTCAGGGTCGTGCGGGCGGCCGTGCCTGAAGCGCTCCTCAAGCTGCTCCATATTGGCAAGCTTCGAGTGGTCCAGGGCCAGCAGCAGCCCTAGCTCCGCAAGCTCTCGCACCAGGTAGTCGGGCGGGCAGAGCACGTCTACGCGCACGCCGGGCATGCGCATCCTCTCGCCCATTTCCACGGCGCTCGGTACCTCTTCGAGGGCGACCCGGACGTTGAACTCCTCCTCGAAACGATGGAGGGTTTGAGGGTCTATGTAGTCGGGCCACGACAATATGGAGAGCGAGCCGTTCATCATCGTCCTTGTGTCCTTATCGTCCTTTACACCTTTTCGGTCCGGCGCAGGCGCTCGGCCATGAGTACAAGCGCCAGGGTGCCCACCATCATCAGCACGGCAAGGGCTATCATGATGGGGAGGCGGTTGGCGAAACGAAGCTGGCTGAAAAGGTAGACCGGGAAGGTCGGCTCGGTGCCCGACAGGAAGAGCGCCAGCGCGAACTCGTCGAACGACACCGTAAAGGCTACGAGCCACGCCGACACCATGGCAGGGGCGATTATAGGGAGCACCACGCGCCGCAGCGTGGTAGGGTAGCTCGCCCCCAGGTCCATGGCGGCCTCTTCGAGGTGGCGGTCGAACCCCGCCAGGCGCGCCGAGATTATCAGCAGCGTGTAGGGGAGCGAGACCACGGTGTGCGCGATCCCCACGGTCCAGAGCGAGCGATTGATGTCGAGCACGGAGAAGAGGAGAAGGAGCGCCACGCCAAGCACCACGAAAGGCACGATCAGGGGCAAAACGGCCAGCGCCACCAGCACCTGCTTCGAGCGGAACTCGTAGCGCGACATAAGGATAGCCACCATCGTGCCCAGCGCCGTCGCGACCAGGCTGCTGCCCGCGGCCACGATGAAACTGTTGCGCGCCGACCTGAGGACCTCCGGCGAGTCGAACAAGCGCTCGTACCACTGGAACGTCAGCCCCTGCAACGGGAACGACAGCGAGGTGTTGCCGTTGAGCGAGAAAAGGAAGAGTATACCTATAGGCAGGTAGAGGAGCGCCAGCAACCCGACGAAGTATATGTTCAACAGGGAGGGCGTACGCCGGGCTATCATTGCACCAGCCTCCTCACGTCCACCAGGCGGACCGCGAGGCCCACGAGCAACAGCGTACCGACCAGCATCACCATCGAGAGGGCCGACCCCAGGGGCCAGTTAGCCGCCTTTGTGAAGAAGTCCTGGATGATATTGCCGTACATGCTGCCCCGGCTGCCCCCCACGAGCAGAGGGGTCACGTACTCCCCGACGGTCGGTATAAAGACCATAAAGAACCCCGCGATGGCCCCGGGCGCGCTGAGCGGCAGCGTCACTCTCCAGAAGCGGGCCGCAGGGCTGGCCCCCAGGTCGGAGGCTGCCTCCAGGAGCGAGCCGTCGATACGTTGCAGCGCGGCAAGGATAGGCAGGGCCACAAACGGTATCCAGACGTAGATGAGGGTAAGCACTACTGAGAAGCGGTTATAAAGGAGAAAAGTAAGCGGCGCGTCCACCAGCCCCACGTATGAAAGGAAGGAGTTGATCACCCCATCCGAGCCGAGCATGATCTTCCACGCCATGACGCGCAGCAGGTAGCTGGTCCAAAATGGCACGAGCAAAAGCACCAGGTATATGCCCGCTTTGCGCCCGGCGCGCATCGCAAGGAAGTAAGCCACCGGGTAAGCGAGCACAGTGGCAGACACCGCCACGATGAGGGCCATGAACACGGAGGTCCACAGCAGCCCCCAGTAGCTTCCTCCGCTGAACAAGTTCTCGTAGTGCCGCAGGCTCGGTTCCCACGGCTGCATCAGGTTGCCCTGCATATTGGGGCGAAAGCTGAAAGCAGCCATGAGCAGCAGGGGCACAAGGAAGAACGCCCCCAGCCATAGCAATGGCGGGATGTACATGGCCCAAAAGGTGGCACGCCTATCTAGCATAGTGTTGTGTGACGGTAGGGTTAGGGTAGAGTTGG
>JALZHI010000240.1 GCA_030913985.1 Chloroflexota bacterium | reverse complement strand
CCGGCTGCACAAGATTACGGAGCGGCTTTCATCTCCGCCCACATCGCCGTCCACGCATCGCGCTGCTCGGCGGTGAGGTTGGGGGTGAAGTTGGTCTTCTCCAGCACGTCGGGATCATCTAACGAAAAGGTTTTCTTCAGCGTCTCGTCGGTGATGCCCTGCATAACGTCCTCGTTTACGTGCCCGTAATAGAACAGGTTGACCACGTTATTACCGGTGGCCTCAGCGAGCTTTGCGTCGAGGAACTTGTGCGCTAAATCTAGGTTCTCGGTCCCCTTGCGGATGCCGTAGACCCCCACCCAGGAGTTGCGCCCCTCTTTGGGATCGGCGTAGGCGACGGGCACTCCCTGGGACAGCAGTTGAGCGTAAGCGCCCTGCCAGGCGTAGGCAAGCCACACGTCGCCCTTCGCCATAGCGTCAACAAGCTCCGGCTCGCCGGTCCAGTAGAAGAGGTTGAGGTCGCGCTGCGCGGTCCACTCCGCCTTTGCCTGTGCAAGCTGCTCGTCCGTGAGCTTCGTCTGGTCCCAGCCATGGATGTACGACGAGACCGCCACCGCACCAGGCCCCTCGTCCCACATCGAGATGTGCCCCTTGTACTTGGGATCGAGCAGAGCGCTCCAGGAGTCGACGCCCTCGGGTATCTTGTCGGTCCGGTAAAGGATGGAGGTGAAACCCCAGTCCCACGGCACGAAGTACTGCTTGCCGTCTATCTGGCCGATCTCTTTGAACGAGTCGGGCACCTTGTCCCAGTTGGTCAGCTTGGAGGTGTCTATCTCCTCGACCAGCCCGTCGTCAACAAAGAACTGGAGCCAGCCTGTGTAGGGGTGAAACACATCCGACTGGTTGCCGGCTTTCATCTTGCTGTAAATGTCAGCATCAGATGCGCCGATCTCAAAGTTGACGGTGACATTGGGGTGCGAGGTCTGGAAGTCGGTCCAGAAGTCGGGGGCATCATAGCCCGCCCAGTCGAGCACGGTTAGCGTGCCCGAATCGCTGGAGGTCTCGCCCGAGGTGCCCGCCGCCGTGGCGGTAGGTCCCTCAGCGCCCGTTGTGGCGGTCGGCTCCTCCATAGCGGTGGTGGCAGTGGGCTGCTCGGTTACAGCAGTAGGCACTGAGGTAGGCGTTGAACCTTGTTGCCCTGTAGGGCCGCACGCCGCCAGCAGCAAGGTGAAAACGAGGGTGAATACCGTTAGAGGGGCCAATCGAGACTTCAGACGCTGCATAATAACCTCCTATGGTTGTACATAGACTCCACGACGAGCCGGTGTACCAGCCATGTATAAGAGAGGAGGGCTGCAGCGAGGCTGGACTATACAACGAGGCCTCTGCCTGGAAGGAGGAAGGAGGATGAACAAGCGGGGTCCGGCTACCTGGATAGCGACGTGTATCGCAACCGGTAACCGTAGACCGCCTGTGCAGAGAGCACGGGCCGTGTAGCTAGATTATACACGGGAAATATCTGTTGTCAATAGGTATAAGACGGTTATACACATGGTAGTCTTACATTGGTAAGTAGAGCCAGGCTGGGGCTGTACCAGGAGGGCTTTCCTGTGTGCCATGTGGGCTTGTCCGGTACTGAGAGTAGGTGCGGCAAGTTCTACCGATAGCCAGGAGCGCTCAACCGGTATTGCTCTATATGCTGGTTCGCCAGCTAGACTCCAGAGCGCGGACCACAGTTGACGGAGCTTTCTACTGAGTTACTATGTATACTGAGTCAATCCAAAGGAAAATCCAGCTACGTGTCAATACCCGCTGAGGCCGCTCTGGGGAGCCTCCAAACAGAACCTTCGACATGCTGCCGGTTACTGACGGAAATGGGGAACAGGTCAACTGGCGGCATCAATGGGAGACAAACTCGAAGGACATCGAGCGTGTGGCATGGTTCCACCGTATTAGCCACATTGTAGAACGGAGAACCTCAGCAGTCATGGCGTCTGGATGAAAAATGCGCTTACTTTAAGGCAGCTCCGCGAAGCATTCCCACTACTCACTAGATTCTTTCGTCTTTCTCAGAAATAGAACCATTGACAGGCTGAGTAGAAAAAAGATAGGTGTTGTAATGAGAATAACCAGAAGAAGCAGGCTGTTTCCACATGCTACTTCTGGGAAGATCTCGCACACTCTATAGGCTAGAATGAATGTTGATCTGCAGACCTCAGATCGGAGCGTGCCGGTCGCGCTTACATCACTAGCCATAAAATAGCAGACTATGTTACCAGGGTAATTCCAAACAAGTGCGGTGAATATTGCCAGGAATAGCATAAGCAGCAAGGAAACTCGCGTGGAAAAGCGCCTCCATATAACGGAAGTAGCAAGCAAGTGTCCCCCTATGATGACAGCAACCAGTATGAGGATTATCGCGACACTGGTATGATCAGAATTCATACAACCTCCTCCTTGTGCCGCATGGCTTGGATCCTGTTTTGATCATACAACGAAAAGTTGTGCCATGCATGTACTTCGCGTATGCAGTTTGTGCATACGCGAAGTACATCATAGTAATAAAGCTAGACCCTCAGCTGGAAGTGGCTCAGTCCCAGTACTTCTCCATGAATTGCCGTGTCTCCTCGGCCGCATGCGTTGAAGTCCAAGTGTGCCACTGCTTATATGGATATACCTTACCCATATGTACCCTAGTTTCGTCGGGAAACTGGTCCTTCGGTACCGGCGGGACTTGGCCGCCATAGTAGTGATGGGACCTGTGGTACCTGGGATTGTGATACTCCTCTACCCCAGTAGCACCGATCTCTGGATGGTTCACCCAATCGTATGGGGTGTCTACCAAGGCGATCTTGACTCCTTTTGCCGCCAAGGTCTGACTGGCTTT
>JALZHI010000186.1 GCA_030913985.1 Chloroflexota bacterium | reverse complement strand
GTGCACTCGCACAAACCTACAATATCGGCACCGGCGCGCTCGATGATGTCGAAGACCAACTCGGTGCGGTCCCCGAAGCGCAGGTTAGCCCCTTCGAGTATGTTGTACGTCAGTACCTTCATGCGACGACTCCTTCAAGCGCCCACCTGGAAGATACCGGCAGGCTCTACGGTGGGTATCAGCATGGGAGCAAGAAGCACACCAGGCAGGATATGGCTACCCGGCCTCTCCGCCATGCCACGGTTGAATCCTGGCCTGGTTCGGATTACACTATCGCAAGCACAAGACCCTCTGTCCTTCACAATACCTGACCTGCCGAGTACCAATATGAACAAACCAACCTTGCTCCTTCTGCACGGGGCAATTGGCGCGAGCGGCCAATTCGCGCCCCTCGTGCCCCTGCTCAACCCGACCTTCGACCTGCACCTGCTCGATTTCGAGGGGCACGGGTCAGCCCCGCTACGTTCGAGACCGTTCAGCATGGAGCATTTCGCGGAGAACGTGCTCGATTACCTGGAGCAACATTCGATTGAGCGCGCCCACATCTTTGGTTACAGCATGGGTGGGTACGTGGCCTGCCTCCTAGCACGCTCGCACCCACATGTCGTGGAAAGCATAGCCACACTTGGTACGAAGTTCTACTGGGATGCGGACATAGCGGAGCGCGAAATGGCGTTGCTCGACCCTCAGAAGATAGCCGCCAAGGTGCCCCGCTTCGCGACGACGCTGGCCGAAAGGCACACCGCCGCTGGGTGGGAGCAGGTGCTGGGTAACACCCGCGAACTGCTGCGGTCGCTGGGACGGACCGGCGGCCTCAGCCCCGATGACGTAGGCAGTATCGAGCAGCGTGTCCGCGTAATGATAGGCGACCGCGATGCGACGGTGACCCTGGCTGAAAGCCTCGACATATACAAGGCCTTGCCGCGCGGCGAGTTGGAGGTGCTGCCCGCTACCCCTCACCAGTTCGAGAAGGTGCCCCTCGAGCGTCTGGCGTACACACTCAGCCAGTTCTTCACGCAAGGGTAGCTACTTAATTTAGCATTCGCTAGTGGTGTCTGTGCCCAGGCCGTACCGGAGCAGCACCGACCCTCCCTCGTTTAGCTGCCGCACTTCCAGCAACGTGGCGCGGCGGTCGAAGGGCACCCCCCGGAATAGATCTATGCCCAGCCCGAAGATGTATGGCTCCACGGTGAGCCAGATTTCGTCCACCAGGTTGGCGGCCAGGAAGAGGGCGTTTACCTGCGCGCCGCCGGTGAGCACCGCTTCCGTGTAGCCCCGCGCCTCCAGGTTGGCTACGATCTCGGAGGGGGTGTGGTCGGTGAACTCTATCTCGCCGGGCCTCTGCTGCTTGTCCTTGACGTTGGTGGTGAGCACGATGTGCAGCCTGCCGGGCAATGCCGAGGAGAAGGTCTCGTACGTATTATTGCCCAGGATGACCACGCCCGCGCGCTTGGAGGTCTGCATGAAGAGCTTCTTGTCCTCCTTCGAGGACCAGTCCACGAAGTGGTGCTCGTGCCGTGCGATCTTGCCGTCTATCGTGACGGCGGCCATGAGGATTACTTTCATGCTGACAACTCCACTGGGACGCTCACCAGGGCTTACTGCTCGCCGCCAAATTCTACAAGCAACGTTACAATCGCGTGGGGCGCAAGGAACATCTCCACACGGGTGCGGTCCGGCTGCCTCTGCAACTCCAATCGCTCCACCGGGCGCTCCATCAGGTCGTAGCGCCACACCGCTGAGACAGGTCCGAGAAACCCGAAAGTTGTAGTGCGAGGTGTTCCCAGTGGTTCGGCGTAGCGGACTATCAGCCCCGGGCCATCATGCCGGGGCCTCATGCTCAACAGCGTCAGGCGGGAGCTGGGTTGGATTGGGGCCTCCTTGAACTCGACAGACTCTACAGCCAGACCTCGTGCTCTTTGCATAGCGATGCTGTACATTGAGCTTGAGCCTCGCGAAGTCCGCCAGTGCAGGCCGAGTCGCCAGTCGCCTGCGTGAGGTGACAGCCGCACCCGCCAGGTGAAGTTGCCTTCCAACCACTGTGGGAAGTTCGTGCCCCATTGCGTGTTGGACAAGTGGGCGTAGACGAGCGGCTCAGAGGGCGCGTGATGCGGGTCGAACCTGTAGATGCCGGGGTCGCCTATGGATACGAGAGGCATGTCCACCGGCAGAATCGCCAGGCCAACCCGGTCGTCGGAAGCGTCTAGCCAATCGTCCACACACCAGAGGTGGCGGTTCGCCCCCTCGCTAATCTCACGAGCCGGGTCTATCACCGACCCGACCTGGCCCAGCCTGAAGGTCGGTTTGGGCAGGTTGAGGGGGAAGGGTACAACGGCGCTCTCGGCCAGCGGGGTGGCCTGCTTGCCGGTGACGCTGTATTCCAGGTCGATGTAGGGAGAGTGCTCGTCCGCCGTTATCTTGATCGACACCCACTGCGCGGGTAAGGGTATCCCGCTACGGTCAATCGCGGCCAATCGCCCATTCGCCATGAGAATCGACTGCTTGCCCCCGGCGCGGACCTTTGAAAGTGAGAAGTTGCGGGCGTAAGCGGTCACATGGGGCAGGTCTTCCGGGTAGCCCGCTTTGCCGAAGTCCTGCACGAACCAGTCCTGGAAATAGAGTCCGTAAGCGCGCATGAACTCACCGATGTCCGCGGCGGAATAGAGATCGTAGCGGTACCCACCGAAAGGCTCAGTGCTTGCGCGGTCCACCCAATCGCGCCCGGTGCTCCTATCGACCAGCGACACGATACCCCCGGCCGCCGGGTCCACCTCTACGCGGAACTGGCTCGTCTCGATTACATAATCTCGCTCATCGTCTGACGGGGGATTGCGCTCGCGGTAGTTCAACGGCTCTTCTTCGATAGCTATGCCAGGTGCCAGCTCACGCGCGGCGCTAAGGGCTTGCAGATAGAGTTCCTCGGCGCGGCGCACGTAAGCTGCTTTGGCGGCCCACGACCCTTCCAGCCTCCGGTACGGCTCTGTAGAGCGCGCCCGCTCGAAATCTATGCCGTACGCTCGCTTGATGGTGCTCTTCACGTCGAGGCCCCAGGTGTGCTCACCAAAGAGCAGCAACTGCTCGTAAGCGGCATCTGTGAGGGGCGCGATCTTACGAGCCAGGGCAAAGTCACCAGGTTCGGCACCGTCGAGAGGCCACTCATGCTCTACCACAGCCTGCTCAAGAGCCACCAGCTTTCGCCGCAACTCCCTGGCCTTCGCCACCTCACGCGGCATGGTGCCCACTCCGTGTATCCAGGTGTCGGCCAGGTCGTAGGGCACCACAGGCAGGCCAGCCAGTTGCTCCGGCTGGGAGAGCAGCGACTCATAGAAGTCGCCTAACTCACCAAAGACAAGCTCCGCCCCGGCTGCGCCCTGCTCTACTGTGCGCCGCAGCCGCAACAGGTCTTCGGGCGATTGCGGGCCGTGGTTGTCCACCGTTTGCTGAACAGCGAGCCAGGTGTCGAAGGGCCAGTCCTCGGGGGGCAGGGGCGGGGTGCCGTAACCGCCGGGCGAGTAGTAAGTAAGCAGCCGCGCGCCGTCCGGCCCCTCCCACCAGAAGAGGCGCGGCACGTGGGGCGGGTGGCTGCCGGAGTTGGCCCCCAGGTGGAGGAACCTGACGCCCGCGCCGTGCAGCAGCGAGGGCAAGGCCCAGGTGTGGCCGGGCACGTCTGTCTGCTTGGCCCCGGTAGGCCACGGGCCAAACTCCTCCGACAGACTGCGGGAGATATGCAGGCCACGCACAAGCTCCTCCAGGCCACAAAAAGCGGTGTGGGTGGTGAAGGGCCAGGCGTGCCAGTTGAGCCGCCCCTGCTCCACCAGTTCGCGGGCCTGCCGCCGGGTGTCGGCGGGCACGGAAGGGTCGTGCAGGAGGAACTTGAGGGGCCAGGCGGGCAGGGTCCAGTTATAGCGCAGGTGCTCGGGCTCGCGCTCAGTGGCGAGCATCACCGCCCGCACCGCCGCGAACATCGGCCCGGTGTACTGCTGCATCACTTCGTGGGGCAGGCCGGTAAAGCCCAGGTCGAAGTGGGTCTTGAAGACCACTACCACCTTGCGGAGGGGTCTTCGTCCGCCTGGTGCCTCGCTAGCCAAGTGCTTTCTCCTTGCACGAACAGGGTATCGCTGTAGCCGCCTAGCATTTGCTCAGCAGGAACTCGATAACCGAAGGCTTAATTTCGGGCTTTCTTTTGTAAGTACTCATCTGTCCCCTTAGGATAGCATACTAAATGAGAGCTTAGACAAACAACGCGCGCCCACTATCAACCGACATGATTTTGCTTGAACTACCTCATTGATATTGGTCGAACAATTTCGGCCCAACCTATTGACAAGATGTCATTCATGCTTTATTATTCATTCAAATAATTTTGAATGATGCACGGAGATAGAATGTCTGACCAGGTTCAAACGACTGCCGGGGAGTTCCAGCCCGCCGACACGCTCACCATCACCAACCTTGAGACGGTGAAGGTGCTCTCCGACCCGCTCAGGCTGCAAATCCTGGAGCAGATGCTTGAACAGCCGGTCACAGTCAAGCAACTCGCCGCCGAACTGAAGATCCCCCAGACCAAGCTCTACTACCACATCAACACTTTGGAGGAGCATGGCCTGGTACGGATGGTCAGCACGCGGGTGGTTTCCGGCATCATCGAGAAGCAGTACTGGGTAACCGCCCACAGCATCAGCATCGACAAGACGCTGTTCGCGGCCCCCGGCGGCAAGGGCATCAGCGACGAGGTCAATAGCCTCCTGCAGACCATGTTCGACAGCGTGCGGGTGGACCTGAACAAGAGCGTGGAAGCCGGGCTTGTAGATATAAGCAAGGTGTCCGACCCCGACTCGGGCCACGAACCGAAGCAGCTTGTGCTGGTGCGCTCTCTAGCTCAGGTGCCTGAGGACAAGGTCGAAGAACTCTACAAGAAGATGAACGACGTCATCAAAGAGTTCGACTCTTGTGATGTGGATAGCCCCGACGCCCAGGCGCATGGACTGATGGTGGTAATGTTCCCGACCACGCACAAGTTGCCCGTCAAGAAGCGCAAGAAGCAAGGCGACAACGAGGCCAATGCCCCAAGCTAACCCGCTCTACTGCACGTCTTAGCCCCGACTTACTGAGAAAACCAAACCTTTGATGCCCGGTGAAAGTGTTTCACCAGGGCCAGGATAGACGCACCCTTTTACACCTCGGGTACTAACAGCGGCACGGGCGGGGCCGCACATAGGCCAGTAGCATAGACACCAAGGAGACCAAGACAATGAACGAAACAAGCACACAAGAAACAAGCACTGCACAAACTAAGAAACCCGGCATCGGCGACCTATTGAAGAACCGTAACTTTCGTAACCTGTGGACCGGCCAGAGCATATCCGACTTCGGCGATAGCCTGACCAACCTGACTCTGCTTATTCTGGTGAACCAGCTTACCGGCTCGGCAGCCGCGATTGCCACCATGCTCATCATGCTGGCGATACCCCACATCACCTTCGGTCTGTTGGCTGGCGTCTTCGTAGACCGCTGGGACCGCAGGCGGGTGATGATCGCCTCCGACGCGATAAGAGGTGTGTTGGTGCTCGGCTTCATACTGGTAGGCTCGGTGGACACGCTCTGGCTGCTCTACCTGATAGCCTTCCTGCAAGCCTCGGTGGGCACCCTGTTCACCCCGGCCCGTAGCGCCCTGATGCCCTCCATCGTGGGGCGTGATACGCTCATGGCCGCCAACTCACTGTCGCAGACCAGCCGCATCCTGTTCAACCTGCTGGGCACGGCAGCAGCGGGCGTGATTGTGGGGCTGTCGGGCAACTACTGGGTACCCTTCGTCATTGACGCGCTGACCTTCTTCGTGTCGCTTTTCATGATCAGCTTGATAGTTGTCCCGGCGGCCGCCAACGAGCACAGGGCGGAACCCGGTAACGTGGCAGTAGTGTTCAAGCAGCTACGGGAGGGCATTGGCCTCATCTTGCACACCCCTGCCCTCTCCGGCACGATGGTAGCCACCATGATGACGATGCTCGGCATAGGTGCCGTGAACGTGCTCATCATCCCGCTCATCGTGAACGACCTGAAGGTGCCGGTCACCTGGTTCGGCGCGGTGGAGGTAGCGCAGACTGCCGCCATGATATTGAGTGGCAGCCTGATAACGGTCCTGGCGGCCCGCCTGAAGCCCACCAACATACTGAGCGGAGCACTGTCGGTAATGGGCCTGATGACTATTGGGCTAGCCTTCATATCGAGCATCTGGCATCTCTTCCCGATACTGTTCGTAGTTGGTCTGATGATGACCCCGATGCAGGCATCCATCTCCACCCTTATGCAGACTAGCGCCCCACCCCAGGTGCTTGGCCGAGTGGGGGCTGCGCTCAACACCCTCATATCGACTGCCAGCCTGGTCTCGATGGCCTTCGCGGGTGCTCTGGGAGAACTGATAGGGGTGCGCAACGTGTTCGTTGTAGGCGGCATCATAGTGATATTGGCGGGCGTCATCTCTGCCTGGATGTTCCGGGGAAGCAGGGTGCCTACCGCCGAGCCACAAGCTAAGACGAGTCTTTCGGGAGGGGCCGCGAGCTAGCGGCCGCCCCACAAGGAGGAACACAGAGGGTATGGTCGTGGGTGGTGGGACCGTACCCTCTGTGCTCGTGCCGGGCGTGAAGCAATAAGCTGCGAGGACCGGTGCGGGAGGTGACGCCTCACGCTAAAGCACAAGGCGTCACGCACGGCCCCTGCATAATTAGATCGCAACCAAGCAGCAATCAGTCTACCCCACCAGCACCCTGCTCCATACGCAGCGGCAGCAGGTACGCCAGCGTCTCGGTAGCACCCGGCCTAAACGCCTCAAGCTCGCTCAACAGTTGCACAATCGTCTGCGCGTGGACCTCCATCACCAACTGGGCGAACTGCACCCCCCCGGCATCGACTATCGTCCGGCGCAGGATAGCTTCGTCCATGCTCTCGGCGTATGTGGGGTCGCTGAAGGCCCGGTGAAGAGGGTTCGGCGCTTCCCCTTCGTCGCGGAGGGTGAACACTACCGGCAGGGTGCGCTTGCGCAGGCGCAGGTCGGTCTTCGGTCCGGGCGGCCCGCCTTCCTCCATCAGAGTCGCCTCGTCTGCACTTATATCAAGAGGCAGCACGGCCTCCAAGTCGTTCGATAGCTGCGCGAAGCCGCCTATCTCGCGGCCCAGCCTGGTCAACAGGTCCACCACCGCCCCTTCCGCGCCCGATAGCACCGCACCGACCCGCCAGGCCCCCGCTATGAGAGCGCCCGCCTTCTTGGCCGTTACGTCTGCGCTCATCTCCAGGGTAACTTCGTCGGCGGGCATGCTGTCGTAGAGCATGTCGAGGTGCTGGCCCACGGCTGCCTCCACCAGCATCTCCTGTAGCGCGGCGAGGGCCACGAGATAGCGGTCGTTGCCACCCTGCGTCGCTTTGAGCAAGACTTGCTGCGACATTACCAGCATCAGGTTGCCGGTGTTGAGGGCCTGGCCGGGGCCGTAACGCTCGACCACGGGGCTGGGGTCCTCGTCCGCCAGTTCGTCCAGCAGGTCGGCGGCGGACATGGCTATCTCCACCGCCACCGCACCCGGCAGGGCCTCACGCCAGGCGTCCGCCACGTAAGCCGACCCCGCCCGGTACGCCTCCAGGACGTAGAGAGGCCACCTCGGCAAAGGGGAAGGCACCGAGACACCGT
>JALZHI010000021.1:15709-45728 GCA_030913985.1 Chloroflexota bacterium | reverse complement strand
AAATGACAGGGTGGGGCCATGTGCTCATATTCCATGCTGTCAGCTTTGAGATAGAGTCTGGTAATTATTCGATTGGGAAGCCGGGGATGGCGTTGTCGATCTCGGCCATGAGTAGGATGGTTTCGGCCAGGGCCGCGACCACGCCCCGGTAGTGGTTGAGGTCGTCGTAGCTTAGCTGGCGGCCTTTGCGGTCCTTCAGCCACTTCTCGGCCACCTGGTAGCCGCCGATGTGGAACTCCCAGACTTCGGGCGGCACTCCCTCGAAGTGCTGCGTCTTGTTGATCCAGACGCGCCCCTTCTCTCCCGCCTGGCCTGGGGCGGTGTAGCGTACGGCCTGCACGATGTTGTCGCCCCGCACGGGGTAGGACGCGATGTTGGGCGCTTGCCGCTCCATGAGGTGCAGGCCCACCAACTGCTCGCCCAGGCCAGCCAGGTCGCGGAACAGGCCGGGGTCGGAGGTGAGGGGCAGGCGCGGGAAGTCGATTTTGAGGAACTCGGCGTAGCGGCTGCGATAGGTGGGCGAGTGGAAGACGGCGTACATGTAGTGGAACACGTCCTCGGGGCCGAAGGTTGTTTGCAGGTCGCCTTTGCCGTCGGGGCTGAAGGTCATGCCCAGGCATTGCTCCACGTCAGCGATGAAGGCGGGGTTGAGGTTGGGGCGGCGGCCTCCTGGGGCTTTGCTAGTTTCCTCGTTATCAAAGAGCGTCCTGTCTCTACTACCAGGATACAAGTACAAAGGGCCAAGGTAGGATATGCCTGCCCCGGCAGACTTATTACCCACTGCGCATTGGTCGATGATTGTGCGCGTCGAAGTAACAGAGAACTCGTAAGTCGGGCTCATTGGTCGTGTCCAAAGTATGCCTAAATTTTCTCCTTTTAACATGTGACCCATAGTCCCTTGTTGCGGTTGACCTATGAACCCGCGCGATTGACCAGTATAAAACGTGAAGCGCCAGTCAAACGGACGATACAGAACTGGAACAACATGATTGGCATCAACAGAAACATTGCGCAAATCTCTCTGTGCATATTCGACTTTCCAGTCGCGAGCATCTTTCCCTAGGCTATATTTATCGCGAGCCTCTTCAACGGGCAATGATACAAACTCTTGCACAATTTGTAGTATTTCCCGATCAGTCCACCGGATGGTGAGTTTGTCTCGTGCAGTAACAATCCCCACAGAACTGCTCAAGAAGATTTCCCTCAAGGGCCATCCCTGCTGGTACTCTCCCAGAACATTGAAATCTTGCGGGACAAACAAATAGGAAGGGGATTGTGGAGATAGGTCACTCCAATCTGTGTTGGTGACATCATGATTGAGCAGCCATGGATACTTGCCACTCTCCTTGTTCTTACTCTCGCGCACGCCCCACAAGTGTGCGTGATGTACCTGTGCGGGTAGAGGTTTGCCTGGTTCTTTGATAAAGATGCCCAAGCACACACCCTGCTGAATATCGAACACGTTCTCGTCAGTTGATCCGTCTGGTGCAGTCTCACTCTTCTTGCTGCTGCCGTGCAAATCCAGGATGTAGATATCGGTAAATGTCTCCCTAAGCGCCTGACGCATACCACGGAAAGTAGGGTTGTCTAGATAGCCGCTGTTACTAATAAAAGCAATAATGCCCGCGCCGCTCTTCTCTACGCGCCATTGAGCGAACCGGAAGAACTTTACGTAGTCATCATGGAGCCATTTAAGTTGAACCTCCTTTAGAGGTTGTCCATCTACCTCAAAGTAGCTACGCGTGGAACTACCGTCTTGTGTGTCTCGTCCTTTAAGCAAATTGATTATCCACTGCCCTGTGTTTGCCGAATGCCCTGAATATGGAGGGTTGCCTATCACCACCATAATCGGCAACTCCCGCTTCACCAGATTAGCGGCGTTGTTCTCATCAGATACCCACTGCGTAAAGAGGGGCAGGCCGGTGTGCTCGTGGGCCTCCTCCAGGGTGTTGGTGAGGTATACCCCCAGCCGCTCGTCGCTGGCGAAGTCGTAGGCCCACGCCTCCCGCTGGTCTTCGGGGAGGTCGCGCCCGGCGAGTTGCAGACCCAGCTTGAAGTGCGCCACCGCGTACGGGGCCATGAGCAACTCAAACCCGAACAGGCGGGGGAGAAGGTGCTGCTTAACGTAGTCCGACCACATACCCGCGTCGTTGCGGGCCATGAACTGCGAGCGAATGTGGTCTACGATAGCGTACAGGAACGTGCCCGTGCCGGTGGCGGGGTCGAGCACCAGCACGCGGTGGCTCTGCGTGGTCTTGCGGGTCTGGTTGGTGCCCTTCACCTTCAGGGTGGGGTCCGTGTTGGCGACCGTCACCATCGAGGTATCGGCCAGCCCCTCGCGGCAGCCGAAGCGGGTGCGCAGCAGGTGGTCCACCGACCGCACGAGGTATGAGACCACGGGTTCGGGGGTGTAGTACACGCCGCGGCTCTCGCGCAGCTTGGGGTCGTAGGCGGCCAGGAACGTCTCGTAGAAGTGGACGACGGGGTCCTCCTGGCGGGTGCGCCTGCCGAAGTCGGCCAGCACCGCGTTCATGTCGGTGTGGGCCAGCAGCGCCGCCAGGTCGTCCACGAAGCCCGCGTACGGCTCGTCGTCCATCTGGATGCCGGAGATTTGGGCGAAGAAGTCCCGCAGGAAGGGGTTGGTGCGCGGGATGAGGCGCTGGGCCTCCTGCCTGCTGAAGTCCGCCGGAGTGGAGTCCATGATGCGTGCCGAGAAGAGGCCATAGGCAAGCGTTTGCGCGAACATATCCGCGAACTCCACCGTCTTCTCCGGCTGGTCGAGGTCCGCGATGAGCACCCTGGAAAAAGCCTCGCGCCAGCCCTTGAGCAGGTTGGAAGCCTGCCCCTGCTCGAACGCCTCGATGATGATGTCGCGGATGATGTGGGTGAGCCGCGCCATGCGGAGGGCAAGGTCCTGCGGCCTGGTAATCGGCTCGGGTTGGTGCTTGAGGAAGTTGTCGAGCAGCCGGTCCACGTCCTGGATGCCGTTCTTCTCGCGCAACAGCGTGCGATTAGGGGCAATGCTCGCCAGTTTCGCCGTCTGCCGCAGCGCGCCGTCGGTGTACCACCGGAAGTCGAGGTAGTCGGTAAAGAGGAGGTTGGGCAGGGCGGCGCGGTAACGCTTGAGCTGCGCGCCCTCGCGGGTGTTGGGCTGGGCGCGGTTGGAGTCGCGCTCTATATCCTCCAGCTTTGCGCCCAGGTCCTTCGCCTCGACGTAGCCGATAGTGATAGGTCCGTAGTTGGTGGGCCGGCTGATTACGTAGTCGGGAGCGCCGACCTTGACCCGCTTCGGCTCGTTGGTGGCGGTCGCGCCGGGGGCTATGCTTTCCAGCAGGATTTTGAAGATGGGGCGGTGGGTGTGTTCGGTGTCGTTGCCTAGCTGGTGCGCGCGTTCGAGCGTGGCGAGATAGCCGGGAAATGGATCATTGGGCATGGCGTGTTCCAGTGCTGTATACAAGCTCGGTACATGGGGAGTGGACCACGTACATAGTACCATAGTACCGTTAGAGGGATGTAACGTCAAGCCGTGTCTGTTGAGGATGGAGTCTGCGGTGTGGGCAGGGCTGTTAGTTGATGGGCGCTGGGCCATGTTGTGCGAAGGCCGACGCCCAGTGCATGTGTGGCAACAGCAGGCAAAGGCCGACGCCCGTCGATTGAAATCGAGGGCTACACAAGGCAAAGTCTGCCACAGGGCAGACTGATTCTCCTCAAATGACCCAAAGTGACCTAACAAGATATATCAGTCCCCGAATGGGGACTTTGCAATGTGTAGCCCTCGATTTCAATCGACGGGCGTCGGCTGGCGACCATGCTCCCACTCCATGACCTGGTGACCGCCCGACGACACTGCTGCTACCGTCTCTGGCGGCGTCACCTCATGCTGTGACGAACAGGCCAACAGGGCGGCTCCTGACGGCAATGACCCTGCCGTGGGCAGGTGGCCCCGGAAGCCGGTTGTGTGGAATAATAGGGGCGGACCTGGCAGCAACATGGTAGGGAGGAGACGAGATGGCGCGGATCAAGTTGGCGTACATCGGCGGGGGCAGCACGCGCGCTCCCGGCACAATGGCCTCGTTCGTCCACCAGGGTGAGAACTTCGACGGCTCGGAGGTCGTGCTTATCGACCTCGACGCGGAACGCCTGGGGGTGGTCAAGACGCTGGCCGAAAAGATGGCCCGCGCCAGGGGCCTTGACCTCCGGGTGAGGGCCACCACCGACCGCCGCGAAGGTCTGCGCGACTGTGACGCGGTGCTGACCAGCTTCAGGCCGGGCGGGTTCGAGGCGCGCTACCTGGACGAGTGCATCCCCCTCAAGCACGGGGTCATAGGGCAGGAAACGCAGGGGCCGGGCGGCTTCTTCATGGCGTTGCGCTCCATACACGTCGTGCAGGGCATAGTGGCCGACATGGAGGAGGTCTGCCCCAACGCGACCCTGTTCAACTACACCAACCCCGTCAACCTCGTCTCCGAGGCCGTCACGCACCACACCGACATCCCGACAATCTCCCTGTGCGAAGGCACGCTCATGTACCCCAGGTGGATGGCGCAACTGTCGGGCCTCGACCCCGACAAGGTAGACGCGCCGATGATAGGACTCAACCACGGGTCGTGGTCGGTGCGCCAGTCGTACGATGGGGAAGATATGATGCCCATGATAGAGGCGGCCTACGAGAGCATGAAGGACGATCCCTCCGCGAGTAAGCACAACCTGAGGTGGCTTCAGCTTGCCGTCACGATGGGCAGCATCCCGAACGACTACTTCCTCTATTACTACTTCAAAGAGGAGATACTGGCCGAGCTACAGGCGAAGCCCACCACCCGCTCGCAGGACATCATGGCGCGGGTACCCGATTACTGGGGCCACTACCGCGAACAGGCCGAGCGCGACGAACCGGAGCTGGCACCCGAACTCTCGCGGGGCGGCATCCACGAGCTAGAGCTTGCGCTCGACGTTATGGACGCGATCTACAACGACCGCAAAGAAGTGTGGCCCGTGAACGTGCCCAATCGTGGGGCCATCACCAACCTTCCCGACGACAGGGTAGTGGAGTTGCCCGGCTACGTGGACCGCAGTGGAGTAACCCCGCTGGCGATGGGCGAGTTGCCACAGCGCGTATCGGGGCTGGTGCAGATGCTGGCCGAGTACCAGGCGCTCACCGCCGAGGCTGCGTGGAGCGGCACGCGCAAGGACGCCGTACGGGCGCTCGCCACCAACCCGCTTTGCTTCTCCCTCTCCAAAGCCGAGGCCCTGTACGATGAAATGGCCGCCGCCCACCGGAACCACCTACCCGAACGGCTGCTGCGATAGCGCACGGCACCATGAGACTGATCGTGACCGAAGACTACGAGTCGCTGAGCCGAGTTGGGGCCGACATGGTGGCAGATATCGCAGCAGCCCAACCCACAGCAACCGTGGTGCCCGCTATGGGCGACACGCCTATGGGTATTTATGCCGAGCTTGCGGCGTGGAGGCAGCGCGGGGAGATTGACGCATCGCGGTTGCGAGTCTTCCAGCTTGATGAGTATGCAGGTATTGGAGCGGACGACCCACGTTCGCTGTATGGCTGGCTCTTGCGCTCGTTCGTTGAGCCGCTGGGTATCACGGAGGCCAACGTGGTGCGTCTGCGCGGCGACGTGGAGGACCTAGAGGCAGCCTGTCGCGTCTACGAGGAGGCAGCGCAAGAGGCAGGCGGCTTCGACCTTGTGATACTGGGGCTGGGGCCGAACGGGCACCTCGGCTTCAACGAGCCGCCTTCCGAGCCGGACGCGCCGACGCGAGCGGTCGAGTTGACGGAGGAGAGTTTGGAGAGCAACGCGAGGTACTGGGGCGGCAGGCACCGGGTGCCCCGCACGGCGGTAACGGTGGGTATGGACCTGCTGCTGTCGGCTAAACATGTGCTGCTGGTGGTGTCGGGCGCGCATAAGAGCGACATCCTGCGCCGCACCGTAACCGGCCCCGCCACGCCCGACTTGCCTGCTTCCCTGCTCCAAGGGGCCGCCAACGTCACCGTGCTGGCCGACCGTGCTGCCTGGCCCTTCGGCCCCATTACCACCGGCGACACCAGGCCGTGAGCCGGAGAAAGATGTCACCAGTGGAACCTGTGGAACCTGTCGAGTACGTACTAGGTGTAGATGGAGGCAACACCAAGACCATCGCGCTGGTTGCCCGGCTGGACGGCACCATCACCGGCTACGGCCGAGGTGGCTGCTCCGACATCTACACCAACCCCGACCCGGCTCTGCCTCTCTCGGAAGCTGAGAAGGCGGCGCGGGGCGCTCTCCGGATGGCAGGCATTGAGGCTGAGTCGCTGGCAGTTGGCGCGTTCAGCATGGCCGGGGCCGATTGGCCGGAGGACTTCACGCTGGTCCAGGCTGCCATGCGTGCGCGGGGCTTCGGCAGGCGCGTGATAGTGGTCAACGACGCGGTGGGCGCTCTATGGGCGGGGTCGCTGTCGGGGCCTGCCGTGGTGGTGGCTTGCGGCACCGGGGCGGCCACCGCTTCCCGCTCGGCGGATGGCACAGTATGGCACAGCAGTTGGTGGCAGGACCCCCAGGGGGCGCACCAACTGGGGGTGAAGACGCTACAGGCCGTGTACCGGGCGGAACTCGGTGTAGACCCGCCCACGGTGCTTACCGGGTCCGTGCTGCGCCATTTCGAGCGGGAGAGCGTCGAAGGTGTGCTTCACCTTTTCATGTCTCGCGTTGAGGAACGCCCCTCGAACTCTAAGGTCAGCCAATTGTCGCGCGTGTTGCTCGATGCTGCTGACGCGGGCGACGTCACAGCGCGGCGTATCGTGCAGGAGCACGGCGAGGCGTTGGGCGACTATGCGCTCGTAGCGGCCCGGCAGGTCGGTATCGAGGGCGGCCCCTTCACCCTGGCGCTGACGGGTGGCGTGTTTCGGCACTCGTGCACGCTGCTGGCTGACGCGTTGATAGCCCGCGTGCGTGCGAACTCGCCTGGAGTGGTGCCGGTCTACAGCCGGTTCGAGCCTGCGGTTGGTGCGCTGTTGTTGGGGCTGGAAGCGGCGGGCTGCTCTTTGGACGAGCCGCTTCTGACTCGCCTGACCGCCAGCCGGCCCCACGTCTCGCTGTTCGCCACCTAGCCACCGCAGGAGCCTCTTACAATGCCCAACTGGGACTACTCAATGATACCAGCCCAGCAGTGGACCATCCAGGAATGGCAGGGCACCTATCCCCGAAGAGACTACCTGAGCCTGACGAGGCAGGGCATCCAGCGATGCACCGATGACGACAACCCCAACTACGGAGGATTATCCAGTTCGGAGCCGCAGGCTGTGCACGACTTCATGGAGAACGGCCCCGCTCCGTGTCTATTGCGCGGTTCGGAGAGGCTGCCCCACCGCATTGTGGCTGACGTAAGAGCGTACGTTGAGGAACACCGCAGGGCCGCCAAGCATGAAGATGATGGTTGCCAATAGCAGCTACAGGGTGACTAGAAGCTATCTCAAAAACAACACTGTCGAACATCCCCACCAAAGCCCCACCATGTCATTTCGAACGAAGTGAGAAATCTCGTCCTCTACCGAGACGGTTCCTCTTTCTTAAGGTACCCTGTGGCTGAAGGAAAGTTGCTACTTGGGTGGTGAGGGACGAGATTTCTCACTTCGTTCGAAATGACAAGGGCGGGGCCATGTGCTCACATTCCACTCTGTCATTTTACTGTCGTTTCTTGAGATGAGTTCTAGTGTCATCACATCACCCCCAACCCTGCTACATTTCCTCGAAAACAATCTCCTGCGCGCCCTCCCACAGGCACAGGCGGCCAAGGTCGGCCAGGTGCTCGCGCCCCTCCTCTATGGTGAGGAAGTGGTTAGCTGCCAGTTGTCCCACCTTGCTGGCGAAGCGGGCGCTGCCGTAGGGGAAGAGGATTTCGGTCTCGCTGAGGCCGCCCGGATAGAAGAGGATGTCGCCCCGCGAGGGGTGGCTGGTGTGGTTCTCGTAGCTTACGCCCAGGTCGAAGTCGCCCAACGGTATCCAGCAGGCTTCCCCGCTCCAACGAGCGTGGATCAACTTCTGGCGGTAGGGCAACAGCTTGCGGAAGGCGGCGCAGGTCTGCGGGGCGTTCTCTTCCTCCAGCCTGCCGGTGAACGTGTAAGGCCCTGCGGTGATGCGGAGCATTGTCATGGATATGCTTCCTCCTGTTGGTTTACATAATTCTTGCAGAGCCAGCCTGGGCTATGTCCTCGTGGTGGAGCTACGAACTGGAGTGACCAGCCTTCCCAGTGGCCTCGATATTACCTTGCCGTCCAGCCACACGGTTTTGCCGCGTACGAGGGTCCGCACCACTCGCCCGCGCAACGTCCGGCCAACATACGGGCTATGCTTGTGACGGTACAGCAAGTCCTCGGCCAGCAACACGTGGCTGCCGCTCAGGTCAACCAAGGCCAGGTCGGCATCGGCCCCGACTTCGATCCGTCCCTTGCGAGGGGAGACGCCGAAGCGTTGCGCTGGATACCCGGCGGTGAGTGACGCTATTGTGGTAAAGGGCAGGTCCCGCCCCGCATGGCCCTCTGTCAGCAGCAGTTGTAGCAACGACTGGCACCCGGAGATGCCACCCCAGACCTGGAAGAAGTTGTCGCTGCTCTTCATACCGGCGGGAGCGGGGGAGTGGTCGGAGGCTACCATCGGCAGGGTGCCCGCATATATGTGCGCCCATAGCTCGTCCTGTTCCTGCCGCGAGCGCACGGGTGGAGCGCACTTGGCTACCGCTCCCAACCGCTCTACATCTTCTTCAGTCAGCACCAGGTAGTGCGGGCAAGTCTCGCAGCTTACGTCCACGCCGCGCGATTGTGCCTCCGCGACCAGGCTTACCCCACGGCCGCTGCTGACGTGTACGATGTGCAACCGGCAGCTGGTGTCCCCGGCGAATGTGATGGCGCGCGTTATGGCCTCAAGTTCCGCCACAACCGGACGCGACTGTAGGTAGTCTCTCACCCCTGTGCGGCCCTCAGCGACCGCCCGCCGGGCTAGCATACCTGTGATCGTGTCGTTCTCAGCGTGCACCGCCACCAGGCAGCCCAGCCGGGCCGCTTCCTGCATGCCCTCGTAGAGCGTCAGGTCGTCGCTGGCGGGGAAATCTTCGATGCCGCTGTTGGACATGAACGCCTTGAAGCCAACCACGCCGCGTGCCGCAAGCTCCTCCATGTGCGGGATGCTGCCCGGCACCAGCCCGCCCCACAAACCGAAGTCCACCAGCGAGCTTGAGATGGCCGCCTGGCACTTCAGGTCGAAAGCCGCAGCGTCTATGGTCGGTGGGTGCGAGTTGAGCGGCATGTCGAAATAGGTCGTGGTGCCGCCCGCCGCCAGCGCCGCAGTGCCGGTGGCAAAGCCTTCCCAATCGGCGCGGCCCGGCTCGTTGAAGTGCAGGTGCGCGTCTATGACTCCTGGAAAGATGTGCAGGCCCGCCGCGTCCACTTCGTTCTCTGAGGTGCCTTCAAGTTCGGGCGCCATGTCGACAATCTGCTCACCCGCAATACCAAGGTCAGCCTGTACTAATGCGTCGGGCGTAACAAGCATGCCGTTGCGGATTATAAGATCATACGAGGACATAGTAATTTCAGACGCAATAAGCTAATTGGCTAACTCTATGAAGCGCTCACTAGTTCTAAGAACCGACTCATCACCTCAATAGCTACCTGAACGTCGTTTACCTCCACAGACTCTGCGGGGTTGTGGCTGATGCCGCCCTTGCAACGCACGAACAGCATGGCAATGGGAGTAATCTGGGACATTATGACCCCGTCGTGGCCCGCGCCACTTGGCAGATAGCGAGCAGGATAGCCCGAGAGTTCTACGGCGTCCGCGAGTCTGCGGGAAAGGTCCGGCGAGCAAGGCACCGAGTTGTTGCTCTGTACGAGTTCCCATTCGAGGACAACGCCACGCGACTTGCTTATCTGCTCGGCGCGTTCCCACAGGGTCTCGACTGTAGCTTGCAGCGTGGCATTGTCCTGGTGCCGCACGTCGAGGCTCAGCGTGACGCTCCCCGGTATCACGTTGCTCGCGCCGGGCTGCACCGCCATCTGCCCGACAGTGCCCACCGCTCCCGGCTCCGACCGCGCTACCTCTTCCACGGCCAACACGAACTCGGCAGCGGCACATAGGGCATCGTGGCGCAGGTGCATCGGCACGGTACCGGCATGCCCGGCCACGCCCCTAAACGCCACGTTGAAGCGGGTTTGGGCCGCAATCGCGCTGACCACCCCCACCGGCAGCCCCTCGGCCTCCAGCACCGGCCCCTGCTCGATATGTACCTCGCAGTAGCCCAGCAAGTCCGTGGGGTCGCGCCTGTCGCCATCCAGGGCACCGGGGTCGCCGCCGAACTCGCGGATGGCTTCCGCCAGGGATATACCCTCGGCGTCGGTGAGGTCTAGATAGGAGGGGTCGAAGCTTCCAGCGAATACCCTGCTGCCGAGGTAGGAGGTGTGGTAGCGCAAGCCCTCCTCGTCCGCGAAGGCTGCCACCTCTATGGCATGGGGCAGGCGCTTGCCCGCGTCGTGGAGGGCCTGGACGCAGCTGATAGCCACTAACACGCCCAGGGGACCGTCGTACTTACCCGCGTCGCGCACGCTATCGAGGTGCGAGCCGAGGACCAGCATGCCCTCGCCCGTGCCCTCGTAGCGCCCCACCAGGTTCCCTATGTTGTCCTGGCGGACCGACATGCCCGCCGCCCGCATCCACTCCTCGACAATGCTGTTGGCCTGCTTCATCGCGGGGGTAGCCACGCGGCGGGTTAGGCGGTCAGGCTCCTCGCTTATGTTGCCGAGCACGTCAGCCCGCTCCATTACGTTCTGCGCGTAGGCAGCGGCCCAGCCTCTCGGCCTCTCATGGTGCGCCATTCAGCTTCCCCTGTAAGTGCTGTAAGCCCACGGCGAGGTGAGCAGCGGCACGTGGTAGTGAGCCTCCGGGTCGGAGATGCCGAAGCGCACGGGCACCTCCGACAGGAACGGCGTGGAGGGGAGGGACGTGCCTTGCGCGGCGAAGTAGGCCCCCACCTGGAACACAAGCTCGTAGACACCCGGCGCGAATTCGTCCCCGGCCAGCATCGGTTGGTCGGTGCGCCCATCGGCATTGGTGCGTACCTCTTTCAGCAGCACCCGCTCGCCTCCCGCGCCTTCGAGACGCCACAATGCTATCGCCATGCCAGCGGCCGGGCGGCCCTGCGCGGTGTCGAGTACGTGCGTGGTGAGGCGGCCCGGCACTGTAGGCTACTCTTCCCGGCCCAGCGTGAGCTTGATGCTGCCGTAGGGTGGGCGCGGGTCGGTGTAGACCTTTATGCGCTCGTCGTCCTCGGAGACGAAGGCGGTGTCCCACAGGCGATTCTGGGCCTCGAAAGTCACTTCCGCCATCTGCGGGAACCGCTCCAAGAGCCCCACGCCCATTTCGTACACGAGGTGCTGTATCGACATGCTGACGAAGCGATGGAACACCGTCTGTACCAGGTCGCGCACCTGCTCGGCAGGGATGTAGCGGCCCAGGTCGCTGCCCGTGGCATCACCTACGTCGCCGTACTTCCAGTAGACATCCAGGTAGATGAACAGGGGGCGGTCTTTGCGCTCCGGCAGCGTGGTGTGCTCGTCGCGCAGGAAGCTGGCAAACGAACTGCCCGTGACCTTGATCAACTGCAACTCAAGCTGCCCGCAGCGGTGCGCCGTCACTCGCACGCCGTCGTCGCTACGTTCCAGGTCCAGCGCGGCGAAGGCGTAGTCCTCGCGGGACCGGCTGAACAGGACGTTGCTTGCCGCGAACCCGCCTGAGTCCTCACCCGGCACCTGGGCCGCCCTGAAAGGAAGCTCTTTGCCCGACATTCGCAGGGAGTGCATCTGCGGGTACGTTTCGAGGAAGCGGCTGCCGAGGTAGTAGAGGGAGCCTTCCAGGGTGGCACCGTCGTAGCCCAGCATCTGCTTGAGCACGAAGTTCTTCATCGTGTCGGTCGCCACCACGTTGCTGTTGTCGCCCTCAGTATATGCGGCAAGGAAGTTGTCGCCGAACACCTCCACGTCCACCTCGGCGGCGAAGAGCGTGTTCTCCCTGCCCGAAAACCGGGACTCCGGGATGGTGGTGACGCCGGACAGGGGAGTAGCGTAGGTGCGGTAGAAGGGTATGTGTGCTTTGCCGTAGCTGATGGTACTTCTCACAGCTTGCGCCTCCATACTGCTTTGTATGTGCTCAGGCCTGTTCTCGCTGCATGACGTCCAGTAGACGCAGGTAAGCGATTTTCGAGATCTCGCGCAGGGCCGTGCTAATCTCTTCGCCGCGTGAGTTGTTCATGCGCGAGGCGAAGCCCGCCAGGATGCTATCCTTCTTGTTCTCGCGGGCGCAAACCACGAAGGGAAAATCGAACCGCGCCTTATACTCGCTGTTGAGCCTGCCAAAGGTAGCCACTTCTTCCGGTGTAAGCCGGTCCAGACCCGCCGACGCCTGCTCCCTGGTCGACTCGGGCGTGAGGCTGCCGGAAAGCGCGGCCCTGCCCACCAGGTCCGGGTGGGCGCGGATGAGCGACACCTGCTGCTCCTGCGTCGCGCCGTACATGACCCGGCACAGCGCCTGGTGCAGGTCGTCCAGGCTGGCGAAGGGCCGCGCGTGCCAGGCCTCCCTACCGATCCAGGGCGAGCCTTCAAAGAGGAAGCCCAGCCTGCTGACAAACTGCTCCTGGTCTAAGGAGTTCACTTCCTCGATAGTCATTTAAGTGCCCGCGTAGTTCTAGCGTTCATAGCTGCATGAAGCATTATACAACCGGCGGCAATGCAATGACGGTTGCCGGGGGTGTATGCGCGCTACTCTGCCTCAACCCTTCTACGCCAGTGGGCGAGGCCCTCCCAGCCACCCGGCTCCTTCTCCCACAGGCCGTGCGAAAGCTCCAGCGGTGCCCGTCCGGGTACGGCCAATTCGCTGAACGGCTCGTGCTCCACAAATCCCAGTTTCTGCGCGAGGTTATAGGACGCAAGATTAGGCGCGTCACAGTCCCATGTGGCGACAAGACCGTGCTCCAGGCAGTGCTCGATGTAAGCGTGGCCGACAATCGCAGCCAGGCCCTTCCTCCTGGAGGCAGCGGCCGTCTCGATGCTGACGTTGGCCTGGTTCGCGCCTACCGCTATCGTATAGATGACGCTGGCGAACTGCCCGTCAAGCATGGCGCAGTAGCCGAACCCGTGCCTGTCGAAAGGCTCGTAGCCTCCCCAGAAGAAGCCGATCATCTCATGCATCTCCCGGTCTATGCGCTCGGCCAACTCTCCATCTACGGCTCGCACTTCGACGCCCGTTGGCAGCGAGTCCCGCCAGCCCTTGACACGTTCTGCTGCCTCTTCAGGGAACCTGAACGACCGGCGGTCGATAACCTCCAGGCTGTGGTTATGGTCTTCGAGCAGCGCCTGTTCCCAGGCCTTGCCAATGGGGCAGTAGCCATATAGCTCGTGGAAGACCCCGGCTTCGGCGGGTGCCTCCGCGATGAAACGGCGCAGTTCGTGGGCACCGGCGCTGCCCGCAACGTAGAACTCGTACGTCCGGCACATCAGGGCGGCGGTGGGGTTAGGTAGGTCGTCAACAAAGATCCGGCCCTTCTGCTTGCCCTCGAAGACGGCGTAAATCTGCGCCTCGTCAAACCAGGTTTCTCTAAACAGTGGTTCGGCTTTGTGGAACAGGTCGGCGGAAAGCTCGTAGACCAAGGCGTTAGCTCCTTTCTTCCAGGCGGTTGTACTTCCGCAACACCTCTTGCAGCCGTGTGTGAGGGAGCGCAATCACGCGGTGGTTGTCGCGGCCAATCATGGCATCGGCGGCCAACATGGCGTTGATGACAGCTTCCTCGGTAGCCTGCACTGTGGCCTCGAAAAGCGGTGTGATGTGGTTGTTGTTCAGCATCTCCACCCGGCTGGTGGGCGCTTCCGCAGCCGAGGGGTTAGCGGTGGAGAAAGCCAGGAAGATATCGCCTGAGCTATTGCCTGCCACGCTCCCGGTCCTCGCCAGCCCCATGCTGACGCGGCGGGCTACGCGCTTCAACTGGTGGGGCAGCAAGGGCGCGTCTGTGGCGACCACCACGATGACGGAACCAACGTCGCCGGTGGGGATGGTTGCGGGCGCGGGGCCGGGTAATTCCTCAGCTATCTCGCGGCCCACGGGTACGCCAGCCACCAGGAGCTGCCGCCTCAAGCCAAAGTTGCACTGCGCCAGCACACCCAGCGTATAGCCGCCCTGCGCCTCGTCCAGCCGCCTGGAAGCGGTGCCGATGCCACCCTTGAACTGGTAGCAGATCATCCCTGTGCCGCCACCCACGCTGCCTTCCTCCACGTTGGTGCTGCTGGCGCTCTCTAGCGCCTGGAAAACGTGCTCCTCCTTGACGTGGAAGCCGTTGATGTCGTTCAGGTAGCCGTCGTAGGTCTCGCCTACAACGGGCAGCGACCAGAAGTCGTCTCCGAAGGTGTTTAGCCCCGGCCTCTGCATGGCCCGCACGTACCAGGCGATTACCGCGTCCCGCACCACGCCGACGCTGTGGGTGTTGGTGATCATCACGGGGCTTTCGAGGAACCCGGACTCCTCGATCCAGGTGGTGCCCGTCATCTCTCCGTTGCCGTTGAGCGAGAACCAGCCCGCGAAACAGGGCCTGATATTCTGCTTGCCGCGAGGCCAGAGGGCGGTCACGCCGGTGCGCACCGGGCCGAGGCCGACCTTCAATTCCCCCTCACCCGAGACGAGGGTCGTATGCCCGACTTCTACGCCGCCCACGTCGGTGATGGCGTTGAGCGGGCCGGGGGTGCCGTCAAATGGGATGCCCAAGTCGCGTGCGCGAGGTCTCTTCATACGTGTAGGTCCTGTTCATTTCGGAGTCGCTCGCGCACTTCCATCAGGATGCGACCGAGCATGTTTAGACCGCTGCCGTCTTTGCCGCAGCCCCAATAATAATCTCCGAGCGTCCGCTCAATGAGAGTGGCGTTTCCTGTTGATAGCAGCACTTCCCGGATGTTCGCATTTGATAGGAATTTGCAGAGTACCGCTTTGCGCATGACCTCGTCTCTTGCTTGCGCCCAGTCAGCACGCAGGGGCTGTTTGCGGCTGCGTCCCAGGCGTGCGGCTATCATAGGAGAACGTGCCGCACGGATTTGCTCGGAATAGGGGGTGCCTGCGAACTTACTGGCCTGGAAGTAGTGCTCGCTTGTAGGCCACCAGCATCCGTCCAACTCGAAGCCATGCGCAGAGAAATTCGAGAAGCACCCGTACGGCTGCTCTTGCGCGCTATAGAAGTATATCGTCTCGGTCTCAGGGTTTTTATCTTCCGTACTTTCCACAGCTTCGACGTCTCCCGCGTTCTTACGTCCCGTGTTCAGCATGCCGAATTCTAACACGTCGGGCATGCGAGCATCTACAGTTTAATGACGAATTATGCTGCCATAGATATGCGCTGTCACATTGGCGGTAATATTCTCCTGCCACCTGTATAATGCACTGCACATAACTTACCGGAGTTACCAGGAGGCACCCCAATGGCAGACAGGATCGTGGTGGAAAAGCTGGAGCAGGCGGTCGGCATCATGCGCGATCTTGATATTGACCTGTGGATCACCTACGCGCGTGAAACGACCCTCACGCCCGACCCCTGCCTGGACATCATAGCGGGCTTCGAGGTCACCTGGCACTCGGCCTTCCTGGTGAGCAGCAGCGGCGAGCGGGTGGCGATAGTGGGCCGCTACGACGCCGAGAACGTGGAGGCCATCGGCGGCTACTCGCGGGTGATACCTTACGACGAGAGCATCAAGCCCGCCTTGCTAGAGGTCGTAAGTGGCTTCGACCCGCGTAGCATAGCCCTCAACTACTCCGAGAACGACCCGGCAGCCGATGGCCTCAGCCATGGTATGTACCTCGACCTGCAACGTACGTTCGAGGGCACGCCTTTCGCCTCGCGGTTCGTGTCGTCCGAGACCCTGGTATCGGCATTGAGGGGACGCAAGTCGGCCTCCGAGGTGGAACTCATACGGGCGGCGATCAAGACCACCGAGGAGCTTTACGCGCGGGTGGGTAATAGTCTCGGCCTCGGACAAAAAGAAATCGATATCGCCGGGCGGCTCACAGACATGCGCAAGTCGCTGGGGCTTGGCACGGCCTGGGCCGAGGAGTACTGCCCCATCGTCAACGCGGGACCCGAGTCGCCTGTGGGTCATGCCGCCCCCGGCCTGTACGAGACGCAGCCCGGCCACCTGCTGCACATGGACTTCGGGGTGAAGCAAGACGGCTTCTGCTCCGACTTGCAGCGCATGTGGTACGTCCCCAACGATGGCGAGAGCGACATCCCCGACGACATACGCCGCGCCTGGGACGCCTGCTGGGGCGCTATAGACGCCGGGGCCGCTGTGCTAAAGCCGGGAGTGATAGGCTGGGAGGTGGACGCGGCCGCTCGCTCGTACCTGGTCGAGGCGGGCTACCCGGAGTACCAGCACGCACTTGGGCACGGCCTGGGAAGGGTGGCCCACGACGGCGCGACTCTGTTAGGTCCGCGCTGGGACCGTTACGGCAACACCCCCTACGGCGTGGTGGAGGCGGGCAACGTCTTTACGCTGGAACTGGGCACGTTCGTGCCGGGCAGGGGCTACATCGGCCTGGAAGAAGACGTACTGGTTACCGAGGACGGCATAGAGTGGTTGAGCACACCGCAGCGGGAGCTTTGGCTATTGCGCTAGAGTTGTAGGCTCTTACCGGTTGTTCAGGCTGCTGAAATCGAATAGCGGTTTGCCACCGTGAATATAGGTCTCGGTTAGCCACCAGAAGACGCCAAAGACTACACCGTAGGCTAGCGCCCCAAATAGCACAACCTCAATCAGGCTTCTACCGAAGCTGTAACCCAGACGCACGTCCGCGACCATCTTGAACAGGGCACCGATGATTACGCCTCCGTAGAGGACCAGCCCAAGGTTGCCGTTGAGAAGGCTGAGGATAGAACTGCCGCCCATGTAGGCAACGCCGTGGAACAGGGCAATAATCATTATGAACTTCAGATAAAGCTCCAGGCTCTCATTTGAAGCATCAGAGGTGCTCTCCCGCCGTCGCATCCTATCGTGAGCGGTCTCTATACCCGTTGCTACACCCTCGCTGAGGTTTGCAACTTCGACGTAGCCTGAATAGCCAACCTGTGCGAGTGGCTCACCGCAACTCCGGCAGAAATTCTTGGCTGAATGTCGCGGCTGCCCGCAGTTATCGCAGTATGGCATGCTTAGTCTTTCCTTACGATGTCTTAGAGGAGCTGCATAGAAACTCTACACATCTCCTCTTACAAAGTATAGTGCTGCCTACTACTGCAAACAATAGGTAAATATGGCTGTTTGTCTAGTATTAATGTACCGGTGCCACACTTAACACGTAAGTTGGAAGTTCGCGCTACAACTTTGATGGGCGCTAAGCAACAGGCTCGCTGCCTACCAAGCCATCCAAGTACAAAAGACAAAGTGGGGAACCGTTACTGGCTCCCCACTTTGTCTTTTGAAAATTAGATCGGCAGAACCCTGCCATGTGCTATGGGTTACTTCACTACCAACGTCGTCTGCTGGCCCCTCGATGCGTGGCCGGGGAGGGTGCAGATGATGTTATAGGTGCCGGGGGCGAGTTCGAGTTCCAACGTCTGAGGGCCGTCGGTTTTGCTGAAGTTGGGCGTCTTGCCGATCACGCCGGTGGTGTCTTCTACCGCGAAATTGTGGGCGAACTGGCCTTCGTTGGTCACGGTGAAGGTGACTTTGCCTGCCGGTACTTCCCGCTGGCTCAGGTCGATGGCCCACTCCCGCAACGTGCCCTGGACTTCTACGCTGCTTGTGTCTCCCGCGCCCTGGTTGGCCGCCGAAGTGGCTGTGGCCCCCACGCTCGTACCTGCCGTCGGCTCGGTAGGAGTCGTGGTGCCTTCTGCCGTCTCACCCATGTCACCCATGTCACCCATATCTCCCATGTCTGCGCCTTCCGTCGCTAGGGCTGCGGGCGCTGTCGGCATGGCTGTCTCAAGCGCCGTCACAACTGCGGTCCCTACCGGGGCCACTGCGCCCGAACCAGCTGCGGTGGCTGTAAGCTGCGCGGTCGGTTGTGAGGCGGGAGTTGGTGTGGTCGGCGTGCCACCGCAGGCGGCAAGAGTTACCATCATTGTCGCCGCCAGGGTAGTAACCAACCCTGCTCTCTTGATGTGCCCTTGTGATTGTTTTCCGAATATCATGATTGATGCTTTCCTCTCCTGGGTATGTCGAAGTTGTGGTGTGTCGCCGGAGTTGCCCAATGGGAGGCGGTGCCGGTCTGCTTTTAGTCTAAAGTCCCAACCTTAAAGAAAAAGCCGAGAAAAATTAAGATTTGCTTAAGCTTGCTCAGCCCGACTAACTCTAAGTTTAGCGCAAAAGAGGCTAAGAATGCCTGCCCTCTGATGAGTGCAAGAGACCAACATGAGCATACCGCACATTTTTTAGCTCATGTTGGTCTCTCACGGGAGGAGAATTCGGTGACAAACCCTCGTGCCTAGTTGCTGGCAAGACGTTTGATGAGGCTTGTAGGACAACTGTCACCTCTTGTTCGTTGCTGGAGCCTGGGGCAATCACCGTGAGCTTAACGGTGTCTCCTGCCATATGGATTGCCAGCAACTCCCCCAGAAACGTTCTGCATGCAGGTGTTCCCCTTCCCTCGAGCACCAACGTGGCCCGCAAGAAGGGTGGTATTTGGGTGCTATTGGACGAGATTCTTCGCTGCGCTCAGAATGACAAAGAGAAACAGGGGTGTAGGAATTGCACCAGGGACGCTTACCTGTGGATAGAAAAGCTTGCAAACTGCCCGACTAGTGGTAGAATGGCGGCAATGGATATTGAAGAGAACTGTTCGCCCTACATGCACGTAAATTAGTGGTACCAAATGTTTTGTGACGGCGCAATGAGCGCAAATCTGGTCCAGAAATATGGCTATTGAACTTATAACGCAACAACGAAACGTAGCTGAAGCCAACTTGTCGGTGCAGGGTATGACCTGTGCCTCCTGTGTCGCCCGCGTGGAGAGGTCGCTCAAGAAGGTGGAAGGGGTTGAGGGGGCTAGCGTCAATCTTGCCACCGAGCGGGTGCTGGTGCGGTACGATCCCCTGCAAGTGGGAGCCGCCGAGATGGTAGCCGCCATCGAGAAGGCAGGCTACCATGCCTCGCCCCGCGCCGAGGAGAGCCTGGACGAGGCCCCAGAGCTACACGAAGACCGGGAGCGCCGCGCCCGCCGCGTGGAGTACGTGAAGCAACGCGACATGCTCATCTTCAGCGTGCTGTCGTCCATACCCGTGGTAATCACCGGCATGTTCTTCATGAGCAGCCCCCACGCGATCCACTTTCTAGCTATCTTTGGCCTCATCGTCTGGTACGTGCCGGGCAACCAGTTCCACGCCCTCGCCCTGAAGAACCTGCGGCATCGCACCGCCGACATGAACACCCTGGTGAGCCTCGGCACCACCGCCGCCTCCGCCTACTCCCTGTACATCCTGGTGCGGGACGGCCTACAGGCCCAGACCTACTTTGAGGTGGCGGCTGTTATTATTACCCTCGTGCTGCTTGGACGCTTCCTGGAGGCGCGCGCTCGGGGACGCACCTCGGACGCCATTCGCAAGCTGGTGGGCCTCCAACCCCGCACCGCCACCGTGCTTCGCGGCGACGTTGAAGAGCAGGTGCCGGTCGGTTCGGTGCTCCCAGGCGACCTGCTGTTGGTGCGCCCAGGCGAGAAGGTGCCGGTGGACGGTGTAGTTGTAGACGGCGAGTCCGCGTTGGACGAATCGATGCTCACTGGGGAGTCGATGCCGGTGGAGAAGCGGCCCGGCAGCGCCCTCATTGGTGCCACCCTCAACGGGCAGGGCGCGCTCCGCTTCAGAGCTACGCAAGTGGGCCGCCAGACGGTACTTGCAAAGATCGTCAGGCTGGTGGAAGAGGCGCAAGGCTCTAAAGCTCCAATCCAGGCGTTGGTGGATAGGGTCGCGGGAGTCTTCGTGCCGGTGGTGCTCGGTGTCGCGCTGCTCACCTTCCTGGGGTGGTGGCTCCTGGCGGGCGACCCCGTGCGCGGCCTCATCAACGCGGTGGCTGTGCTGGTGATTGCCTGCCCCTGCGCGATGGGCCTCGCCACGCCGACGGCCATCATGGTGGGCACCGGGCGGGGCGCGGAAAAGGGGGTGCTGGTAAAGGGTGGCATGGCGCTCGAACAGGCTAACCGAGTCACCACCGTCCTGCTCGACAAGACCGGCACGCTCACACAGGGCAAGCCTTCGCTCACCGACGCCGTCAGCCTGAACGGCCTCTCCCGCGAGGAAATGCTGCACCTGGCCGCCGCCGCCGAAAGAGGCTCGGAGCACCCACTGGGGCGGGCGGTCGCGGCGGGTGTCAGCGACCTTGGACCCACCACTGTCTCAGCCTTCAGGAGCGTAACGGGCCAGGGCGTCAGCGCCACCGTAGACGGCAGGCGGGTGCTCGTCGGTAAGCCGCAATTGCTCGACACCGAGGGGGTGGACTTCTCGCCCGCCGTGCCGGAGATGGCAAAGCTGGAGCGGCTTGGCAAGACTGCCATGCTGGTCTCGGCGGACGACAAGCTTGTGGGCCTACTGGCGGTGGCCGATACCCTCAAGCCGGAAGCCGCCGGTGCCGTAGCCCGGTTGCAGGCGCTCGGCATCGAGGTGGCGATGGTCACCGGCGACAACCGCCACACCGCCGAGGCCATAGCAGCCCAGGTGGGCCTCGACCGGGTGTTTGCCGAAGTGTCGCCCGCTGGCAAGGCCGAGGTGGTGCGCTCGCTTCAGGCCGAAGGCAAGGTAGTGGCGATGGTCGGCGACGGCATCAATGATGCCCCCGCGCTGGCAGCCGCCGACCTGGGAGTGGCAATCGGCACCGGCACAGACGTAGCCATCGCGGCCTCGGACATCACCCTTATGAGCGGCAACCTGCACGGGGTAGTAGAAGCCCTCCAGTTGAGCCGCAAGACAGTGCGCACCGTCCGCTGGAACCTCTTCTGGGCCTTCATCTACAACGCCCTCGGCATCCCACTGGCCGCCCTCGGCCTGCTCAACCCCATCTTCGCCGCCGCCGCGATGGCTTTCTCCTCCGTGTTCGTGGTGACTAACTCTCTCCGGCTGAGGAAGGCGTAACTGAAACGTGAAACGTGAAACGTGATGCGGCTAGTGTTATTTGGTACGTGAATTAGAGTAAGTTAGTGTTGCAGGACCAACTTCCTTCCTGTCATCCTGAGCGCAGCGCAGGATCAGGTGGCATGTTTGACCCTTCCTTTTGCCAGGCCAATGTTCCTTACACCGCCAGCATCCCCAACGTTGAAAACTCTCGCCTACCCACCTGATCCTTCGCTACGCTCAGGATGACAGAGAGGAATATGGCTCTGCTGCATGAACGTCTCGACATTCACGTACCCAATACCTCCGCCGCATCACGTTTCACGTTTCACGTTTCCGCCTCAGTCCACACTTTCCCCCGGCTGCAACTCTATTACTTCGCACTCGTAGCCGCGCTTGCTCAACTCTTCCCGCAATCGGTCGGGGGTGCCGGTGAGTAGTGGGAAGGTACCGTAGTGGCTGGGGATGACCTGCTTGACGCCCAGCATCTCGGCGGCGCGGGCGGCCTGGCGGGGGTCCATTGTGAAGTGGTCGCCAATGGGCAGCACCGCCAAGTCGGGCTGGAATAGCTCGCCGTAGAGCGACATATCGCCGAAGATGGCCGTGTCGCCTACATGGTAGATCTTGAAGCCGTTCTCAAGCTCCAGCAGGTAGCCCACCGCCTCGCCGCCGTAGATGACCGAGCCGTCATCGTCCTGTATGCCGCAGGAGTGGTCGGCGTGCAGCATCGTTACCCTCACGCCTTCAACCGTGACGGTGCCGCCCTTGTTCATGGCGTTGCAGTTCTCCACGCCCTTCTTGTCCAGCCAGTTGCACATCTCGAAGATGCCCACCACCGAGCCTGGCCTGGCCGACTTCGCAATCTCCACCGCATCGGCAATATGGTCGAAATGCCCGTGCGTGACGAGCATCACATCCAGGTTGTCCACGTTCTTGAGGTCGTCGGGGCAGGCGGGGTTGCCCTGCACCCACGGGTCCACCATGATACGCTTGCCGCCCGGCGTCTCGTAGAGGAAAGTAGCGTGGCCGTACCAGGTAATCTTCACGTCTTTGTTAATCTTACCCATATTATCTCCTCCTGACTAACTACCGCATTCTTAATCGGGCTGAAACCAAGACATTATATAACAGGACGATGGACGATGGACGATGGACGATGGACAATAGCAGTGTTGAGGGCTGAGGACTGAGTAGAGAGTACAATCCAGCACCCATCCCAACAATCTTAACCTTGGCGCGTCCTTGGCGTGCTTGGCGTCTTGGCGGTTCCGTCTCTCCTATCGTCTATCGTCCATCGTCTATCGTCCCCTGTGCACAACTTTCGCCAATACGGTCATTTGTGCTATAATCCCCGTGCGCATGGGCTATCTAGTTGCCCCGTGCGCTTTGCCTCTATGGACCTACGCGAACGACTCAAAGCAATGGGCGTGCGCCCTCGCGTGCCGGGTGGTGCCGCTCCCGGTATGCCTGAGGGCCAACCTTCCGCGCCCGAAACCCCGCAATCCATTCAGACTTCCCCGGTAGCCCCGGCCGCGCCGCTCTCCAGGCACAAGCTGAAGATCGAGCACGCCCTGTCCGGCACCTGGCACGACACCACGGAAGGTCCTTGCTTCGTGTTCGAGCGCCGCTACCCGGTGTCTCACGCGCGCGGTCCAGTGGCGTTAGGCAGCGTGATGCACTCGCGGCCTAACGTGCTTTGGGAGGCCGGGCGCGCGGTTTCGCTGCGGGACGTAGACGCTCGCAAGCTGCTCTTCCTCGACACCGAGACGACTGGCCTTTCGGGTGGCACCGGCACCTACGTCTTCTTGGTGGGCGTGGGCTACTTCTCTGACGACGGGCAGGAGGTGGTCATCCGCCAGTACTTCCTCACGGAAGTGTCCGCCGAGCGCGCCATGCTCCACGCCCTGAACGACCTGTTCGCCAACTTCAGCGCCGTGGTCACCTTCAATGGCAAGAGCTTCGACTGGCCCCTGCTGGAGACGCGCTTCACCTACAGCCGTGTGCGCTGCATCCTGCGCGACCCGCCCCACCTCGACATGCTCGGCCCCTCCCGCCGCCTCTGGAAGGACCGCCTGCCCTCCTGCTCGCTGGAGACGCTGGAGCAAATGGTGCTCGGCTTCAACCGGGGCTTCGACGTGCCGGGCTGGCGCATACCTTCTCTCTATTTCCAGTACCTACGGGCGGGACACGCGGGACACATTCTGCCCGTGTTCGAGCACAACGAGCACGACCTGCTCACCCTGGTGGCCCTCACCGGACACGTGGGCCGTATCCTCGACAGCCCCGACGAAGCAGATTTGCAGGCCGCCGAGTGGTTCGGCCTGGGCAAGCTGTACGAGGACCTGGGCCGCTACACCGACAGCCTGCGGGCCTACTCGAAGGGCCTCGATTTCGACCCGTCGCCCGAGCTTCGGGGTGTGGCCCTGCGCCGCCTCAGCTTCCTGTACAAGTACCTCCAACAGCAGGAAGAAGCGGTCGCCATTTGGAACCGACTGGCCGCCGAGGGCACTCACCTGATGTTCCCCTACCTGGAACTCGCCAAGCACTACGAGCACCGCGTGAAGGACTACGCCGCCGCCGCCGAGTACACCCTGCTGGCCCAGGTGCGCGCCACCAACGCGGTCGAGCGTGCCGAGTTGCAGCACCGCCTCGACCGTGTGGCGTCAAAGGCCCGCCGCCTGGCCGAGCGGGAAGCCTCCAAACCTGCCACCTCGCAGACCCAGCCCTAGAAAGCGGCCTCGTGGACACTCTCCCAACCGTAACCCTCGTTCTGGCCGCTAACGACCTGCTCCTCATACCGCCGCAGGACACCACCCCGGAAGCGCTACGTAGCGCCCTCACTTCAGCGGGCTGGCGGGGCCGCACTGTGGTTGATTCGCGCCGCCACGGCTTGCGGGTGCTGCCTATCGACTATCCGGCGATTTGCGGGGCGCTGGAGGGGCGCTACGACCTCAAGCCTCTCTTCGAGGTGCGTCCGCCCTTGCCCCAGCCCGTAGAGGTCAAGCAGCAGCCGAGGCCCTACCAGCGCGAGGCGATTGCGGCGTGGCGTGGCGCGCGGCACAGGGGCGTGGTGGTGCTTCCCACCGGCGCGGGCAAGACGCTGGTGGCCCTCCTGGCTATGTCGGAACTGAACGTCCAGACCCTGGTTTGCGTGCCGACGCTCGACCTGCTCGGCCAATGGAAGAGTTCCATCCTCGGCAACACCAACCTATCTGCCGAGGACGTGGGCACATGGGGCGGCGGCGACAAGGAGTTGAGGCCGGTGACGGTCATCACCTATGACTCGGCGGCCATCCACACGCGCGCCATCCAGGGCTTCGGGCTGCTGGTGTTCGATGAAGTCCACCACCTGCCCGCCGATACTTACCGCAGCATTGCGGAAGGCTCCATAGCCATCGCCCGCCTCGGCCTCAGCGCCACCCCCGACAGGAGCGACCTGCGGCACACCGACCTGGACCAACTGGTGGGGCCGGTGGTTTACGAACGCTCCCCGTTCCAGCTGCGCGAGGGGCGGCACATCGCCAACTATCGCACCGAGCAGATCAGCGTGGCCCTCTCCGGCGACGAGCGCACCTCCTACGAGCGTGCCGCCGAGGTCTACCGGGCGTACCTGCGCAAGCACCGCATCAGCATGCGCTCCGGCAGCGACTACGAGCGTCACCTTATCTGGCGCAGCGGCAACGACCACGCGGCCCGCGAGGCCCTGCTGGCCCACCAGGCCGCGCGCAAGATCGCCCTCAGCGCCTCCGGCAAGCTGCACGTGGTAGCGCAGCTCCTTTCCCGTCATGCGGACGACCGGGTGCTGGTCTTCTCCGAGTACAATGCCCTTGTGGACGAAATCGGCAAACGCTTCTGCATACCCACGGTCACCCACAAGACGCCGCCTGGGGAGCGCAAGGCGATACTCGACGGCTTCCGCAGCGGGCGTTTCAGCAAGCTGGCGACCGGGCGCGTGCTCAACGAAGGCGTGGACCTACCCGACGCCAACGTCGCCATCATCCTGAGCGGCAGCGCCACCAAGCGCGAATTCATCCAGCGCCTGGGCCGAGTGCTCCGCCCCAAGGCCGAGGAAGCGGTCCTCTACGAAGTCGTCACAGAGGAGACGACGGAGGAAAATATCTCCAGAAGGAGGCAAGGCTGAAACGTGAAACGTGTTGGGGCTTGCTAAAGAGGGTACGTGGGCACAACCCTGCGGGTGAGGCAAGGCCAAAGCCCCACCCTGTCGTTCTGTGGGCGAGGCGGGACCAAATCCCACCCTGTCATCCTGAGCGTAGCGAAGGATCTCAGATGTTGGCTTTACCTGCTTGTTGAATCCACACCAGCAAGAGTCGTAATGTTCAGCAGCATCCCTACTCACCTTCTTGAGATCCTTCGCTACGCTCAGGATGACAGAGTGGGGCTTGGTCCTGCAACAGCACTAAAGTCGTATTCACGCACCAAATACTACCAGCCGCATCACGTTTCACGTTTCACGTTTCAGAACCATGCTTTTCTCTCTCACCAATGTAAAAAGGCGCGGCGTGCGCGATGCCGACGGAGAGCTTGCGGTGGTGCCCAAGCTGCTCTACGGGCGCGCGGCCCTGAAGCTGGTGGAGCAGGCGATTGACGTGTTCGAGGGCTTCGTTGGCCGGCCTCGTGGTGAGTACGATTCGCGTGCACTTGAGGCGGTCATGGGTGACTATCGCCTGGGCCGCTGCATCGAAGCGTGCCTGCTGACCTGCTACTCGTTCGCGCAGCCCTCCATGTCCGACGTACTAACGGCAGGGGAGGCGGCGGCTCTACAGGCTGGCGGCCTCGACTCGCCTGGGGCGGTGCGGCTGGCACTGTGGGATGCGGCCAACCAAGGTGGCGGATTTGTCGCGCCCGAGGACCGGCAGGCATTCATGTCAGGCCTGGCGCGGGAATGGGGCCTCTCTGCACCTGATAGCATCGACGCGCTGGTGACGCTCGACAATGAAGCCTCGGCGGTGCTGGCACCCACCGGGGAGAGACCTACCCCCGCCGAGATGTTGCGCCTCTACAACCGGGGCATGGTCAAGACGCTGCTGGCCCACTCAAACCATGTGCGCTTCAACCTGGGCAGCCTGCCGGGCGACGTGCTCCGCAAGGTCTACTTTATGGCAAAGCGGAGCGGCGTGCTGGTGGACATCGAGAGCGACCGCGCGGGCGGCTTCGTGCTCGCGCTGTTCGGGCCAGAGCAGGCGTTCGGCAGCGCGGACAAGTACGGGCGGCGGTTGGCCGACGTGTCGCTGAGCCTGTTGCGCTCCCTCCTCTCCCTGTCGCCCGCCTCCGGCATACAGGGTACCGCCTCCCTCATCCTCCACGACCGCCCCTATCGTTTCCACCTGACGCAGGATGTGCTGGACCACCTCGAATACGGCCCAGAGCCGCAGGAAGGTGCCAGGGGCGGGGGCAGCAGGGTAGCGGAAACGCGTGCCGCCTACTCGGTAGGCTCGGCAGTTGAAGCTGGCGAGTACGACACCGAGGACGTGGAGCCTACCTTCGACAGCCTGGTGGAGGCGTCACTCTACAAGGGGTTCAGGTCGCTTGAGAAGCAGGGCCACACCCACGGCTGGCTCATTCGTCGCGAACCCGACCCGCTGCTCGCCCCCGGCGTGGTGCTCATACCCGACTTTGCCTTCGAGCGGGGCGGCACCAGGGTCTATATGGAGGTAGCGGGGTTCTGGTCGCCTTCCTACAAGGAGCGCAAGGTCGCCAAACTGCAAGCCCTGGGCACCTCCGAAGAGGCGACCGCCCTCATTCTGGCCGTGCCCCACGATGCCGCGCCCACCTTCGAGGGGCTGCCGTTCCCCATTGTCCCTTACAAGAAAAACATACGCGCCACCGACATGCTCGACCTGCTAGACGCGCAGTACGGGGCGCGCGAGGAGAGACTCACTACCGCCCGCTCCCAGTTCGCCGTCTTGCAGCGGGCCGCGCTAGACAGGGGGCTGGTGCCGGAGCGCGAACTGGCCGAGGCGTTGCAGGCGTACTCGCGGTCGGAACTGCTGGCGGTGGCCCCAGGACTGGCTAACGACGACTGCCGCTACGTACCCGGCGTGGGCCTCTTATCCAACCTGGCCGCAGACCTTGCCCGCGCAGCCCTCCAAGATGCACTACAGGCTTCCCCTGAGCAGCGGCTCGACCTCGACCACGCCGCCGCACTGGTCTCGGTGTCGCTCGACGTATCCTCTATAGACGTTGAAGCGCTGGTCCAACTCTGGCCCCAATTCGCAATCGACCGCCCCTCCCTCTTCGAGTCCTACCTCACCCTGGCTTAGTTCCGCCGCTGCCCCACTAACTCCCCAGGCTCCGACCCGCCGTACGCGCCGACACTTTCTCGACCTGTCACAACCCGCAGGACCAAGCCCCGACCTTGTCATTCTGAGCGTAGCGGAGAATCAGCCACCGTTTCTTGATCGTCCCTATCTCAGCACCCAAAGCTCCCCTCTGTCATTCTGAGCGTAGCGAAGAATCTCGTCCCTCACCACCCAAGTACCGCCTTTCTCATGCGACACTCTCTCATAGGAAAAGGGGAATACCTTCATGTAGGACGAGATTCTTCGCTACGCTCAGAATGAGAATGGCGGTCCTTGGTCCAGACATTCAACGGTCTAACTACCCACCTGATTCTTCGCCAGGCTCAGAATGACAGAGGGAGGCTTTGGGTGCCAATATCGCGGGGCTTGCACAGCAGTATTTGCGCTGGCGGTTGAAAACACCTGGCAGAAGGCCGATTTCCATGAAATATCAATATCGATATTAAGATTTTCAAACTTCCTTTTAACTTTGTGCAAATTACCCCTTGACAAGCTCCCAAAGCTGTGTTATTATCGGTGCAGATAAAGAAAATCACTACAAACATTGAAGAAATTGATTTGGAGGTAATAAATATGAACCCACTTCCCGGAAGATGCCCGGTCTGCACCAATGCTCTCACCGTCACCCGCCTCCAGTGCGGGCATTGCGGCACCGGCATTGACGGGGCTTTCGGCCTGGGCCGCTTGCAGGCTCTCTCCTCCGAGCAGGTCCAGTTCGTAGAGACCTTTATGAAGTGCAAAGGCAAGATCAAGGACGTAGAGGGCGAGCTTGGCATCTCGTATCCCACAGTTGTCGCCCGCTTGAACGAAGTGGTGCGCGCTATGGGCTTCGAGGTCGAAGAGGGCGACCTGAGCGATGTAGACCAGTACGAGTACTACCAGGCCCGCGTGCTCAACCCGCAGATGCCCGCCAGGCCCTCCGTCCCGGCCCCGATGGTCCCCGCACCGCCCGCGCCCCTGACGCCACCCACTCCGCCCACCATGCCCTCGATGCCCACCGCCGGCAGCAGCAAGGCCAACAGCGAGCGCAGACAGCAGATACTTGACGAACTGGCGGAAGGCAAGATCAGCACACTGGAAGCCCTCGAAAGGATCAAGCAGCTATAGTAGGGCGTTCTCGCCATCGTAAGCGGCAAGCGCGGCGAGGAAGCAGCAACCAGGAAGGGAGAACAAAGCTATGTCGTCAACACTTGGAATGGCAAACACGTTGAACGCGCAGGAAGAGACACTGTTCAAGGGGGTACGTCGCTCCCGCTTCTCGCTCCACCTCAACACCCGCCGCGTGCGCCGCTGGCTGCTGATCCAGATGGTCAGCGTCCCGGTGAGCGCCACCGCCGAGGAAAGTGAGGCCCCGGTCGCCCGCCACGCTCGCGCAAACGCCACGCCCGCTAAGACCCCGGCGCAACTCATGGACGCTTTCGATATGAACAGGTACTACAGCCGCTGCGGCTAACGTTTCACATTTTGGATTTTAGGTTTTGGATTTTGGATTGAGGGATTCGCATAGAAGACTCAGTCTCATACAAATTGATGGAGGCACATGCAATGTTAAAGAGAGACGCAAACACAACGACAATCAACACGGCAGAGTTTAGCGAGACGCCGCGCCTGGTGCTCGAGCAGCCCGTCGGAGATATCACCATCCAGGGTTGGGACAACACCAGCATCGAGATAACCACCGATGACGAGGACGACGATTACGACGTTGAGGTAACCGGCTCGCAGGTCACCTTACGCAACCGGCCTCGCAAGGTCCGTTTGGGAGAGGGCTTTGAAACCGCCATGCGAGAGCTTGGTGATATCGGCCTCGACGTAGAGCGCGTGGCCCGCCACGTCGAGAAGCGAGTCGAGCGTGGCATGCGCCGCTTCAAGGAGCTCAACATCAACATCGACATGGGACGATGGTCGCACAGCCATGACTTCAACATCAAAGTGCCCCACAACTGCGACCTGATGCTGCGCACCAGCACCGGCGACCTCTACGTGAAGGACGTGAACGGCACGTTGTTCATACAGACCACCTCCGGCGACGTGAACCTGGAGCGCCTTTCCGGCAACCTGCTCGCCAGCAGCGCCAGCGGCGACATCCACTTGCGAGGCATGGAGGGCAAGGTGGGCGTGCGCAGCGCCTCCGGCGACGTAAATATCGCGAACGCCGATTTGCAGGAGCTTGGGGTGCAGACCGCCAGCGGCGACATCACCGCCTATCTCAAGCGAGTCCCAGACCGCGAGTTCGACGTGAGGACGATGAGCGGCGACCTGCGCATTACGGTGCCCGCTGACGCCCGTTTGACGGCGGAGATGACCACGGTGAGCGGCGACCTCCGGTGCAAGCTGCCGCACGAAATTGTCAGCCGCTCCGGACGCCGTAATCGCACCTTGATCGTGAACGGCGGCGGCCCTGCTGCTCGCTTCCACTCGGTCAGCGGCGACGTGAGCGTTGTACCCGACCGCATGTCGGGGGGCGCTCGCACTGAAGACCTGTCGCGCCGCGTTGATGAGGATTCCGAAGAGGACATCATGGTGCCGGAGGGGGAGGTCTCCCGTGAGCAAGCCCAACTGGACATCCTCCAGGCCGTACAGAATGGCGAGATTACTTC
>JALZHI010000021.1:0-15699 GCA_030913985.1 Chloroflexota bacterium | reverse complement strand
CCCTCGGACGCTAGACACCCGCGTGGGGAGGTGGGATACCGCCTCCCCCTATTACAAACACCTTACACAGCACGACGCCCGCTGGAGCGTAATTCCGGCCCAACCGTGGGTGGACGTACATGGCCGCTTAGATAGCCGGTGGGTTTGATGCGTCCAGAAAACGTCCGGCAGGCAGGACAAGCCGACACAAGGCATACGTAGGGGCCCAACAGAACCACTTCAATCCAAATAGACCTTGCGGCCTTCGTACAAGATAGCAGGTCGCACATGGAGGAGATACAGACGATGAATAGCTATTACCACCCCCGCGACTACGAACATAAGGACGAGACGCACCGGCATACGGCTCCCACGTATCGCAGGAGGCAGGTGGTCTACAGGGGATACGGCGGCGAGGCTCCAACGCAGGAAGTACGTGCCGTCTACGTGGAGCACGCTGGTCCCGATAGCGTGCCGACCCAGGCGGGTGAGGAGCAGGCCGATGAAGGCGCGCCCTTCTCCGAAAAAGACCTCGACGTATACCGCGTGCTTGTGGCGGTGGAGCGTGGGGAGCTGTCGGCCCAGGACGCGGCCCGCAAGCTGGAGGAACTGGAAGACGCGTCCGCAGGTGAGGACAACGCGGGGCAAATCTGAGGCCCCGCACCCCGCGTGATACTACCGCAGACGGATAGACGTTTATCTACATTCGAGTATTATTCAGGAGTGGAGCGCGAGTAGCGGTTGCGTGTCTCCCTTGCGTCCTTCGCGAGCGCACTCCTGCTTTCGCAATCCACACAAGGAAACATACACGCTATGTCCGCAGAACTTAGCAACCAGCAATACGAACCCCCGGCGAACGGGTTCCGCACCTTCCTGGTCATGTGGCTCACCCAGACGTTTTCCGCCTTCGGCAGCCAGCTTACCTTTTTCGCCGTCACCATCTGGCTCTCCACTTCGCTATACGCCCGCGAAGACCAGAAGCCGGACCTCGCCTTTGCCCTCTCCGCGATAAGCCTCATGTTCACGCTCACCGTGCTTATTGCGCCGGTAGCGGGGGCCTGGGCCGACCGTCACGACCGCAAGCGCACAATGATCGTCGTTGACGTGGCGAATGGCGTCCTCAGCGGCTTGCTGATGCTGCTCATGCTCACGAATGTGTTGGAGCTCTGGATGCTGCTGGCGCTCGTGCCGGTAATAGCCGTGCTCTTCCAGTTTCACTACGCCGCGTTCGATGCCTCCTACGCCATGCTGGTGCCCGAAAAGCACCTGCCGCGGGCCAACGGCATGATGATGGCGATGTGGTCGCTCTCCGCGATCCTCTCTCCCGCCATCGCCGCTATCATTGTCACTCTGCCCGACCTGGCGCGACAGGGCCTGCTCCCCGGCTTTCTCGGGTCGAGCCTGGCGGGGGTCCAGAACGGCAGCGCCCTGGCCGTGGGTGTGGACGCGGTGACTTTCCTGGTGGCCGGGGCGGTCTTACCCTTCCTGCGAGTGCCCTCACCCAAACGCACCGACATGGGTCGGAAGGGCGAGAAGCCGCAGAAGAGCATGTGGGCTGACATCAAGGAGGGCGCCCGCTACATAAAAGTACGCAAGCCCCTGATCTGGCTACTGATGACCTTCACCGTGGTAAACTTCGCCACCGCGCCCCTTGAGGTGTTCACGCCCCTCCTGCTCAAGTTCAACCTCGCTGCCGACTGGCGGGCGCAGGGCCTTACCTTCGAGTCGTCGCTCGCGCTGATCTACACGCTCGCGGGCCTGGGTGGTGTGGCCGGTGGCCTTGCCATGAGCGCCTGGGGCGGGTTGAAGGGCCGCAAGGTGTACGGCGTGCTCATCCCTATCATGCTGACGGGCCTGTTGCAGATAATGTTCGGCCTGTCGTCGTGGCTGTACCTTTCCGCGGCGCTGAACTTCCTCATCGTGGCCGTCATTCCAATATCGGGCGCTCACTCGCAGACGATATGGCAGTTACAGGTGCCGAAGGAGCTACAGGGTCGCGTCTTCTCGGTGCGCCGCCTGATAGCGCAGTTCTCGGTGCCGTTGGGTGTAACGCTGGCGGGCGCGACGGGCGCTGCCTTCAACCCCGGCATCGTGCTGGCGGTGCTGGGTGTCATAATCGTGCTGTTCGCCGCGTTTCAACTCTTCAACCCCTACCTGCTAAAGGTCGAAGACAAGGAGTACCTAGACAACCTGGCGGCAGGCGACACGCCTGGGACCGGCTCGGTAGCCGGCGGTACAAGTGCTACCGATCTCAACCCCGCTGCGTGAACTCCATTACATACTCCGAGGAGATACACACATGTCTACCGTAGCCACCGACAAATACGAGCCGCCCGCAAACGGCTTCCGCACCTTCGTCGCAATCTGGATCACGCAGGCCTTCTCGGCTTTCGGCAGCCAGCTTACGTTCTTCGCCCTGACGATCTGGTTGGCGACCAGCCTCTACCCCAGCGACGAGCAGAAGCCTCAACTGGCCTTCGCCCTCACCGCCGTCAGCTTGAGTTTTACCCTCTCGGTGCTTATTGCGCCGGTAGCCGGGGCCTGGGCCGACCGTCACGACCGTAAGCAGACCATGATAGTAGTGGACTTTATCAACGGCGTGTTGAGCCTGGTGCTCATGGGGTTGATACTGGCAGGCATGTTGGAGCTATGGATCCTGCTCATCCTCTTCCCCATCCTGGCCGTGCTCTTCCAGTTCCACAACGCAGCCTTCGATGCCTCCTATGCCATGATCGTGCCCGAAAAGCAACTACCGCGCGCTAACGGCATGATGCAGACGATGTGGTCGCTCTCGGCTATCCTTTCCCCGGCCATCGCAGCCACCATCATCGCCCTCCCCGGGATGGCCCGCCAGGGCAGTCTTCCCGACTTCATTGCCCCTGTCCTGGCAGGTATAAGAGACGGGGCCGCGCTGGCTATCGGCATAGACGCCGTGACTTTCTTCATAGGCGCGGCGGTGCTGCCGTTCCTGTACGTACCCTCGCCCAAGCGTACGGACCTGGGTGAGAAGGGCACCAAGCCCAAGAAGAGCATGTGGGCCGACATCAAGGAAGGAGCCAGGTATATAAAGTTGCGCAAGCCGTTGCTCTGGCTGCTGGCTACCTTCACCGTCGTCAACTTTGCCAGTTCCCCCCTGGAAGTATTCATCCCGCTCCTGCTCAAGTTCAACCTGGCTCCCGACTGGCAGGCGCAAGGCTTCACCTTCGAGTCGTCCCTGGCCCTGTTGAGCACGCTGGGTGGCGTGGGCGGACTGGCGGGCGGTATCCTCATGAGCACCTGGGGCGGACTCAAGCGTCGCAGGGTGTACGGTGTCGTAGTGCCGATCTTGATTGCGGGCGTCGTACAGACGATGTACGGGCTATCGCCCTGGCTCTACGCTACCGGCTTCTTCAACTTCATGCTGGTTGCCCTCATCCCCATCATGAACGCTCACTCGCAAACGATATGGCAAACTCAGGTCCCAAGGGAGTTGCAGGGCCGGGTCTTCTCGGTGCGGCGTGTCATAGCCCAGTTCTCGGCCCCCCTCGGAGTCATGCTGGCCGGCTTTACAGGGGCCATATTCAACCCAGGGTATGTGCTCGCCGCGCTCGGCATCTTCATAGTGGTGTTCGCCACGTTCCAGCTATTCAACCCCTACCTGCTCCGCGTTGAGGACAAGGAGTTCCTGGACAAAGGGGCAGCCGAAGCGGGCGACAGGGGAGGCGCGGCAGGTGCGGGGGGTGCCGGCCTAGACTCGGCCACGGCGCAGCCCACGGACGGCGATGTGTCGCTAGGCTCGCCCACGAGCGTGCCGGCTATGCCGACGCCCAGCGACGAAATCGACTCTGCCGGTGAGGACGGTCAGGACGGCGAGCGGTATGGAGGCTTCAGGAAGAGGGAAGCGGAGCCTGAGGTACGCAAGTAAGCTAGCATGCACGCTTGCGCGGCGCACCCCTAGTAAAGTGTAGCCGCGCAGGATGAGTTCGATTGAGTCCGTCCTACAAGCTTGTGCGCTCGACCAAACACATGACGGAGGACTGACAGTACGTGAGTGCAACAGATGAAATGAAGGCAAACGAAGCCGCCCGGAACGTGCCTGCCCCCGACGTGCCGCTTACCTTGGACGAAGCCGATGTTGTAGCGGCGGCAGAGGCCCCGACCCCACCGTCGTCACCCTGGCGCAACCGCGACTACATGCTCCTGTTGGCGGGGCACTCTGTTTCCTCCCTGGGCAGCCGCATATCGGGGGCGGCCTTCCCGCTACTGGTGCTCGCCCTGACCAACAACGACTTCGCGGCGGCGGGCATAGTCGGCGCGCTATACAGCCTCCCCTATCTGCTATTCAGCCTGCCCGCGGGCGCGCTCATCGACAGGTGGGACCGCAAGCTGGTGATGATACTGTGCGACGTGGGCCGGGCCGCCGCTATGGGCAGCATCCCGCTATCGCTGCTGTTCGGCGGGCCTTGGCTGTGGCAACTCTATCTTGTGGCGTTTGTCGAGGGGACGCTGTTCGTTTTCTTCAACATCGCTGAGGTGGCAGCCCTGCCGCGTGTAGTTGCGAAAGCGCAGCTACCGGCCGCCACCGGCTTCAACCACGCCGCTGAAGCAAGCACGGGGCTAATCGGCCCTCCCATCGGCACGGTGCTGTTCGTGAACGTCGGGCGCATCTTCCCCTTCCTGCTCGATGCGGTATCCTACACCGCCTCGGTGGTCTCGTTGTTGTTCGTGCGGACCAACTTCAAGAGGGAGCCCGCGGTCAAGGAGCGTCACCTGGGTAGGGAAATCAAGGAGGGCGTGGCGTGGCTGTGGAGCCAGCCGCTGGTGCGCTTCATGTCGTTGCTAACGGGCGGCAACAACTTTGCGTTTTCAGGGTTGTTCCTGGTAATAATCGCCAGGGTGAAGGAACTAGGCATCCCCGAAGACCAGTTGGGGATCATCCTTAGCATTGGGGCGGTAGGCGGCATTGTCGGCTCGGTGGTGGGCGGCAAGGTCGGCAAGCAACTCAAGTTCGGGCCGGCGATTATCACGATTATGTGGCTGCAAACGCTGCTCTTTCCCTTCTACGCCATCGCGCCCAACTTGCTGGTGCTGGGCATCATTTCGGCCCTCATTTACCTGTTAAGCCCTATATACAACGTAGTGCAGTTCAGCTACCGACTCGCCCTCATCCCCGATGCGTTACAGGGCCGCGTCAACAGTTCCTTCCGCATGATCGCGTTCGGCTTCATGCCCCTGGGCCAGACCCTGGTGGGCTTCCTTCTCGTCTGGTTCAACACGACCATCTCGGTGCTGGTGTTAACCGCCTGGCTGGTGGTCTTTTCACTCCTTGCTACAATAAACTCCCACGTTCGCAATGCCAAGCCGATTGAAGAGGTGGCTTGAGGTTGGCGGCCTGGGAGGCTACGGGGCATCCTCGAATTCGCGCAGGTCGTGCAGGGGTTGGGTCATCAGCCGAGTTTCTTCCTGCTCCAGCAACCGCTCGATCTGTTGTACCTCTTCCTCCAGCTTCAGGATAAGCTCGGTTCGAGTCGTAGTGCCCGCCGTTACGGCTTTGAACCGGGCCACCAAGGCCCGCATGCGCGCCTCGCTAGCCATAAGACGCAACCGGCCGGACTCATCGGTGGTGGGTTCGGCCTGTAGCCTGTGGAGTTCATCGAAGGCCTGGCTCAATGCGTTACGTATCTTCCAGAGCTTGTCGAAGTCGAACATGCGCCCCTATTCCAGTCGTACGCCGTGACGCAAGCCTCACGAGCTAACAATGGCAGTATCTTTCTTGTTCAGGTTACCCGCGCGGTGCTCGGCCAGGACATCCAGGACTTCGTTCCTCAAGTCGCCAAACTCCCGCACTACGCCCGCGAGCAGGCTAATGCCGACAGGAACGTCGCCCTGCCGCGTCATGATCCACAAAGCTTTGCTGATGCCCAGCTTGCTGGCAAAGGCCCGGTCGCTCAACCGGAGCGTGCGCTGTTGATTGACGAGGGCGTCCAGTAGCACAGTAGTAGCGGTACCCATGTCAATATTCTAACCAGTACGGCAACCTCTTGTCAACATTATGACCGGAACATGGCAGCGGCTTATTGGAAAGCGTAGCATTATCGGTTAGAATATTGACCATGGAGGGTGATACAATCGGCGGGCGAGTCCACCGGATACGCACGCAAAAGCGTTGGTCTATGCACCAGCTGGCGGAGAGGATAGGGACCACCCACTCTTATATCAGCCAGCTTGAGCACGACCGCATTCGGCCCGGCATCGACCTGGTGACGCGGCTAGCCGAGGTGTTCGAGGTGTCCATCGACCACCTCGTGGGGCGCGGGGAGAGCGGCACCGGCGGGCCTGCGACTAACATCATCTCGGAGGGGCGGGCCAATTACGTGGCGGGAGAGGGTGATGCAGCGACAGACTCCGGCTCAAACCCCGTCAGCCCCATACTCGCGGCCATCCAGAGCGACCTCCATGAGATTGCCGCGCACGACCCCGCCGCGTTAGAGTACATCGCCTCAATGGTCCGGGCGATCAAAGACAAAGCTGTAGGCGACAACCAGGAAGAACCCCACGCCGGAAGCGCCTAAAGAAGCAAGCTGTAGGTACAAGACTAGGGCAAAGCTGCACAGACGTAGAGGAGCGGAGTAGCTGGCTATTTGGTCCCGCTCCTCCGCCTTTTCGTTGCTCCATGGCAGAAAGCCTGTAGGAGGTGACGCGCAAACCCTATCCCCGCGCCATTTCCACCCCTTACCGCATCACGTTTCACGTTTCTCGTTTCAGAACTTCTGTGCTACAAACAAGTGCAAAACCGCGCATTATGTGGTATAATTACTGGTAGCGGAATTTAGCCTTGAGATTGTGGATAACGCGCGTTTTGGAGGTAATTTAGAGTTGGTTACACAGAATTATAATGCCCGTAGTATCGAGGTGCTGGAGGGTCTGGAACCCGTTCGTAAGCGCCCTGGTATGTACATCGGTGGTACCGACATACACGGTCTGCACCACCTCGTATATGAAATTGTTGACAACTCGGTTGACGAGCACATGCAGGGGCACGGCAACCGCATCAATATAACGATTGGCAAAGACAACAGCGTGGCGGTGCGCGACTTCGCCCGTGGCATTCCCGTGGAGATGCACGCCAAGGTCAAGGTATCGGCGCTGGAGGTGGTCATGACCACGCTGCACGCCGGTGGCAAGTTCGACAGCGGCGCGTACGTGCAGTCGGGCGGTTTGCACGGCGTGGGTGCGTCTGTGGTGAACGCTCTGTCCGAGTGGTGCCGAGTGGAAGTGCGGCGCGGCGGCAAGGTGCACATGCAGGAGTACGAGCGCGGCAAGGCCAAGGCCCCGGTCAAGGTGATCGGCAAGAGCGACGAGACCGGCACCCTCACCGTCTTCAAGGCCGACCCCACCATTTTCGACACGATTGAGTACGACTACGACATCCTGGCGCAGCGCTTCCGCGAGATGTGCTACCTGAACAAGGGCATGATGGTCACCTTCCGCGACGAGCGAGAGGGCCGCGACCGAGAGATGACCTTCTACTTCGAGGGCGGCGTGATGAGCTTCGTGCGCCACCTCAACAAGAACCGCAAGACGGTGCACGCCCAGCCGATCTACATCGAGCGCAAGGTGGGCACCTCCTACGCGGAGATCGCGTTGCAGTACAACGACAGCTTCTCGGAGTCGGTCTTCTCGTTCGCCAACAACATCCACACGGTGGACGGCGGCGCTCACCTTACCGGCTTCCGTGGCGCGCTCACCAGGACGCTGAACGAGTACGCCCGCAAGGCCGCCGTGCTCAAGGAGAGTGACGCGAACCTGACGGGCGACGACGTGCGCGAGGGATTGGTGGCTATCGTGTCGGTGCGCCTGTCGAACCCACAGTTCGAGGGGCAGACCAAGGGCAAGCTGAACAACGCCGACATCAAGAACGTGGTGGAGCAGTCGGTGGCCGAGGGGCTGATGCAGTACCTGGAGGAGAACCCTTCGGACGCTCGCCGCATCATCGAGAAGTCGCTGACCGCCGCCCGCGCCCGCGATGCCGCCCGCAAGGCCCGCGACGTGGTGCGCAAGAACGCCGGCGAGTCGAGCACGCTGCCCGGCAAGCTGGCCGACTGCTCAGAGCGCGACCCCGCCAAGAGCGAGCTGTACATCGTCGAGGGCGACTCGGCGGGTGGCTCGGCCAAGCAGGGGCGCGACCGGCGCGGACAGGCCGTGTTGCCGCTGAGGGGCAAGATCCTCAACGTGGAGAAGGCCCGCCTGGACAAGATGCTGGGCAACGAGGAGATCAAGGCCCTCATCACGGCGCTGGGTGCCGGTATCGCTGACGTGTGGGACACCTCCAAGCTGCGCTACCACCGCATCATCATCATGACCGACGCCGACGTGGACGGCAGCCACATCCGCACGCTGCTGCTGACCTTCTTCTTCCGCCATATGCCGCACCTTATCAGCGGCGGGTACCTGTACATCGCGCAGCCGCCCCTGTACAGGGTAGCCAACGGCAAGAACGCCATCTGGGCCTACGACGACGAGCAGTTGAAGGTGGCGTTGAAGCAGATCGGCAAGGAGAAGCCGGCGATCCAGCGGTACAAGGGTCTCGGCGAGATGAACCCGGACCAGCTGTGGGAGACCACGATGAACCCCGACACGCGCACGCTGCTACAGGTGACGGTCGAGGACGCGATGGTAGCCGACGAGACGTTCGACATGCTGATGGGCAACCAGGTCGCCCCCAGGAAGAAGTTCATCCAAACGCACGCTAAGAACGTGAGGAATTTGGATATCTAACAAAGAGGTACGTCCTATGGACGTAGCTGAACGCCTGAACGCCAGCCGAGCCGAAGTATTACGCATAGCTGCCAGTAATGGAGCCAGCAACGTGCGTATCTTCGGCTCGGTTGCTCGTGGGGAAGCTAAACCGGATAGTGACATAGATTTTCTGGTGCATCTGGAGCCGGGTCGCAGCCTCATGGACCTGAGCAGTCTGTGGCTCCAGCTTGAGGAGTTGCTTGGCTGCAAGGTGGATGTTGTACCCGACGACAGCTTGCATTGGTACATCCGTGACCGCGTCCTGAACGAGGCTGTGCCTCTATGAAGGACGATAACCTCTACCTGATACATATTGACGAGTGTATTAGGAGAATCGAGAGCTACACTGAGGTTGGTCGAGACGCCTTTTTGACCTCTACGCTTATACAGGACGCAGTCTTGCGCAACTTGCAAACGCTGGGTGAGTCTGCGCGACGCATCTCTACTGAGCTAAAGCTTGCCCACCCTGACGCTGAGTGGGCCGGCGTATCCGGCTTTCGCAACGTGCTGGTCCACGATTATATGGAGTTGAATATGGAGCGCGTCTGGGAAGTGATTGTGAATGATTTGCCTACCTTCAAGCAAGTCATAGTTGCAATTCTCGATGAGAAGGGTCTCACCAGTCAATAGATATTGTAGCCGACGAGACGTTCGACATGCTGATGGGCAACCAGATCGCCCCAGGAAGAAGTTCTTCTAAGGGCAGATTATGACAAGCGTCTGAAGAATTTCGATATTTAGGCGCTCGAGTCTATGCCTCCGTAAGATGGTTAATCAACGGGGAATTTGAAGGCTGAGGCCAGAGTTCGGACCACCAGGCATACCTGAAATTGTCTGACTACCGATAGGTGCTCTTAGATCTTCAAGGAGAATTTCTGGACTCCACAATTGCCCGATTCTAATCACTGACTGGAGGCGCGGACTATCTACTACCTTTGCGCGGTATATCTCAAGCTCCGGAATACCATGCCTCAAAGCATAGAGGCAAAGTCCACGCATATAGAAGTTGTTGAATTCTCCCTCAGCTAATGTGATGGGTGCGTTCCAGTCAACGCGACTGATACTTGGCCGACCCCAGGCTGTGCCTCTTTCCATGCTCTTGAACGCATTCTCACTTACGAGTTCTCTCGCTAACCAATCTTCGTTATGATATTGCACCGCCTCTCTTAGTAGGTCTCGGTAGACTCGACGTCCATGCTCATTAAATCGCCTGCTGAGATATAGAGTGCCCCTCTCAATGTCGTTGTCGACCTCGACTAGCATGTATTCTCGCACTTCCTCATTCAGATCGGTCAGGTTGAGGACCATCGTGACCCCCTCTTTCAGTCTTGGTTTAGGCAGCTTGTATAGTTCGATCTGTGATACCAAAGCACCGCCAGAATGTGGGCTGGACGTACAGCCTTGTGTCATCATGGATTTCCGCATCTGACACACTTGGTCCTCCTTCATAGGACCACGAAATCGGCATTCCAGGCTCTATGCGTAATCCCACTAGACCCACCTTATAGAGGATTTGAACAAGGTGTCGTCTGTACAGGGACGCGGAAATCGTGCCTTCGGCTGTATGTTGTATCATCTCCATATCCGAGGCATTAACAACCTCCACATCGGTTGCTAATCGCAAGCATAGCTCGCTTATCTCCTCAAGAGTTATATCATCTACTCTGAAGCTATCGGGCCTATTCTTCAATATCTGAGCGTATGTGGCGAGATTAGGATAACTTCCGTACCATTCGTCCAACAGCGCCCTAAATCTGTCCCGCGAGTAATATCCTTCCGCTTGTTGCAAGGCTTGAACAGTAATACTGGGCTTTCCTTCTGAACGCTCAATACAGGCATTGAAGAAATGGATGATGTCTCGTGGGCGGCATAGAGTGCGCTCTATCATATAGTCTAGCCCGCTGAGTTTCCGCCGTCTGCTCTTACCCAACGTCACGACAGCCGGTAACAGGTCACTATGCGTGACAGTTGCATTTGAGTATTGGTCTCGTACCAAGACGTGTATTCTTCTATCTAGGACTGCAGTGAGGTGCTCCTTAGACCAGCGCAAGTCAATACTATTCGTGCGAAACTTCTCCTCTTGAAATCCAGAACTGCGAGTTAGACGGTACACGCGATCTATTAGGTCGCTCCGAAGTGCAATGATTACTTTCACGTTCTTGACACGAGCAAAATCCAAGCTGGCCTGAAGTAGTGCCTTAATCAACCGCACCCGTATCTTATCCTCGGCCCATTCCTCATCTAGTTTGTCGATTGTAATGAAGTAGCGCTGTTGCTTGTTACCTTGGAGCACTTCGTCCAATGTATCGAGTACTTCACCCAGTTCCCGTATTTGGACCCTGCTTACAACTTCCCTAGCACGGTTGGCAATCTCTTGCTTTTGTTCTTCGGTTAGCTTCTGCGCTGCTGCACCACTGAGCGAAGCTATGCCAGCTACCTTGCCTTCAACTGCCCCTTGTAGGCTACTCTCTACTTTTCGAGTTGCCTCTGTAATAATGACCTCAGTTTCCTGCCAGAATGAATCTCCCCAATCCTTCAGATATTTGACTGCAGCTTCCGAGCGTTTACTCTTGGGAAGTACCTCGTAGATTAGGTTGAGCAAACCAGAACGCTTTCGCTCATCTGCCGGAAACTTAGCTCGAAGTACTTCCACACAGAAGACATGACGCCATAGCCATCTGTAAAATAGGTCTAAATCTACGCCTGCTTCAGCAAAGAAGTTGAGAATAGTGGAGTTCGAGATATATGCTAAAGACAGGGCTTCAGGAATTATTGGTATTACATGCTCCTCGGCCTCTGTCAGACGCGTGAGCAAGGCTGATTTACCGGAGCCTGTTCTGCCGATAAGAATACGTCTGGGGTCATCGCAGTCTCGTAAGATGTTCAAGACTCCGGTGTCCACAAAACATTTACTTAGATAGTAGTCGTCCTGTTCCGCTCCTGCAGCGCCGATATGCTGATTACGGCGAAAAACGAACTTAGGCATCTCGCATTCCTCTCTTGTGTCTCATCAACTTAGCTCTTGGACAAAATTTCTTTAGCTACAACTACAAAGGTGGTGACCTCATTGGTGACTGTACTGTTCGTATCCTATAGTATATCGAAATCGACCTATCTTTTACTGACTTATCCACAATCGGAAATGATAGGCAAGTCATGCCAAGCCAAAAAGAAGGTTTCAAGCATGCACAGCGACCAGATCTGCAGATGCACATGGAACTAGTGTCGATGATCACGGAAAATGAGAATATTGCACTCCAGAACCCTCACCATCCGCATCAACAACGGCTTCCGTCAGTCGGACACCCTTCACACCGTCCACATTCCCCAACTCCCAGGCACATCCTACGAGACGTTCAACAATCTGCCTCGCAACATGGTCGCCCCACGAAGAAGTTCATCCAGCCGTACGCTGAGAACGTGTGGAAAACAAATAGCCTGTCCCAACGCCAGCGCGGACAGGCTCTTTGTTCTATATGGTGTATCAGGTCTACTCTATACCCAACTACTACTTTCATATTTCATCATCCGCCTCTCCCTCTCCCACCTTCTCCCGCTCTTTCGTCGCCACGCTTTCCTCCCCGGCTAAGAACTCGTCCGGTCCGCGGTAAACGGGAGGTGCAGCCGGGTCAGGCTCCCTCTCTTCGCCCGCGGGGTAGACGTTCACCATGCGGCCCTCTTTGTCGTACTCGTAGATGTAGCCTCCCAAAGTTGTGCTTCCTCCTGTGGATCTCGGCGGCGAGGGGTGCCGGGGCTAATCTTCCACCGGGTGGCTGTTGAGCGGCTGGGTGCCGAACCTGCTGCCGCTATACATGATGGTGCGGTTGCGGCCCTCTTCCTTGGCGTTGTAGAGGGCGCGGTCCGCTGCCACGATGAGGGCGTCCTGGCTGTCGCCGTCGCCGGGGAAGCAGCCTATTCCGGTGCTGATGGTCATACGCACGGGCAGTGTGCGCGTGCCGCCCTGTGGCCTGGCGAATGGGTGGGCGGCCACGGCCTGGCGTATGCGCTCCGCGACTTTGAACGCGCCGCTGGCGGTGGTTTCGGGCAAAATAACCGCCAACTCCTCGCCTCCGTAGCGCGCCGCGCTGTCACCGGCGCGTATGTTCTCCTGCACCAGTCTTGCCACCTCACGCAATACCTCGTCGCCCACCTGGTGCCCGTAGGTGTCGTTTACCACCTTGAAGCGGTCCAGGTCGATGATCATCATCGACAGGAAATGATTGTAGCGCCGCGACCTTGCCAGTTCAGCCTGGAGCAAGAAGCCCATCTCGCGGCGGTTGTACAGGCCGGTAAGCTCGTCCCGCGTGGCAAGGTGCCGCAGCGACTCTTCGGTGCGCTTGCGTTCGGTGATGTCAGTAGCTACGGTGACGAGAAACTCTTCGCCTTCAATGTGGAGTCGTTGCGCCGAAAATAGGTTGACGCGAATCTCCCCCGCCCGGGTAAGGAAGTTCACCTCACGTTGGACCAAGCCTTCTTCCTGTACGGCGCGAACCATGTCGGCCCTGTCTTCCGGGTCGGACCACATGCCAAGCTCGAGTGCGGTCGCGCCGATCACGTCCTCCCTGGAGTACCCGTAGAGGCTCAAGAACCTGTCGTTGACCTCCAGGAACCTCCCATCGTTAAGCCGGGTGATCGACATGGCTACCGGACTGGCGCAGAAAGCTTCAGCAAGTAATTCGTCTGAAATACGCGGGGTGATATCGTCGGCGGGAACACGGTTCGACGGCACAGGCCCTCCTGCTTAGCTACTGATTTGCAGTGTAATGCTAATATCCGGGGAATCTGCTGCCAGCACGATTCGGACCGCCAACTAGAACCTATCTCCGAAGCCTCGAGTCTGAGAAGCGCACATGAGTTCCACCCTGTCGTTTCTCGCGGCGACACCCAGGACAAGGCAGCCGAAATCCTGGGACCACCGGCCGAGCCGGGGTCACCTCGTGGCTACAGAGCATGTGGAGCGTGCCCTGTGGCATGGAGGCGGTGCTCGAACGGGTGCGGCAAGGCCCGCCGCAGGTCGGCTAAGAAGGGTATCAGGAGCAAGCAGCCGGGCATCAAGCGCCGGGGTGGTGATTCCGCCTGCCATTTTCTATGTCGGCTAGCAGGCCCGTGTTGCGCTCGATTAGGTCGTTGGCGATGCGGCGGAACGTTTCCCGGCGTTCGGCTTCGTCCTTTATGCCGGATGGGTCCGGGTAGCTCCAGTGGAGTTGCGCCGGCTTGCCGGGAAAGACCGGGCATGCCTCCCGCGCCTGGTCGCAGACGGTCACAATGTAGTCGAAGTCGTGGCCGAGGAACTCCTCCAGGTGCTTGGAACTGAGGCCCTCCGTGCTGATGCCCAGGCTCTCTAGCGTGCTGATAGCTTCCGGGTGCACGCGCCCAGGCTCGCTGCCCGCGCTGTAAACCTTCACCCTGTCGCCGCCCAGGTGCCGCAAGGTCGCCTCGGCCAGTTGCGAGCGCGCGCTGTTGTGGGTGCACAGGAAGAGCACGCTGGCCGGAGCCTCGTCCGTCGTCTGCTGGTTTTCCTGTTCCGCGTTGCTGTTCATGTTGTAGGTCCTCTATGTGCTGCCTCTTCTTATCATCGCAGTCTGAGCCAATACACCATGTCTTGCCCGCGCTATTATAGGGTCAGCTCTGGGGAGGGTCAAGGCAGCCTTTCTGCCCTGTTTGTAGCTGGTCTCACTTTGCGCCAAACCTATTGACAAGCGCAACGGGGTGTGCTACTATTTAGCCAGCTAATTATATCGGGTGAAAGATGAAGCAGTTCGAGGACAAAGTAGGGTACCTGCTCGCGCAGGTGTGCAAGGCTCACAGGCAATGCGCTGGTGTGGCCCTGAACGAGCATGGCGTGCATGTCGGCCAGGAAATGATCCTCATGCAGCTTTATTGCCAGGAGGGCCTGCCGCAGTCGCAGCTTGTGGAGGCGCTTGGTGTGGAGCCGCCAACGGTGACCAAGATGCTTCAGCGTATGGAGGCAGCCGGGTTGGTCGAGCGCCGGCAGGATCCCGAAGACGCTCGCGTGTCGCTGGTCTACCTGACGGAACAGGGCAGGCAGACCGAGCTTCCCCTGATGCGCTCCTGGGAGCAACTGGAAGAGCGATTCGTCGCGGGTCTCACCGACATGGAAAAGGCCTTGTTGCGCCGCCTGCTGATGCAGGTCCTGAACAACCTCAACTCACAATAGCATCCTAACACTCCCTCGCGGAAGGCAAACCCGCGAGGGCTTCTTATTACATCATAGTTTGCCGACTAAGCAGTTTATGACAAGGAGAACGTGAAATGGCAACTCAAAATATGACCCTCGGAAGGCAGACATATTCAGTAGGGGATATATTCAAGGCGGCCCTGGTCGCGGTGGCGGTCAGTTCGGTGGCAAACGTAGTGTTGTGGCTGCTGGCGGTGGCGGTGGGGCTGGTGCCCGGCGACTTCTGGGTGTTGCAGCCGGTCTCAATCATCGCCTCGACGCTGGCATTCACTTTGATCGGCGCTGCCGTCCTGGCGGTGCTAACACGGGTTAGCCGCAACCCGATGCGCACCTGGCGGATAGTGGCAATTGCGGGGCTGGTCCTGTCTTTCTCTAACCCCTTCATGCTCCTCACCGGCAGCATGCCAGGCTTCCCGGTGCCCACCGCCTCGACTGTGGCCGTCATGCTCCTCATGCACGTTATAGCTGGGGTCTCGGCAATCTACTTCATGACCACGATGCCGAAGCCGAAAAGCTAGGGCCTGTAATTGAGACATCGCGTACATGCGACGCTGGCGAATTGCACCGCAGAGACGCAGAGGGCGCGGAGATTACGCAGAGAATAGTTGAGGGTGTTCTTCGTCGGGCAGCATCGTATTGTACGATGCTGCCTTGTTCACATCCAAACAACCACAGTCTCAGCGTACCCTCTGCGCCCTCTGCGTCTCTGCGGTGAATAGTCTCTTCGCACCTGTGTCCATAGC
>JALZHI010000185.1 GCA_030913985.1 Chloroflexota bacterium | reverse complement strand
CGATGATCGTCATCGGATGAGGGCCAGCCAGGGCGATACCCTTTTCGCGCACGATGTACCAGTTCAGCAACCAGTCTTTGCCGGCTTCCTTTACGTGGAATGGCTCGCCGGGGCTGATAATAGCTATGTTGCTGGCGCGCCACCTATAGGTCTTCAGCGCGTCCACGGACAGGTAAGCTATTTCGAGGCGGTGCTCCCACTCTTTGTTTCGGCTGATGAAGTCCAGGTGCATCCTGTCTAGCTGCTCGAACTCGCTGCTATCTATGTCCGACGAGGTAACGGCCAACAGGTCAATGTCGCTGGCTCCCATGTCAAAATCGCCCGTCACCAGCGAACCGTAAAGGTACACACCGACGAGCCTCCCAGCTAATATGCGCCGTATCCCTTCCCGCAGGTCAGCCAGTAGCTCGTTGATGTTGGCATACTGCGTCCACTGCGCGGGCGGAGTACCGTTCATCGTGTAGTCTCCAATTGCGGCTCTGTAGAAGCGTGCTTCGAGTATAGGCCGCCCGTCGATTCCAGCCAGCCGGCCACGCGGTCGGCGGCGTGGGGCACGTCGCTGTCGGAGATGTCTAGCTCCAGCACGGGCAGCAGCGACTCCCTGGCGAGGCGGCGCATTAGCTCCTGCTCCCTGATGAACACGTCCAGGTCGTCGTACTGCGAGGGGTTGCCGGAGACCTTGAGGCGCTCCTCCCTGGCCTGGTGGAACGACTCGGGTGTGCGGGTGCAGAGCACCATGTGGAAGCCGAGGGGGTGCAGGCGCTCCTCCAACCAGCGGAAATCATAGTCCTTCCCGTAGGTCTGTAGCTGGTAGGCGCGGGTCGATAGGTGGAAGCGGTCCACAATCCATGAGTAGTAGCGCTGCAACTCGAACAGCCGCAGCCATGTGGCGTAGGTCTCCATCGCCAGCCCTTCTTCGTGCGGCTCGAAGTTGATGAGGCTCCGGCCCCACGGAGCGTTGGTGAAAGCGCCCCATTCGCCGGAGATAAGGGGCGAGTGGTAACGGTACTTGCGGGGCCCCACTATGCGCGGGTGCTCGTTGAGTGCGAAGGCGATCTCGGTCTTCAACGTCAACCGGGTGCCTTCGAGGATTATCTTGGGGGTGAGTTTGCCGGACATTAGATTCCTCTACATATAATTGTAAGCACAAGGGGAGAGAGCTAGCATACCGCCTCTTCTATGCCGCCTGTATGCTATCTTATTCTATGCTGAACTCGCCCGCGCTGCCTCGGCCAGATGGACGAAGCAAAGGCACAGCCAGCATACCTCATGGAGTGATGTGATAAATGCTCGACAAAGTATTGACGGTGCTAATAGGTCTGATAGGTGGTTTCAGTGTGGGCTTTCAAGCGCCCATCGTAGGAGCGATGAGCCAGCGAGTAGGTGGCGCTGCCAGCAGTTTCATCGTGCACGTCGGCGGGGCAATCGTGGCCGGAGTGTTGCTGCTCGCCCGGCATGGCGAAAAGATCGGTGAGTGGCGCGGTTTACCCTGGTATATGCTGGCTTCCGGCGTGTTCGGTGTGGTCCTCTACCTGACGCTGACGCGCACGCTGCCAGAGTTAGGCGCGGGCGTGTCGGTGACGCTCATCATCGTGGGACAACTCATCGTGGGAATGCTGATAGACCAGTTCGGGTGGTTCGACCTGCCCGTGCGCCCGATAGATGGTGCCCGACTCCTTGGGGCGGCGCTGTTGTTGCTGGGTAGTTATATTATGGTAAGTAGATAGGACGGGAGAGTCTGCCCCACGTCTCTGTGCTCCAAGGTTACAAGGAGTATTCAATGCCATCTACCGAACCGTTCGATGCACACACCTCGGCCTTCAAAGACTATCAACTTTCGGCACCGGGTCGGCTACTCCACAACATCTCCGGTGCCAACGTGCAACGTCACATGGAGCGGCGACCGCTACGGGTACTCGACGTGGGCGGAGGGAACGGCGTGGATGCAGTCGCATTGGCAAAACAGGGGCACCTCGTAGCGATACTAGACCCCACAGCGGAACTCCTCAATGACGCACGTGTCAGTGCCGAGGCAGCAGCCGTGATCGAACGTATGGAGTTCTACGAGGCTGAGCTTGCAGATATTCCGAGCCTCTTTCCTGAATCCCAATTCGACGTTATCCTCTGCCACAACGTGCTGCAATATGTGGATGATTTGAAAGCAGCATTGGCGACAATCTGTGATGCGCTGCTGCCTGGTGGGTTAATCTCAGTTATCTGTGTCAACCGCTATTCAGAAGCGTATCGGGAAGTATTGCAGCAACTTCAGCCCAGCGCGGCACTGGAGAAGCTGGATACTAAGACCATCTTCTCAGGCGTGTTCAAGACAGAAGTCAAGGCTTATGCAGCAGAAGAAGCAATCGAGGCACTACGGGACCTAGAATGTGTTTTGGTTGCACAGTATGGCGTGCGTTGTGTTTACGATTACATACCCGACAACGAGCTAAAGAACAGCCCTGCGTTCTTCGCGGAGTTGGAGAGGCTGGAGCACGAGCTGAGTGGGAGGTTTCCCTACTATCTACTAGCGCGCTTCTTCCAGATCATCGCAAGAAAGGTTGCTGTTTAGCACGGTGCCCCAGGAAGGGCTGTAAAGGTCGTTAGTCGAGAACTAACTCGCGGGTGCCCGCCAGCATAAGGGCAATTACCAGCATCAGCAGAGTGTAGCCGCCGAGCATAGCTAACGACACAGTAGCTATGTTGTCCTGCTCGGTGGCGAACTTGAGGGCGCCGGCGAGGGGTGCGAGCACGGGTGGGATATTCTGCAACATGGGCCGCACGCCCTCGAACGGGAAGTTGCGGGCGTCGAACGACATGACGAGCACCGCCAAGAGGCTCATGGTGCCCAGGCGCACGGCAGAGGTAGAGACGAACGTGCTGAGCAGCGTCACCAAGCAGACCGCGAAGGCCGCCCCCACCAGCACCGGCACGCTGCCCAGCGCATAATTGGCGGGTGTCTGCCAGTCGAGGAGAGGCTGCCCGGTGACCCACTCGCTGAAGTAAAGCAGGTCGAACAGGGCCGATAAGGCGTAGGCCACCACCGCCACGAGCCACGCCGCCAGCATCACGGCCCCTACGTAAGAGGCCCGCGACACCTGCCGGGCCAGTATGGCATACGACTCGGCCCGGTTGCTGCGGGCGAACATCACGGCACAGGTGAGCGCGGCTTGCAGCATGGCGGCGGCGTACTCTATGCCGAAAAAGTGGCTCTGACCCGACTTGTACTGGAAGAATAGGGTGTGTACCCCCACCAGTATAGCGAGGTTGAGGAAGACCCATGCGGTGCGGAAGTAATCGCTCAACGTGAAGCGCACCAGCTTCCAGAACACGGGCGGGTTCTGCCGGCGCTTGACGCGGGGCGCTTGCTCGGCTTGAGGGGCGCTCAAAGCTTGCGGGGCTGTGGCTTCCAAGGTCTAACTCCCCTCTCTTCGCAGGTCGCGCAGCCACTGGCCTTGCGATGCGGGGTCGGCCTGCGTAGCTATCGAATCAGGCAGAGACGGCAGAGGCGCGGTGGAAGGGCCGCTCCTGGCAGCGACCGGGGGAGTCTCGACAGCCGCGCTTGCGGGCGGGGCTTCCGGGACCTCCACAGCTTCCACGGGAGCAGCCGAACCGTTGGGCGAAACAGGGCGCACCAGCAGAGGTTGGCTGGCTGGAACGACTTCCACCGGCTCTGATTGCAGGGCAGCGTCGGGCACTATGACCGGCTCGGTAGCTTGGCTGGGGCCTGCCTGGGCGACATCGGAAGTCTGAGCCTCCTGTGAGGCGGCTTCCACGGTAGATGTACTAGATGCACTTTGCCCAGGTGGCAACTCCACCGCCTCAGCGGCTTTGGCGTCGGCCTGGGTGTCAGCACCGTCCTTGCGCGAGGGGCGGACGGCCCGCATGTAGATGCTCTCCAGGTCGCGGTTCTCCACGTGCAGTGACATAACGTCCCAGCGGGCGTCCACTATGGCCCGGAGGGCGGCGGCTTTCATGGCGGCGGCGTGAGGCACATCGTTGCCGGTGGGCAGGCTCACCACCAGAGGCTCCGTCTCCAGCAAGCCGCCTTTGATCAACACGGCCGGGTGCAGGTTCCGCAGGTATTCTATAAGGTGGGGTGCCAACTCGAAGCCACGTGAGCGGGGCGCGGCCACAATCACCACCCGCGACTGGTCGTCCAGCCGGGTGAGAGCCACCAGCTTGCCGCCCCTGAGGATGCCCACCCGCGAGCAGATGCGCTCCACCTCAGTCAATTGGTGGGAGCAGAGGAGGATGGTCGAGCCTTGCCGGTTGCAATCGAGCAGCACTTCGCGCACCGCCACCTGTCCCTCAGGTGCCAGCCCGGAGCCCGGTTCGTCGAGCACCAGCAACTCGGGCGGAGTGTCACCGGAGGCGTACACAGCCACAGCCAGCCCCAGCCTCTGCCGCATGCCTTTCGAGTAGGTGCGTATACGCCGGTTTGCGGCCTCCTCCAGCCCCACCTGCTTGAGGGCGTGAGTCGTGATTGCCTTAGCATCGCGGCCACGCAGACCGGCGAGGCGGGCCTGGAACTCCATGTACTCGCGACCTGAGAAGTTGCCGTGATAGCGGGGTTGCTCCGGCAGGTAACCGATGCGGGCGTGCGCCTTCGTCAGGTCGGTGGAGCCGAAGAGCTTTATTGAGCCACCGTCGCCATGCAGGAAGCCAAGCAGCAGCTTGAGCAGGGTGGACTTGCCCGCGCCGTTGGGGCCGAGCAGCCCGAAAATCTCCCCCCGCTCGAGGTTGAAGGACACGCCACGCAGCGCGGCTACCCCCTTGAACTGCTTGCTCACCCGCTCGATCTGAGCTACCGGCGGTTGAGCCGCGGTTTCCGTAGCGGTAGAGGTAAGAGTATCGCGCTGTTCGGCGGGTGCGGCGGGGATGCCAGCAACGGAGCTTTCCACGGGTTCTACAGGCGCGGGGCTGTTGGCTGTTTGCATATTCAGAATTATAGAGGAAAGGGCGGGATTAAGAAAAGACGCCTGAGCGGGCAACTCCGGTCTGCGAATAGGCAGGTTTACGGCGACTGCGCTCCCATCGTCATCCTGAACGCAATGAAGGATCAGCCTCCCGTTCTTGACTGAGAGTTATTAGCACCCAAAGCCCCACCCTGTCATTTCGAACGCAGTGAGAAATCTCGTCCACCATCCCGATGTTGCTCCTTTCCCCTAGAATAGATAGCCACTACAGGTCGTATACCGTAAGAAAAGTGGTCTCTGGGTGGTGAAGGACGAGATTTCTCACTGCGTTCGAAATGACATGGTGGGGGCTTTGTACATCAAGGGCAGGTATCAAACAGCCGTTGCTGATCCTTCACTGCGTTCAGGATGACAGGGTGGGGCTTTGGTCCTGTTGTATGGAAAGACTTCGGTTTGCAGGTGGCCCGCAGGGGTGATATGTAACTTTGTGAAATTAGGTGCGTATAAAAATGTAGAAGAAGTCTGCCGAGGCAGGCTTTGTCTTTGTAGGGAAAGCTGCTCGGTGACGGGCAAAGATTGACTCCAGAGGGAATGCTCCAAGTATTAACAATCATAAACATATCAATAGCATTTACACATTAGCAACGCACCGGCACCCCTGAATACGACTTTTGGCCTAGTACAACCCAGTACCTTTAGTGGATAAAGTCGCTTGCATTATGCGTGAGTCGGGCTTATACTAGTAGAGAAGACGCCGTGCGGCTATGCACAGCGGCCATTAACAGCATTCTTCCGTTTCCAATAACATATTGAAAAACAGGTACTAACCTGGTGCCACTTTTTCTATGTTGTGGCACGCCATTTGCTTATTAAAAGGCATACAGCGAACTGTGACTGCGATAGTCAGTAGCTCGCTTGGACCCTTGTACGCGTGGGGTTTTTCCCATGCGCGGTTCCGCTTTATCCAAAGCGGCCGTATAGAGGGTCTGCACCTTTATTTTACAAGACACCTACCTCCTATGTAGGAAGGCTCTTCTGCGATGAAGAGCGAGGGAAAGATTGAGATGATGATAGTGCAGCGCACCGAGATAGAGGAAGCACTACAAAAACACTTTGGTTATAACGAGTTCCGGCCTGGACAACTCGAGGTCCTGGAGTCCCTGTTGCGGGACCAGGACGTGCTGGCGGTGTTCCCCACCGGCGCGGGCAAGTCGCTCACCTACCAGTTGGCGGCCCTGCTCCTGCCCGGCACGGCAATAGTGGTCTCCCCCCTGATCGCTCTTATGCGCGACCAGGTAATCGACTTGCAGAGCCGCAGCATCGAGGGTGTGGCCGCCATCAACTCGACGCTCACCGACGAGGAAGTGGACGCCCACCTCGAGACGATGGAGCGCGGCGAGGACAAGTTGCTCTACGTGACGCCCGAGCGCTGCGCCGACCCCGACTTCCTGGCCCGCCTGAAGGATATCAAGGTCTGCCTGCTGGTGGTGGACGAGGCACACTGCATCTCCGAGTGGGGCTACGACTTCCGCCCTGCTTACCTGATGCTCGACAAGGTGATCCAGGCCGCGGGCCGCCCGCCCGTGCTGGCCCTGACCGCCACCGCCACCCCGCAGGTGCGCGCCGACATCCAGGAGAACCTGGGCCTGCGCGACCCCCGCGTGATCATCCACGGCTTCGACCGCCCCAACCTCACCTTCTCGGTGGTGTCGGCCTCCACCGACCGCGAAAAGGACTGGCAACTGCTCAAGATGTTCGGCAAGGCTCCCTCCGGCTTCGAGAACGGCGGTACCGTGTCGAACAAGGACCAGTACACCGGCATGACGCCCGAAGCGGTTGAGAAGCTACAGTACATGGACGCCAAGCTGGAAGGCTCCGGCCTGGTGTACGTGGCGACCACCTCCGAGGCCAAGCGCGTGAGCGAGCTGCTCAACGAGCACGGCATCACGGCGGACTACTACCACGGCCAGCTGAAGAAGAGCGAGCGCGACCGCGTGCAGCAGGCGTGGATGGACGAGATCATCCCGGTGGTGGTGGCGACCACGGCGTTCGGCATGGGCATCAACAAGCCCAACCTGCGCTACGTGGTGCACTACGACCTGCCCGCTTCCCTGGAGGCTTACTACCAGGAGGCCGGGCGCGCCGGGCGCGATGGCAACCCCTCAAAGGCGATCCTGATCTACGACCCCCGCGACCGCAACATACAGTCGTTCTTCATCGGCGGCAGCGTGCCCTCAGAGGCCAACCTGCGCGACCTGTGGGACGACCTGCGCAAGGCCCTGCGCGCCAAGGAGAAGGCCAATCCCGAGGAAGCCCCGGTAAGGACGCTCACCATCGGTGAGGCAGCCAAGGTCCGCAACCTGCCCGTGGCCCGCATCCGCCCGCTGCTCGCGGCGCTGGAGCAGGCCGGTGGCGTGGCGAGCCTGAGCGGCAACGGCGACAACGGCGATATCGTGACCTTCCGCAAGACCCACGTACCAGGCCGCCGTCTGCTGCTCGATATGAAGGTGTTGCAGGCCCGCAAGCAGTACGAGCAGAGCCGACTCGACATGATGCTGCGCTACGCCAGCACCCGCGAGTGCCGCCGGAAGCTCCTCCTGAGCTATTTCGGTGAGGACTACACGAAGGAGCACTGCGGCGCTTGCGACAACTGCATCAAGGTGCTGGCCCAGATGAGCACTGAGGCCATCAAGATCTCGCAGCCCGCCGTGCACGTGCCGACGGTGCCCTTCCGCAACGGCGACACTGTTTTACACAAGAAGTGGGGTAATGGCATGGTCCAGAATCTCGAAGAGGGTACCGTAACGGTCCACTTCCCCGACGTGGGTTACAAGACGCTGGCGTTGGAAGTGGTGATGAACTCGGGGTTGCTGACGGTAGTAAGCTAGACGATGGACGATGGACGATAGACGACAGACGATGGCTAAGTACCCCATCGTCCATCGTCCATCGTCCATCGTCCATCGTCCATCGTCCAT
>JALZHI010000239.1 GCA_030913985.1 Chloroflexota bacterium | reverse complement strand
GGCCGCGACCACCTCGACACCGGCAGCGTGGCCTCCCCCAACCGCGAGACCGAGGCGATGAAGGACGGCAGCGACGCCATCTCCGACTGGCCCATCCTCAACTCGCTAATCAACGCCGTGGGTGGGGCCACCTGGGTGTCGTTCCATCATGGCGGTGGAGTGGGCATAGGCTACAGCCAGCACGCCGGGCAGGTGATCGTCGCCGACGGCACCCCCGAAGCCGCCGCCCGCCTCCAACGCGTCCTCACCACCGACCCGGGTATGGGCATCATCCGCCACGCCGACGCGGGCTACGACGAGGCGATAGAGGCAGCAGAGAGGTTCGGGATAAGGGTGCCGATGCGTGAGGCGTAGACTTATGGCAGGTACGCGCTCCGTAGCCTTAATCTGCGAGCCTTGTCGCTGAAAGTCGTGTGAAGTAGGATGACTGTGTAATAGAAATAGAGGTGTTAGATATGGACAGCCACTAGGCGGCACTACTGGAGCGGATTACAACCAATCCCAACATCTGCCATGGTAAGCCAGTGATACGTGGCTTGCGCTACCCGGTAGAGGTACTGCTGGAGCTACTAAGCTCAGGCATGACCATTGAGGATATTCTCGGTGACTATGAGGACTTAGAACGCGATGATCTCTTAGCAGCTTTGGCTTATGGAGCGCGTTGAGCCGGATTAAGTGCATACAGCCAACTATGTATTCAAGTAGGGACCAATGCCAATCAAGGTCCGCGAGGCCATCAGGCAAATAGAGGACGACGGCTGGGTGATGCTCCCACGCAAAGGTACCAACCACCGGCAGTTCAAGCACCCCGTCAAGGCTGGAAGGGTAACCATTAGCGGTAATCCAGGGAACGACCTCAGCATCAAAGACCAACGGAGTATCGAGCAACAAGCTGGCATCAAGCTGAAATAAGGAAAGGGAAAGACCATGCTCAATCCTTACCGAATTCTAGTGGTGGTGGAGAAGGGTCCCAGGAATTACTCGGCTTACGCCCCTGAAGTACCAGGCTGCGTGGCGACAGGTGCCACGAAGGACGAAACATTGCGCCTGATGCGTGAAGCTTTGCAGATACACCTAGAGGGCATGGTTGAGGATGAGGCTGAATTGCCGTTGAGCGCCGGACCTGCCGACGAAGCACACTTTGTTGAGGTCGAAGTTGAAGTACCCACACCAGTGCTACATCAAGCAGGATAAATAGAAGCTGATAAGTAGGAGATGTAAGGTCAGGTCTGATGCTCCATTTTTGGTGCTAAACGAGGCCATCTCATAACGTAATCAGCCCCAACCGCGCCCCCTTGCTCACCGCGTCCGTGCGGCTGGAAGCATCCAGCTTGGTGTAGATGGACGACACGTGGAACTTCACCGTGTGCTCGCTGATGTTGAGGCGGCGGGCTATCAGCTTGTTGGAGAGGCCCTGGCTCAGTAGCTCCAGCACCTCCGTCTCGCGGGCGGTGAGCGGCTCCGGCAGAGTGCCACCCTCCAGCGTCTGCACGGGGTTGCGAGGGCCAACCAGCGTGCTCGCCAGCGGGAGAGAAAGCACCACCAGCCCTTGCGCCACCGATAGCACCGCCGCCTGCATCTCGGCTGCCGGGGCGTCGGGCGAGATGATACCCCAGCCGCGCAAGGCAAGCTGCCGCAGCAACGTCGCCGGGCGCGCGTCGTCAGAGAGCGCCAGCACCCCCGGTAAGGAGGGCGCGGACATACCCTGGGCCACGTACGCGCTGTCCTCCATCAGGATACCTGCGGTGGTCACCAGCACGTCGGCCTCGGGCAGGTCCATGCGCACTTCGGTGAGGGAAGAAGCGTCCCCCACCACCTGTATATCGTCACCCGACAGCAAAGCGCGCAGCCCCGCACGCAACATCGGCGTCGGGGCTGCTATCGCTACCGCCACTTTGCTCAAGAGGCGGTCTCCACTTGCGGCGGCCCCGCAAGGTCCACCGCCACTTCGTTGATGGAGCCGCCCCGGAAGACGTGCAGTTGCAGGTTGCTGTTGAGGGTGTTGTCCGAGAGTACGCCGTGCAACGTCTCGCCGTCCACCACAGGCCTGCCTCCGGCGGCGAGTATCACATCGCCCACCTTCAGCCCGGCGCGGCTGGCGGGCGTATCGTCGTCCACTCCCACCAGGAGCAGGCCTGCCGTTCGACGCTCGCGCTTGCTGACCGGCAGCAACAACTCGAACTCCACCGGCTCCACGGCCACGCCCAGCATCACCCGGCGGCTGGGCAGACCCGCCACCCACTCGGCGGCTACGTGGCTGGGGATAGCAACGGCCATATCGCCACCAAAGATCATGGCGGTGATGCCCACCACCGCCCCACCCGCGTTGAGCATCGGTCCGCCCGAGTTGCCGGGGGCCACGCGCACGTCGGAGCGCACGTACTGGGCCGTCCGCCCGCTACCCGGCACGGGCACCTGGCCCACGCCGCTCACGATGCCCGCCGTGACCACGTTCTTTTGCCCCCACGGGTGCCCCACCGCGAAGACCAATTCCCCCACGCGCAGCCTGGAAGAATCGTCCACCAGTGCGGCGGGCAGGTCGTCAGCCTCCACTTTCAGCAAGGCCAGGTCGAGCGCCGGGTTCTGGTTGAGCACCCTCGCCGGAAACGAGCGACCATCCTGCATTTGCACGCTCACAGACCGAGAACCGGCGATTACGTGGTGGTTGGTGACGATAGCGCCATCGGAGCGCCACACGAACCCCGCGCCCCCGCCACGCCCCTCGCGCTTCACCTGCACCACGCTAGGACCCACCCGGCCCAGCATCTGCACGATCTCATGCGACACTTCGTCCGAAATAATCCCCGCGGGCGCCTCTATTGTGCGCTCTTCAACCATAGTAGATAGCATATCATACCCCTTCTTCGATTTGGGATTTAGGAATTCGGATT
>JALZHI010000184.1 GCA_030913985.1 Chloroflexota bacterium | reverse complement strand
AAGCAAATCCGCAATCCGAAATCCCAATTCCCAAATCTCTACTCCGTTTCTTCTAGCGTGAAAGTGTAGTCTTCGATCACGGGGTTGGCTAGGAGGCGCTGGCACATGGCGTCTACGGCTTCGCGGGCGGAGGTTTCGTCGGCGGCTTCCATGTGGAGGCGGATGTACTTGCCGGAGCGGATCGCGCTCACCTGTGCGTAGCCCAGGTTGTGCAGCGCGTCGCGTATCGACAGGCCGGGAGGGTCGTTCACCACCGGCTTGAGGGTCACATAGACGTTTGCCAGCCACTTCTGCATCGTAAGCTCCGGTGTGAGGCTACTGGTACTGGAGGTCGTTCGTGAGGTCGTGGCCCACTATCTGGCGGTAGGCTTCCAGGTACTTCTCCGAAGTCTTCTGGGCCACGTCGTCGGGGAGCGGCGGGGCGGGAGGCTCTCGGTCCCAACCCGATTGCAGCAGCCAGTCGCGCACGTACTGCTTATCGAGGCTGGCCTGGTCCTCACCAAACCGGTACTTGGTTACTTCCCAGAAGCGGGAGGAGTCGGGCGTGCCCATTTCGTCTATAACGATCAACTGCCCGTCGAGCAGGCCGAACTCCAGTTTGGTGTCGGCCACAATTACCCCATGCTGCCGGGCGTGCTCCGAAATCGCGGTGTATATCTTCAGGGTGGCTTCGCGCAACTGCTCCGCCAACTGTTGGCCGACGAGGTCCACCATGCGCTCGAAGGTGATGTTCTCATCGTGGCCCGAAGCGGCCTTGGTGGCGGGGGTGAAGATAGGTTCCGGTAGCTGCTGGCTGGGTACCATACCGTGCGGCAGCTTGATGCCCGTAATCGCGCCTGTGGTGTCGTACTCTTTCCAGCCCGAGCCGGCCAGGTAGCCCCGCGCCACGCACTCGATGTCAATACGCTCGGCCTTCTTCACCAGCATCGCCCGCCCGACAAGCTGCGCCTGCTGCTCCTCCGGCCACGACTTCCAATCGAAGGGGAAATCGCGCCGCTCCCACGAAATCAGGTGGTTGGGCATTATCTGCGCCGTCCGCCGAAACCAGAAGGCCGACAGGGCCGTGAGCACCTGCCCCTTGTGTGGGATGCCGGTGGGCAGCACCGAGTCGAAGGCGGAAATGCGGTCGGTCGCCACCATGAGCAGTTCCGCGCCGAGATCGTAAGTGTCACGCACCTTACCCCTGCCGAATAGCGGTAGGGGTAGCTCGGTCTGGAGTATAGGGCCGGTCTGCATGGCGGCATTATACCATGTGGAAACGTAAAGGACGAAACCGCCAAGACGCCAAGGACGCCAAGAACCCGCCAAGGTAAAATAAGGGTTCTGAGCAAAGAGAAGCAGGGTACAAAATCACGTACCCTGCTTCTCTTTACACTCCCTAGACTATGTCTATCTTGGCGCGTTCTTAGCGTCCTTGGCGTCTTGGCGGTTTCGTCTCCTATAACTACTTCGTGAACCAAGCCACCACGTCGCCCTTGGTGCGGGCGCGGAACTCGGCTAGCTGCTCCATCGTCTCTATTGCGCGGGCGTAGCTCTGGTCGGCCACGCCTTTGAGGTGCTGCTCGTAGAACTGCTCTAGCTCTTCGCGTTGGGAGATAGGCAGGTTGCCGGTGGCGTTGACCACGCTGGGGATCGACAGGCTGCCGAGGGTGGCGATGAACTCCCAGTGCCCCTTGAGGTAGTCCCACGCTTTTAGCTGGGTATGGCGGCGGCCCAGCATATCGCGCAGCAACGGGATGACCGCCTCGGTGGGCAGGGTGCGCTCGTCCAGCAGCGTGAAGACGCGCTCCACAAGCTCCGGCGAGCGGAAGAATGGGAAGCTGTAGAGGTACCGGTCCCGCTCCTGGGGCGAGGAGGCGTTCTTCTGGCGCTGCTGGTACGTCGCCAGGTGCTTGTCGAAGTGGGCGGCGTCACCGAACTGCGCGGCGGTGGAGACGAACACGCCGGCCAGGTTGGCATCCACAGAAGCCGGGTTGCCGGCTTCCTTGCCGGCCCACTCTTTGGCCTGCTCCACCGCCGCCTGGTCCTGGGCCAGCATGGTCATGGCGGTGAGCACGGAGCGGCGGGCCTGCACGTCATTCTGCGACTCGCCTTCCTTCGGCTCGAAGGTAAGCTCGGCCAGCCTCTCCTTGAAGGAGGAAGCCACCCAGCGCCGGAAGCTCTGAATCGCCTGCTCGTCGCCTGCCTCTTTCAGCAGGTCCTCGATGTTGAACAGGTAGCCGACCGCCATGCCGAGCACGTTGTGGTTGCGCGCGCCCAGCATCGCCTGCTCCACTTCCAGGAAGCGGGTGATGGGGTTGGTGCCATTGCGCACTAGCGCCCACTGATCGCTAAGTAAGCCCATCTGCTCCAGTGGCGACAGCTTGTCGAGGTTGTCCAAGAGGCCCCTGAGCAGATGGTCGTCGGAGTCCTGGCGGTAGAAGCCGATCTCGTCGGCGTTGGCGTACACCCACCTGACATCGCCCTGCACGTCCAACTGCACCGAGTCATCACGCCCCGACAGCAGGTGGCGCAGTTCGTGCACGCCCGCGCCGTCCTCGTAGCCGATGATGAGCGGGGCGTCCCAGGTTTGCGCGTTGTCGGCGGGCGCGGTGGGGCTGGAGAAGAAGCGCCTTTGGGTCAGCCGCAGGGTGTTACCCTCCAATGACACGCCAATTATGGGGTAGCCGCCCTGGTTGATCCAGCTCTCCATGATGCGGGTGACGGGACGGCCCGCGGCCTTCTCCAGGTGACGCCACAGGTCCGAGCCTGCCGCGTTGTCCTCAGAGAACTCCTGCATGTAGGTGCGGATGCCCGCCCGGAACGCCTCTTCGCCCAGGAAGCTTTCGAGCATGCGCATCACGGCGCAGCCCTTCTCGTACGTGATTACGTCGAACATCTCGGCGGCCTGAGAAGGGGTCTCCACCTTGTTGTAGATCGGGTGGGTGCTCTCCAGCGCGTCAAGGCTCATGGCGCGCACGCGGCCCCCCTGCGAGTCGTCCCAGATGTCATATTCGGGGGCGAGGGCGTTCACGGCCTTGTACGAAATCCACTCCGCGAACGACTCGTTGAGCCACAGGTCGTCCCACCACTTCATCGTGACGAGGTTGCCGAACCACATGTGGGCGAACTCGTGGGCCACCACGTGGGCCACCGCCTTTTCGGCGTTCCAGGAGGCGGTCTGCGGGTTCATCAGCAGCATCGACTGGCGGAAGAGCACCAGGCCGCTGTTCTCCATCGCACCCGCCGCGAAGCCCGGCACGCCCACCTGGTCGTACTTGTCGAAGTGGTAGGGCACGCCGAAGTAGTCCTCGTACCAGGGCAGCAGGCGGCGGGTGAAATCGTGCGCGTACTGGCCCATGAACTCCTTGCCGCGCATGGCGTACACGCGGATGGGCGTGCCGTTCACCTCTTCCTCTTCGGTGGAGGCCACGTCGCCAATCACCAGGGCCACGAGGTAGCTGGACATCGGCTTGGTGGGCGCGAAAGTCCACGTCTTTGACTGCCCATCGTCGCTCTCCCGCACCGACTCCAGCGTGCCATTGGCTAGCACGGTGGCATCGGCGGACGTGGTGACTTTCCAGGCAAACTGCGCCTTGAAGGTAGGCTCATCGAAGCATGGGAAGATGTCGCGGGCGGCGGTCTCCTCGCACTGGGTGCAGAGCAGCTCCTCCGGCCCGTCCTTGGAGAGGTACAGCCCCTCCAGGCCGTTGCTCACCTCGCCGTCGAAAGCCACCTCCAACGTCGCCTCGCCCACGGGAATAGCCTCCTCGAAGCTGATGATGGCTAACTCTCGTTCTTCGTCCTGCTCGATGCGGCCCTCGACGGTGTTGCCGCCATACGTGAGCCGGGCGTCTTTGAGCGTCTGGTGGACGGCGTGTAGCTCCACGCTGCTGGTGCTCTCCCGCACGTCAAGCTGTATGGTGACCTTGCCGAAAGTCTCACGCCTGCCGAGGCGGGCGTCAATCTCGATGTCATAGCGGCGTGGCAGGGCGCGGGTGGGCAGCCGGTACGCCATTGGATTCTCTATTGCTGCAATCACAGGTGTCTCCTGGTGGATAGGGATATCGCTCGTGGCGAGCGGACGTATGGTTATCGTGGAATTGGGTCGAAAAGTAACGGGTTTAATATAACGTGTTGAGGGGAATTAGACAAAGACTAGCGCCACGAACGACAGGCGTACGCACTAAACGCACCAGTGATGTGCAGGCACGAGCCGTTTTAGCAAATACCCGCCATCTAGAACAGCGTGCTAGAGCCGTCTTTGGAACTTCAGGGACCACCAGTACTTACCCCTGGTATCAAGGGGATCCCAACCGTCCTTTATGAGCTTGTCGCGCAATCCATTAAGATGCCTATTGTCAGAATGGCTGGGCATTACAGAGACACTAAATTGCACTTCGCCAGCAATGTACTGACCATCAGGTCTTGTCGCTGTCGCAACGAACTTGTACAAGGGCCTACCAAGTATGCGCAACTCATGAGGGACCAAAGAAATCTCGCAAGTCTCCCAAGCATCATCAATACTGCCCGAACTAGAGTGTCTCTGCGAAGCACCACAATTCCAGCAGACTGTAGCAGTCTCTGGTAACTTGTATCCGCATACAGAACAGAACATAAATCAGTACCGCAGCAACTAGGGCAACACTAATGGAGGCTCGTCGATTCTACGGCCTGGCTTAATAGGACGTCTAAAGTAAGCGACTACGTTGTCCCAACGAACACCCCCACCACCAGAGCCGCCATACCCAGCTCCACCAACGCCATGCTGAACGGTGATTAGTTCCCAGCCGAAGGTTCCTAAATAGCCCATTGCACTATAGAAGGGGTTATAGGCAAATATCCGACCGTTTCTTCCGGTACTCGCCAACTGACGGTAGCGTTCCTCATGATAGAGATAGACGATCCACACATCATACTTGGAACCACCGCGATCCTCTTTGGATCCGTCATAGTCGAGACGGCAATACTCCCACTGATGGACATCCACAGCCGCCTACCTCCTGACTAAATACTTGATAGACGCCGAGTATAAATTGCTTAGGGCGTGCTGTCAATATAGTCCCGTACGTTCTCAACTTTCCAACCCCACTCTTCTATAAGCCTCGTCCAAATACGCCAGGTGCCGCTCCAGCGACGTTATCTCCCGTAATTGCTCCTGCGTAAGCCGCTCCATCACCTCATCGTCGGACATGAGGCGTTCGAGGAAGGTGGGGCCGGTCTCGCCCTTCGCGTCGAGGTCCCATACCGACATGGCGTGGCGCTGCACGATCTTGTAGGCCGCCTGCCGGTCCAGCCCGCTCTCGGTGAGGGCCAGCATCACCGGCTGCGAGAATACCAGCCCGCCGGTGAGTTCCAGGTTGCGGCGCATGCGTCCGGGGTAGATGTTCAGGTTGCCTACGATGCTGTCGAACTGGCGCAGCATGTAGTCCACCAGGATGAAGGCACCCGGCAGGATGAGCCGCTCGCCCGACGAATGAGATATGTCTCGCTCGTGCCAAAGGGCCACGTTCTCCATGCCGGTGATCGCGAAGCCCCGTACCACCCTCGCCAGGCCGCTGATGCGCTCGCTCTTGTGGGGGTTGCGCTTGTGGGGCATGGCCGACGAGCCTTGTTGGGCCGCCCCGAACGGCTCCTCTACCTCCCTCACCTCGGTGCGGGCCAGGTGGCGTATCTCCGTGGCGAACTTGTCCAGTGATGAGGCAAGCAAGGCCAGCGCGTTGAGCACGGCGGCATGCCGGTCGCGCTGCACTATCTGGGTGGATACCGGGTCGGTCGCCAGGCCCAGGCGGGTGAGGGCGTCCGCCTCCAGGTCGGGTGGTACGTTGGCGTGGGTGCCCACCGCGCCCGAAATCTTGCCGGTGGCGATGTCGGTGCGGGCGGCTTCGAGCCGGTGCAGGTGCCGCCCCATTTCGTCGTACCAGACCAGCACCTTCAAACCGAAGGTGGTAGGCTCCGCGTGCACGCCGTGGGTGCGCCCTATCATGACCGTGTGCTTGTGCTCCAACGCCAGCGCCGCCAGCGTCACCCGCACGTCCTCCACGTCGCTCAAGATGAGGTCCATCGCCTCCTTTAGCTGCAAGGCGAGGGCGGTGTCTATCACGTCGGATGAGGTGAGGCCCAGGTGCACGTAGCGGGCCGCGTCGGGGTCGGACAGGCTGTCACCCGCCGCCTTGAGGAAGGCAATCACGTCGTGGTCGGTGCTCTTCTCGTACTCGGACATCAGCCCCAAATCGACCTTGCCCTCGCGCAGGATGGGCAGCACCTCCCCAGGCACCCTGCCCCGCTCCGCCCAAGCCTCGGCCACGGCCACCTCGACCTTCCACCACAGGTCCACCTTACGCTGCGCCGACCATATAGCCCCCATTGCGGGGTTAGTGTAGCGGTTCAGGTCCATTATGCTCCTTTGGAGGGGACGATGGGGAGTAACTCGTAACGCGTAACACGTAAAGCGGCTCAACAACCCGTGTGCATTCCAAGCCGCGTTGTTCCCTGACTCTATTCTACGTGTTACGCGTTACGAGTTACGTGTTACTCCCTCATCCCCCGTTCCCTTCCCTATCTCCTGCCCCAACGTGCCGAGCGCGGAAAGTTCCTCCTGCTGTAGGGCTTCCTTGCGGCGGACGACCTTTTTGAGGCGGCGGCGGGTACTTATCAGGTAGCCGAACAGGGGCACCAGTATCAGCCAGGCGATGATTAGCGCGACCTGGGCGGCACCTATCTGGTTGTTGAACGCGAGGCCGCACCCGAAGCACGAGGTTATCACCCCCACGAAACCGAAAAAGAAGAGGAGTCGCTGGGTCTTGGCGTTAGGCATGTAATGTCCTCAGGGGCGATTGGTGGGTGTGGGGTCGTTGGGCGAAGTGGAAGATGGGGTGACCTCGTCGCGGTCTAGCAGCTCGGTGATGCGGCGCTCGCTCTGCCGTAGCTCCTCCTGCCAGCGTTGCGCCCGGATGCCACTGTAGCGCCTGTAGGCCAGGAAGGCAGCGACCGCGCTCGCCAGCGCCACTAGCCACACTATTATGGCCCAGAGTTGCAGGCCGTTCAAGCCGAGCGACATGGCCGCGAAAGCCGCCAGTATGCTCACGACCACAGTTGTAGCCAGCAGGGTGCGGGCGTTGGCTTCGGCGCTGCTCATCGGTTTAGCGTACTTCCGCCCACAGACCCGACGCGTCATAGGCCGAGAGCAGGGAGGGCGTTAGGCCGTTTTGTAGGTCCAGGGGATGCCGGGTGCGCACACGCAGGTAATTGTCGGTGAGACCTTGCCACGTGCCGTCTTCGGAGCGCGTCTCCCACAGCACCGGGCGCACTGTGCCCAGGTGCTTTATGGCATAAGTGGCTTCCATGCGCGTGCTGAGTTCCATCATCTCCAGCGTGCGGGCGTGGCGCACTTCGGGCGGCACCTGGCCAGGCATGCTCATCGCGGGGGTGCCTGGACGCTGCGAGTACGGGAAGACGTGCACCTTGGCAAACTCCATCTCCTGCACAAACTCGCGAGTGGCCGCCCATTCCTCTTCGGTCTCGCCGGGGAAGCCGGTAATCAGGTCGGTGGTGATGGAGATGCCGGGCACCGCCTCGCGACACTGCCGCACCACATCGGCGTACTCCCCTGTAGTGTAGTCGCGCTTCATGCGGGCCAGTGTGGCATCGCAGCCGCTTTGCAACGGCAGGTGCAGGTGCGGGGCCAGTCTGCCTGCGTACTGGGCGTCGGAGAGCAGGGGCAGCATCATTATCGCGTCGGTCGGTTCCACCGAGGTAATGCGCAGGCGGGGCACGCCGGTCCTGTCGAGCACCGCCTGGACCACGCCGGGCAGGTAGCGGGCCTCGGTGGGGTCGGCTGCGGACCGCTTGCGCTGTGCGTGGTCCTGCCCGTACTTGCCCATGTGTACGCCGGTGAGCACGATCTCCTTGAAGCCTTCGCTGAGACGCTGCCGCACGATACGCACGACTTCGTTGGTGGGCGTAGAGCGCGGCATGCCCCTGGTGAAGGGGATGATGCAGAAGGTGCAGAAGTCGTTGCAGCCGTCCTCTATCT
>JALZHI010000020.1 GCA_030913985.1 Chloroflexota bacterium | reverse complement strand
ACCTGTAACATGTCCTTCGCTAGCTGTATCTTTCCTGCCGAGAGCGACCGCATCCTGGGGCCTTCGGGGGCAGGCGTACGATGTTACAAATCTCCAACAAGGGCAGGCACGGGGGCCTGCCCCTACACAGTATTACCTCATATGTTGTTAATCTTCATTAGCGGTCTACCGGATTGTGGAAAACCCCATTGACAGCATTGGAGTTATGGCAATATACTCGCATATAGAACTTATGTTCTACATAGCGACTCATCAACGTCTCTCAGGGGCGATAACCGGGTGTATTGCCAGGTGTTAAGGAGGTAGCAACAAATGCCACATGCTTCTACAAGCCACGATTCCAGTGCCGACGCAGGCGGGCACGTACAGAGTTCAAGCAGACCAAGCCCCCTGAACCGCAGGCCGACCTCGCGTCGCCTGGTGACCATCTTCAGGGGGCCTAGCAACACAGGCAAGACTCACCTGGCGCTATCCATGTCCGAGGCAGGCATCGGCAGGATTTGCGTCTTCGACACTGAGTTCAAGACGCGCAACGTCCCCGGCGTGAACGAGCGCTTTGACGCCATCGAGAGCGACCCCGACACCCTGCTGGAGGATATCCAGTGGGCCATAGACGAGAAGGGGCCGGATGGCGCTCCCGTTTACGGCGGGCTGGTGCTCGACTCGTGGAACGGCTATTTCGATACCCTGTACGGTCGCGCCATCGAGATGGCCGAGCAGCAGCGCGGTGAAGGCGCTAAGCTCACGACCAGCGAAGTTGAGTTGTTGCAGACGAAGGCCAAGAAGGTGCTCGACCTGCTCTGCCGCGTCAGCAGGCGGTGGGTCGCGATTACGGAGCACGCCACGGCCCAGGGACAGGAGCCGGACGAGAACGTGGCGGGGCAGTTGATAATCATGACGATTGGTGGCACCGACTATTACTCAGACGTGACCTTCGACCTGTCCCTGGTGCTCGGCGGAGATTTCCGCGCCCAGCACACGGCGACGGTGGTCAAGACTAACGTCAGCCACCTCTACCCGCTGGGGCGAAAGCTGGTAGACCTGACTTACGACAGGCTCGTGAGAGAGGTCACCGCGCAGGAGCCTATCAAGCAGTTCGAGCCAAGCATGCTGCCCACGCAAGCACCACAGCCCGAGCCGAAAGCGAAAGCCCTCTCACTGGAAGACCTGCTCGCCAAAGCCGACGAGTACGGTATTGCAGAGGTGCATATGAGCAAGGCCGCGGCGCGCTACTGTGGCGGCAAGAGGCTGGAGCAACTGGACGCAGATGAGGTCGAGTTCCTGTACAACCGCCTGGTGGAGTCCCGCGGGCCGGACGCTGCCGAAGAAGGTGCGGCGGCCAGGAGCGACAGGCGAGGCACCACGCAAGAGGCTGCTGCCCATGTGATGGGCGGCACTCTCGATGCGGGCGCGCCCGTGGAATACGCCGGACACGTCGAGAGCAGCGAGCCTGTAGCCGCCGCCGTTCGATCTAACGGGAGAGGTCGCGGTTAGGCCTGTCTATCTAGCCGGTTTGCGTATTACTGCTGTGCTACGCGCGCCGGGAGACTGAAGTAGAAAGTGGAACCTTCTCCCTCCCGGCTCTCGGCCCAGATGCGGCCACCGTGCAACTCTACAAGCTGCTTGACGATGGACAGGCCCAGGCCCGCACCCCCGGTGCTACGCGCCCGCGAATGGTCGGCCCGGTAGAAGCGCTCGAAGATGAAGGGCAGGTCTTCCTGGGGTACGCCCACGCCGGTGTCGCGCACGCTCACCACCACGTTCTTGTCCTCCGTGGTTGCGGCTATTTCGATCCGGCCGCCCGTGGGCGTGTGGGTGATAGCGTTCGCCAGCAGATTGCGCAGCACCTGGCCCAGCCGCTCCGCGTCGGCTTCTACGGTTGGCAACTCCTCCGGCAGGTTAGTGTCTAGCTGAATCCCCTTTTCGCTGGCCGAGGGTTGGAAGGCATACACCGCCCTCTCTATCGCGTCCCTCGGCTCGATTTGCTGCTTTACTATTTTCAGTTGGCCCGCCTCGGCCAGCTCCAACTCCTGTAGGTCCTCCACCAGGCGTGTGAGCAGCATCGCTTCCTCGTGTAGCGAATCGATGAGCGCCGGGTCGGGACGAGCCACCCCGTCGCGCATGGCCTCCAGGTAGCCGCGTATGTTGGAAAGCGGCGTGCGAAGCTCGTGCGCCACGTCAGTTACCATATTGCGCCGTAGTTGCTCCATGCGGGTAAGGCCATCGGCCATCGCGTTGAAGGCGTGGGCAAGCTCCCCTATCTCGTCCCGCGAACGCACGTCAACACGTTGCGCCAGGTCGCCTTTCTCCAGCTTGCCCGCAGCCTTCGTGAGGGCCTCCACCGGGCCGAGTATGCGCCGCGAGAGGAACCACGCGAGCAGCAGCGCCACCGCCCCGGCCACAGCCACCGCGAGGAGCAGTTGCTGGTTCACGGAATTGAGGAAGCCCTGTTCCGCGGGTCGAGGTATGCGTGCCACTATGAAGTCAGCGGTGGGCACGCCGGATACCATAACGTCCCCGCCAGCGCCGGAGCCGACGGGTACCGCCGCGAGGGGTACGAACACAGGCTCCCAGGCAAGGTGGTTGCCGGCGATGCCGAACTCGGTGAAAGGCAGGGCGGCTTGCATCGCCGCGCCCTGCGTGCCGCTAACCACGCCCGGAAAGGACATCTCGTACACGGAAGTCATCGGGAGCGAGGCGGGAGATACATTGCCTTCCAGCATCAAAGTTGTAGGAGTGAACGGGGAAAGGCCACCCAATGCGAGGCCCTCGGTCTGAGTTATAGGTCTGGGTACGACCATCCCCTCAGCCGCGCCGGGCGGGGGCGCTAAAACGGGTGCCCGCACAGGGAAGTCCAACTGCTGGCCCACCATCTGCCTGGCAGAATCGGCTATCACCTTGCCCTGGCTGTCAGCCACTACCAGGCGTTCGCCTGAATTGGCGGCCAACTTGTCCACCAGGGCTTGCAGGCTTTCGGGGCTTGTGTCGCCCTTGAACTCCTTCAGCAGGTCCGAGACGATGCGCCGGTTGCGCTCGATGCCATCCTGGACGTAACGCTCGAACTCGTTGGTGGTGGACCGGCTGGAGAAGACGGCCACCGCGCCCACCGCCACGAGCACGACGATGCTCATGGTCAGCAGCAGGCGGAAACGCAAGCTATGCAACACTGATGGGTTCCTCGGCAAACTTGTAGCCCAGCCCATACACGGTAAGTATGTACCTGGGTTGGGCTGGATCGGGTTCTATCTTCCGGCGCAGGTTCATTACGTGCACGTCCAGCGTGCGCTCCAGCCCTTCGTAGTCGTAGCCGAACACCTTCTCCAACAGGTCCAACCTTGAGAAGGCGCGGCCAGGCTCCGAGGCCAGGGTGGTGAGGATGTTGAACTCCTTAGGGGTCAGGTGGACCGGCACGCCGCGCACGCGGACCTCGTGCCGCACCAGGTCGAGGTGCATCTCCCTGAAGCTAAGCTCTCGCGGCTCGGCCTCGTCAGACGCCACTCTGCGGAGCACCGCACGCACGCGGGCCACCAACTCGCGGGGGCTGAACGGCTTGGTCACGTAGTCGTCAGCGCCCACGTCGAGGCCAAGCAGCTTGTCGTCCTCCGTGGAACGCGCGGTGAGCATAATGACGGGCACTTTCGACTCCGCCCGCAACAGGCGGCACACGTCCAGGCCGTCAACCGATGGCAGCATGAGGTCCAGCACGATCAGGTCGGGTTGCTTGCTCCGCCCCAACTCCAGCGCGCCCAGCCCGTCGTGAGCCAGGAACACCCGGTAGCCGTCCCGCTCCAGGTAGAGCTTGATTAGCTCCGCCGTCTTCTTGTCATCATCTACTACGAGTATTTTACGGTTCATGTTGCTTGCCATACCTCAGTCTATATATCGCTGCCTGCAAGTACAACAGCCTTTCGTACTATTGTCGGGCAGCAAGGTGTAAGTCGCCGGTCCCGGCCACACCTTGCCGCTCAATCCTTTGGATGATGCGGGCAAGGAGTGGCAGGTGCCGTTATTTATGGCTTGAAGAGACTACGGTGTATTACCTGGGGCCATGCCGACCATACCGCCCGGTACGTTGATAGCCGTCGCCTTGAAGGTGTCCCCCTGGCGCGAGCCTGTAGCCAGTATCATCTCGCCCACCTGGAGGTCGGACAACGCGATTTCGACTTGCTTATGCACCTTGGTGCTCTCGGTGAGCCGGACGGTAGCGGTGCCGTCTTTGGTCTTGACGGTGAGGGTGCTGCCGTCTATCTTTTCGACAGTGCCCGACACGAACTCAGGCATGCCGCCCGCGTCGATCATGTCACCACCGCCTGGTCCGGCCTGGAAACCACCACCCGGCGCGGGGGCCGCGTAGTCCCCCGTGTTGTCGCCCGTGGGTCGCTCTATACGCACCGGGCCGCCGTCACCGCCTGCCAGGTCGCCACCCAGGCTGACCACCTCTGCTTCCAGGGCGTTGCCGTTCTTGCTGCCGAAGGCCCCGATGTCGTCACCTACTTTGATGTCGCTCGCCTGCCCGTCGGCCTGCTTCGTAACCTTGCCACCGTTGGCAAGCTCCACGATGCTGGTAGAGTTGTCGATGGGGTTCTTGATGGTAAGCTTGTTGCCTTCGACCTTCTCAACCGTGCCCATGACGCCGGGCAGCGCGAGGTCACCCTGTCCACCTGCGCCGGGGGTCACGGTGCCCTGCCGTTCGGCGAGGAACTGGTCCTTCGCCGATTGGTCCTGGCCGCTGCCGGCCCCGGTGGGCTGCTCGCCGCACCCCGCCAGCATACCGCCCATGCCGATGACCACGAACATACACCCGATTACGACTATACGCTTGATTTTCACTGCTTTATCTCCTTTTTACTTCAAGTATGGATAAGTTGTTACTTTTGCCCTTTTGGGCGTCACGTGTTACGCGTTACGCGTTACGCGTCTTTACTCGTACCGCAACGCCTCTATTGGATCGAGCTTCGCGGCGCGCCGGGCAGGCTCTATGCCGAAGAACAGGCCCACGGTCATTGCGAAGCCCACCGCCAGCAGCACCGACTCGGGGCTGACGAGCGCCCGCGTCTGGCCCGATTCGTTGGCGACGACCGCGATGAGCGCCCCGATTGCCAGGCCGATGAGGCCGCCCGTGGTGCTCAATAGCAGCGCCTCCATGAGGAACTGGGTCAGTATGTCCCGCTCTCTCGCGCCGATGGCCTTGCGCAGACCTATCTCCCTGGTCCTCTCGCGCACCGACACCAGCATGATGTTCATGATGCCAATGCCCCCCACGATCAGCGATATGGCGGCAATCGCCCCCAGGTAGAGGGTCATCGTGCGGCTCGTCTCCGTAACCGTGTTGATGAGGTCTTCCTGGTTGTCGATGGTGAAGTCGTCCGCGCCACCGTAGGCTGGGAGCTTGTGCCGCTCCCGCAACGTCGCCTCTATCTGACTCTTCACGCGCTCTATGCTGTCCTTGTCTTTGGCCTGCACCACTATGTTCGACACCGACAGCTTGCCGCCCGCGCCCGCCACGCGGCTGTTGAACAGCTTGCGTTGGGCCACCTGGAGCGGAACCAGCACCGCGTCGTCATCGAAGCCGAAGACGCTGGCACCCTTGGAGGCGAGCACGCCTATCACCTTGAAGGTCTGGCCCTTGATGCGGATTGTGGCCCCGGTGGGGTCTGCACCCTCACCGAAGAGGTCCTTGGCGGCGCGGGCACCCAGCACGGCCACGTTGGAGGTTTCCATGCCGTCACCGATGAACTCCCCGTACTGGAGCTTGTTGTTGTGCAGCTCCAGGTAAGAGGAAGTGACACCCAGCACCATCGTGGTTTTGCTCTCGCTACCCGCCACTACCGAAGAGATACCCATCGATTCAGGGGACACCTTGGCGGCGTCCGGCACGTTGGCGGGATTGGACAGCGCCTCGGCATCGTCCATCGTGAGCCGGGCGTCGCCGCCACCCGCCGCGCCCGACGAGCGCACGGTGAGCAGGTTCGCGCCGTTAGCGGTGATGCGCTCGGTTATCTGCTCCTGGGTGCCCCGGCCTATCGCCAGCAGCGCCACCACCGAGGCCACACCGATGATCACTCCCAGTGCGGTCAGCACCGTGCGCAGCTTGTTCGCCATGAGTGTGGCGAACGACATGCGCAGCGTCTCCCAGAGACTGATACCGCCACCATCGAGGTCTTCCTGCTCGCGCGCCTGGGGCTTTACCGCGGTTAGCGTGCTTTCAAGCGTAGCCATGAGCTACCTCCTCTCTCGCGGGCACCGGCTGATGCCGAGTGTCGCTTGCCAGCAGACCGTCCCTGATAGTCAGCACGCGGTGGGTATGTGCCGCCACATCCGGTTCGTGCGTGACCACGATGATAGTGATGCCCTTGCGGTTGAGTTCCTCGAACAGCGCCATGATCTCGCGGCTGGAGTGCGAGTCCAGGTTGCCGGTCGGTTCGTCCGCTAGCAGAAGGGCCGGGTTGGTCACCAGGGCACGCGCTATAGCCACCCTCTGCTGCTGCCCGCCGGAAAGCTCGCGGGGCCGGTGCTCCATGCGCTCGGCCAGGCCCACCGCTTCCAGCGCGCGGGCCGCCATCTCCTCGCGCTCCTCGTGTGGCATGTTGCCCCTGTAGACCAGGGGCAGCTCCACGTTTTCGAGAGCGGTGCTCCGGGCCAGCAGGTTGAACTGCTGGAACACGAACCCGATCTTGCGGTTGCGCACCGCCGCCAACATGTCATTGTCCAACTGCTCTACCGGCAGGCCATCGAGTACGTACTGCCCGCCTGTGGGCGTATCGAGGCAGCCGAGCAGGTTCATCAGGGTCGATTTGCCGGAGCCGGAAGGCCCCATGATTGACACAAACTCGCCAGGCTCTATGTTGAATGTGACACCCCGCAGGGCGTGTACTTCTATTTCGCCCATCGTGTAGGTGCGGGCGAGGTCGCGCACCTGGATAATTGGTTCCATGCTTTAGCTCCTGTAATTCCTGTAGCTCCTGTAGTTCTTATGGTCCGACGGGGATACCGACCGACACCTCGCCACCGCCCGGAGGGGGCATGCCGCCGCCGGGGCCAATGAAGACCACGTCCTGGCCGCCACCGGCCTGCTGCCCGCCTCCGCTGGACATGGTCATCGCCACCTTGTCACCGGCGCGCAGGCACTGGTTGCCCGTATCGACGCACGACACGATTTCGGTAGTCTGGCCGTTGGTGGCACCCGTCTGCACGCGCACCTCCACCGGAGTCTCGTCCTCGCCGTAGAGCACCTGCACCGTCTTGAACGGCCCCTGCTGCTTGATAGCGCGGTTGGGCACCTGGATCGCATTCGCCTTGCGTTCGACGCGTATCGTGGCGTTGGCGCTCATCCCCACCTTTATGGGCAGGGTGCCAGGGTTGAAAGTCACCTTTACGGCGTAAGTCACGGCGTCCGAGCCGGAATTCGCTATGGGCGACACCGAACTGACTGTGCCGGTGATGGTCTGGCCCGACACTGCATCTATCGTGATGGTCGCGGACTGGTCTACCTTCACCTTCTCCACGTCGGCTTCGGGCACCGACAGGTTGAGGTACATGCCGCTACCGTCGAATAGCTGCACCGCTTCCTTGCCCACCTCGGCCTGGGCGTTGGCTACCGCGTCCACGGAGGAGACGGTACCGCCGAACGGGGCCACCAGGGTGGTGTCTTCAAGCTCCTGTTGAGCCTTGGCAAGGTTCTTCTGGGCCTTGACCACCGCTTCCTCTGCCGTCGCGACCTCGCTGGCATCGGCAGGCTCCTGGAGTTGCTTGAGCTTGGCCTCTGCCTGGGCGACCTTGGACTCGGCCTCGGCCATCTTGGCCGGGGTGGGTCCAGCGCGCAGCTCGTTCAGGTTGTTCTGCGCCTTGTCCACGGCGGCTTGCGCTTCGGCCAGTTCGTCGGGCGCGGGTCCGCCCCTTAGCTCGTTCAGCTCGGTGCGGGCCTTTACAACCGCCGCCTCAGCTTCAGCAAGTTCGTCTGTGGTGGGTCCGGCCTTCAGCTCGTTCAGCTTGGACTGGGCCTTGGCTACCTCGGCTTCGGCGGAAGCAAGGTCTTCCTTCTTCGGGCCGATCCGCAACTCTTCGAGCCTGGTGCGGGCCTTGGTCACCGCGGCTTCAGCCTCGGCCAGCTTGTCCTTGTCGGGACCGCTCTTGAGGTCGCTGAGAGTCTTCTGGGCCTTTGCAACGGCTGCCTGTGCTTCCGCCAATTCGGTCGCGGTTGCCCCGTCGAGCAGGTCCTGTAGCTGGGCGCGTGCGTCAGCGAGCTTGGCCTCGGCTATACCTACATCCTGCCTCTCCTTCTGCCGGGCCTGCTCCACGGCGGACTCGGCGTTGTAGTAGGCGGTCTCGGCGTCCTTTAGCTTGTTGAAGGCCTCGTAGTATTGCTCGGCGCGCGGGTCCCAGGCGTCATACACCAGCTCGCCCTTTTCGTTGAGTGCTTCCGCAGCGACCCTGCCGTACTCGCGCTGTGCGGCCTCAAGGTCGCGCTGCGCCTTGGAGAGGGCAAGCTCGGCCTCCTGCTTGGCGGCTGCCGTGTCGGTGCGGGTCTTGTTCAGGTCAGCTTCGGCCTCGGTCACGGCCAGCCGCGCCTTGCTCTTTTCGGCCTCGGTCGCCCCTTTCTCCAGGGCCTGTAGCTTCAATTGCGCCGCTTTAAGATCGGCCTCGGCGGCTGCCACTTCTCCAGTGCTGGCGGGGGCCTTCAGCGTGTCCAACCCGGCCTGCGCCGTCTTCAGGTCCGCCTCAGCGTCGGCTATCTCCTTGGGCGTAGCACCCGACTTGACCGCCTCCAGCTTGGCTTGCGCGGCTTTCAGGTCGGCCTCGGCGTTCGACAACTCTGCTGCGGTGGGGCCGCGCTTCACCTCGTCTAGCTTGGCCTGCGCCGCCTTGAGGTCGGCTTCCGCATCGGCTATTTCCTTGGGCGTGGCTCCCGCCTTGACCGCGGCAAGCTTGGCCTGCGCCGCCCTCAGTTCGGCCTGAGCGTCGGCTATCTCCCTGGGGGTCGCCCCGGACCTGACGCTCTGGAGATTGGCGCGGGCGGACTGCACTTCCGCCTCCGCACCTGCTATTTCCGCCGGACTTGAACCCTTCTTCAGGTCTTCGAGCGTGGCCTGTGCGCTGTTCAGGCTCGCCTCGGCCTCCCGCACCGCTAGCTGCTGGGTGTCGTCGCTCAGGCGCACCAGAGGCTGCCCGGCCTCGACCTTATCACCCACCTTGACCAGCACCTGCTCTACCGTGCCGTTGGTCTTGTACTGCACCGACGCGCTCTTTTCCGCCCGCACGCTGCCGCTGCTCTCCACGTTGATGTCGAGATTGCCCTGTACGACAGGCACGCTGATTGTGGTCTGCGCGGCCTGCGCGGTGTTCTGCGACCGCCAGAAGAAGAACCCTCCCCCGGCCACGGCCACGACCAGCAGGGTAGCCACCAGCCACCGCCTGTACCCAGGCTTCTTGCGCCGCTTGATGGGCCTCTTGAGGGTGTTGGCTGCGTCTATTTCGTCCGAAGTAGAAGTAGTTGCCTGTTTGCGAGAAAATGGTAATCTCATACCTTCTCGGCAGCCGGTTACTCCCCGCGTGACCGGCTGCCATGCCTCCTTTCTTGTTCTTGAATGCTGTCTTTGTATTGTCTGTCGCCGGGCAGGAAGATGTTACCTGTCCGCATAGAGAGCATAGGGGAAGGCTCGTAAAGAACTTATGAAGATTGAATTAGAGGAAGATTAGGATTGAAATAGCAGGTCTGAGATCGGTTTTGCGCGGGCCACGCTAATGCACATATGCTCCAATGGCCGATTGCGATCATCAGTGACGCACGCTCCGGCAGACCTGTCCAATTGATGCTGCATAACCCTGCGACCGCTTGCGCCCACGACTTCCAGTCTCAGCCAGGATGCGCGACGTATATCCCGTATATACTGGTGCGGGTAGCCGGGGCATGGCTGTAATCTGGAGTTGTGGAAAGAGGATCGAATGCTGACTAAAAAGCGGGTGGCTGTGATTGGTGCCGGGCACAATGCCCTGGTGTGTGCTTGCTACCTCGCTCGTGAGGGGCACGAAGTAACCGTCTACGAGCGGCGGTCCGGCGTGGGAGGTGCCGTCAACACCGAAGAGCTATGGCCGGGCTACCAGGTGGACACCTGCTCGGTGATGCACATCCTCATCCACAAGACCCCCATCATCGAAGAGCTGGGGCTGCACCGCTTCGGCCTCGAATACATGCAGATGGACCCCTGGGGTTTCGCGCCTTTCCCAGACGGCTCCCACATCCTCTTCTACAAGGACCTGGACCGCACCTGCCAGTCGATAGCCGCCATCTCCGAGCCTGACGCCGAGCGGTACCGGGCCTTCGTGCAAAAGTGGCACAAGTTCAACCGGCAGGTATTCGAGGTATTTGCGCGGTCGCCTTCGCCCGGCGCTATGTTCGGTGGCATCGCCAGGCGCACGGCGGTCGCCCAGATGCGCGGTGAGCACGACCCTTCCATGACCGGGGCCGAACTCCTGCGCCAGGTGCTCGGCAGCTATGACAAGATGCTCGATGAGACGTTTGAGAGTCCACAGGTCATGTCGGCGGTCGGCTGGATGGCCGCCCAGAGTGGCCCGCCGCCTTCGGAGGTGGGCGCGGGTGCCCTGGCGGGCGCTCACAGCCTCTATCACGACGTGGGCGCTACCCGCCCCAGGGGAGGCTCAGGCATGCTGGCCCAGGCGCTGGCCCGCTGCCTGGAGCATCATGGCGGCACTATACGCTGCGATGCCCCTGTGAAGAAGGTGCTGCTCGACGGTAGCAAGGTGCGCGGCATAGAGCTTGAAGGCGGGGAGCGGGTGGAAGCCGACCTCGTGGTGTCGGGGGCGCACGTGCAGACCACGTTACTGGGGCTTGTGGGGCGGGAGCATCTGCCCGGCACGCTCGCTGGCAAGCTCGATTCGTTGCGGGTGGGTAACGGTATCGGTATGACCCTGCGTTGCTCGATTGACGAACTTCCGGCCTACACAGCCTACGCGCCGTCGCAGCAGGGGCACGCGGACTGCCACCACGCCATGCAGCTTATCTGTCCCAGCCTTGAGTACCTGCAACGGGCTTACGACGACTCCAAGCGGGGCTATCCCGCCCGGCAACCCGCTCTGGTGGCTATGACCCCCTCCTCGCTAGACCCCACCATCGTGCCTCCAGGCAAGCACTCGCTGTACATCTGGGCGCAGTACCAACCGTACCACCTGGAAGGGGGCGAGACCTGGGATGGCATACGCGAGCGGGAGGCAAATCGCCTGCTCGGCACCCTGGCCGAATACGCGCCCAACGTGCCCACGGACGTGCGGGAGGTGGCCCACCATTACGTACAGACGCCCCTCGACCTAGAGCGCAACGTGGGGCTGCTCAGGGGCAACATCATGCACATCGACATGTCGCTAGACCAGATGTTCATGTTCCGCCCGCTGCCTGAGCTTGCTTACTACAGGACGCCCCTAGAGGGGCTGTACCTCACCGGGGCGAGCACTCACCCAGGCGGCGGGGTGTCGGGCGCATCGGGCCGGAACGCGGCACATGCGGTGCTCTCCGACCTCGCGGAGAAGCGGCGGAGTTGGCGCGGGCTAGCCCTGGCCGGGGCGGGGTTGCTGGCCGCGGGGGTGTTGGCCGGACGGCGCAAGGGGCGGAAAAGAAGGCTGGTCTGACTGTTGCTATGCATAGTGGCTAAGCGGCTATAATGGCACTGGATACAAAAAATGGGCGGCCCCACTGTTCAGACGCCTGCCAAACAAAGAAGCTACATCAAAAGGATAAGGACCAAATATGCTAATCGACCACACTACACCGCAAGTCGTCCCACCCGCGCAGCCCGTACAGGCCACCGAGCCGGTCGATCCTACCAACTATGCAACCTCCGCGCGCCTGCAAATGCCCAACGCCCTCGTGGGCATGTCTTTCCTGGGGCACACAGCGACCGCGCACCAGGTAACGCTCGATGTAGACACCCAGTTCGGCGGGGCCGGGGCTGGACCTGAGCCGCTAGATTTGCTGCTGATTGCCCTCGGCTCGTGCACGGGCATGGACGTAATCTCGATACTGCGCAAGAAGCGGCAAATCGTGTCCCACTACACCATCAACGTGTACGCCAACCAGGCGCAGGAGCACCCAAAGGTCTTCACCGAAGTGCTGGTCGAGCACGTGGTCCAGGGGGAGAACGTCGACCAGAAAGCCGTGGCCCGCGCCCTGGAGCTTTCAATCGACAAATACTGCCCCGTCCACGCTATGCTCTCCCGCGCCACCAAAGTGGAGCACGTCTACCGCATCCTTGATACCACGCCCGCTTCTTAGGAGACGGAGCTAAACGCCAAGACGCCAAGACGCCAAGGACCACGCCAAGAGTGTTAAGGTTTGGAGAGTAGTAAAAGGACCAGGGTACACCATCTCGTACCCTGGTCCTTTTACTTGAGCAACTATTCTTAACTTGGCGCGTCCTTGGCGTCTTGGCGTCTTGGCGTCTTGGCGTTTCCGTCTCCTAACTACGCTAAGGGGTTTGGCAGTTGGGGTAGAAGGTGTTGGCTACTATCTTGGAGGTCTGGCCCCTGGTGACGTTCGCGCCGGGGCGGAAGTAAGGGAGGTCCTGGTCGTCGCAGGGTTCGCCTGGGTTGCCGCACGGGTAGCCTGAGATTACGCCCTGGTTGGCTAGCCTGTTTACCCACACGAAGAACGGGCTGTCTTCCGCCACGTCGGTGAACCGCTGTTCGCCGGGGTTGCCTCCCAGTTGTGCCGTCTCGCTGACGATCTTGGAGAGTTGGCCCCTCGTGGCGTTCGCGCCGGGGCGGAAGTAAGGCTTGCTACCGGCCCCGCAAGGCTCGGTCGGCACGGTAGCGCATGGATAGCCGCCGATATAGCCCGCCGTCGCTAGTTGCTGCACCGGGCCGTAGAAGGTGCTGCCGGGCGGCACGTCCTGGAACACCTGCTCCCCTGTTGGAGCGTCAAGGTCAGCGGCGAGAGCCACCATCTTGGCGATTTGGCCCCTGGTGACGTTCGCGCCGGGGCGGAAGTAGGGCTGGTTGCCGGAGTTGCACGGCTCCCCAGTTCCACCGCATGGGTAGCCTCCCACTATGGACCGGCAAGCCAGGCACCTTACGAAGCTATAGAACGTCGAGCCTTGCCCCGTAGCCGGTACGTCAGCGAACTGGATGGCGCAGCCGGTAGTGGTGGTGCCAGTGGCAGCGGGGGTAGGTGTGCTCGCGCCTGCGGTTGCAGTAGCAGTAGCGACAGCAGTAGCCGTTGCGGTGGGCGGTGGTGTGAACCCTGTCACGGCGGCATAGGCATCCAGCAGCCCGTAGCCGAAGGCGTTGTTCGGGATCGCGGTGTTGGGCACGCCACCGCACTCAGCCGGACCGCCACTCACCGTGATATCCGGGTCGGCTGTGTTTTGCAAGAGTTGCTTGGTGGCCGTGATGTCTCTGGCTAGCTGGGGCCAGGCGTCCCAGAGCAGGGCCACCGCGCCCGCCACGTGCGGGCTTGCCATCGAGGTGCCGCCCATACCGCCAAAGTTGGTGTTACCGCTCCTGACACTCGACCTGATGTTCACGCCCGGTGCCGAGATGTTGGGCTTGACGCGATTTGAGCCGTCGTACGTAGCCGGGCCGCGGCTGCTGAAGCCTGCCAGGGTGTTGTTGATGTCGGTCGCTCCCGTGCTGAAGGTCGCTTCGTACATAGAAGGCGGCCCCGCTGACTCGATGCTGGAGCAGTTAGGCCCACTATTGCCGGACGATGCCACCACCATAATGCCCGCCGCCTGGGTATTCTCCACAACAGCTTGCAGCGTGTTGCCCGCGCAACCTTCGCCGCCTGGCGGGTCGCCGGGCGTGCACCCCCAACTGTTGTTGATTACATGGGGTCGCAGGTTCGGGTTGGGGTTCTGTCCGGCGAGGTCCGTCGGCGCGACAAAGAACTCGAAGCACTCGGTATAGGTCTCAGGGCGGCCCACACCATCATCCATGTTGCGACAACCTATCCACTTCGCGCCTGGGGCCACCCCTATCTGGTTGCCCTGGCCGTCGTCACCGACCGCGATGCCTATGACGTGAGTGCCGTGCCCATGATCGTCGCAAGGAGCCGAGGTAGCATAGCCGCATTCGTTAGCCGGAGGCATATTGACAGGCGTGCGTATGCCGTCCCACCAGTTGTAATTGTGGTCCGCGCTCGCGCCGTTCCAGCCTCTATAGTGCGGTTTGAGGGCGTTGTGGGTCCAGTGCATCCCGGTGTCCTGGATGCCTACGACAATGTCGGTGCCCGTGTAGCCCATATTCCAGACTTCGGGGGCGCGCACCCGCGTCACGTTCCACTCCACGGCTTGAGGGCCGTGTGGGCCTTCGGGTACGCCAGGGGCCATAAGAACGGGGTCGTCTACCATGCGCCTGCTGGCGTTCGACTCGATCACCTTTACGTCGCTACGGGCCGCCAGCCGCTCCACCAGGGCGCGGTCCCCTTGCGCGAAGATGACGTTGGCTATCCAGAAGGAGTTGTAGCTGACACCCAGCGTGTCAAGCTCGGCGCGCAGCCCCGCCTGCGTCCTGTCGGCGTGAGCCTTGAGGGTGTTGTAGACGTAGCGCCCCCTTGCGTCCCGGTCCGTCATGCTATAGGCGGTGCTCACGTTCGCCTGGTCGGCCAACAGGATGGCTATGGGCGCTACCTGCCCGGCATTGGTGGCGCGCAGCACGTCTGGTGCAATCTTGCTCGCCGGTTGGGCTGCGGAGACGCGCACGGGCACCCCCGCCGAGGCAAGAGGCCCGCCCGCGAGCATCGACCCTGAGGCCAGCAGCAAGGCGACAGTCGCAACGATCCTGGCGACCACTTTGGCGCGCGCGGCTGTATGCAATGTGTGCTCCTTCCTATGCGATTACACTATGACAGTAGGAGTAGGGGTTCGACCCTGCCCGGTCAATCCCCGTTCTTGTTCTGATACTCCTGCACGTACTGTTCGCGCCGGGCCTCCAACTTGTCCCAGGTTGCCTGGGGTACCAGCGCCTTCACCGCGTCGTATAACGTGGCGGCGGCGTCTTCCTGGAAGCCTTTCAGTTGCGTGGGGATCACGTGCGTCTTGCCGTGAGCGGTGATTTCCGCCCATTGCACGCTGCCGCCGACGGGCGGGTCCTGCACGTTGCCCCACTTCTCCCGGAGCAACTTGCGGTCCAACACCAGGGCGTACAGGTCGGCTAGCTGCTGCTTTGTCACCGTAACCGGCTCGGTCCACCTGGGTACCTTGTCGAAGTCGTAGTCGGGCTGGTACACGATCTGCCCCTCGGTGCCAGGCCCGATGCGGATGGAGTACTCATAGTGGTACGGGGGAGGCATGGTGCCGGCCCGCCACTCGTAAGTAACGCTGAAGTCCTCGGGCTGCGGCTTCATCTTGTCTCCTGGGGTCTTGGTCGGCTTGGTCAGCGCCGCGACACTTGCGACAGGCGTGCCGGTATCGCCGCCCGCCTGGTTGCAGGCGGACAGGGGGAAAATGCTCAAAGTGGCTGCTGCTAATACGGCGGCCTGGAACGGTATAAGCTTCACGAGTGCAAATCTGCTCACATAATCTCCGTAGGGCTGCCTGCGTCGTCGGGGGCGTACCTGTAAGGCTACTGTACTGTAAGCCTTCTGAGCGTGTCAAGGCTGCCTGGCTGCCCCAGAATAGTGCCGCAGACCGATTGACGCGGGCATCTGGGGCGCACATACTAACTGTATGCTATGGGGTGGATTATTTATTCACCGCAGAGACGCAGAGGGCGCAGAGGGTACGCAGAGATTGTTATGGTTCAGGTGCCGGGAAGAGCCGCATCTTACTGTACGATGCTGCCCCAACGCAGAACACCTTCAATTATTCTCCGCGTAATCTCTGCGTCCTCTGCGTCTCTGCGGTGAACAATCATGCACGGCATGGCACAATGTTGCAGACCGGGATACAAGAAAGGAGGCAAATACGATGGACAACAACATCATCGAACAGGCCAACGAGGAGCACGGCTTTTGAGCCGATGAGTAAGCGGCGGCGCGGCTACCCATCCGAGCGGGCGGTCAAGCGGGGCAACCGGGTAGTGTGCGGGCACAAGGAGCTAATGGAGAAACTCGGCAAGGACGACCTTTGCCCCTGCGGTTCGGGGAGGCGCTTTCAAGCGGTGCTGCCGCAACTCAGGCAACTACGACGGTTCCGAGCGTGATTACTACTTTTAGAGAATAGCAGAAGGGGCGTGCGGTGGTTGCACGCCCCTTTGTTTCAGTAGACTTAGCCAGCCCAGTGATTACGTCTGGATTTCTTCCTCATCGCCGTCATCATCTTCTGAGCCGCTACCGTCGGTCTTTGGGGCGGTCGCTTGCCACGTCATAGCATGTACCTCCTATGCGATAAGAAACCCATCTTCCAGGTACCGTTACCTGGAATGGCGTTAGTATATCACAGGATGTAGTAAGAGCGGTAGTAGATTACAGACATGACCATCCAAAGAAGAAGGGGTCGTGCTAGCGAAGCACGACCCCTTATAAATCTACTCGGAACTCGGAACTCGGTACTAGCTCCGGCGTGGATCGTCGCCGCCCTTGTTGCCCTTGCCCAGGTCGTCTATGTCGAGGGAGTTGATGAAGTCGCGGAACACCGAGAGACGGTCTTCGTCCACCCGCTCGCCCTGCGAGAGCGATTCGTTGGCGGGCACTTCTTCCTGCTCCTTGGAAGGGCTATCGCTGTCTATCGTGATGCCCGCCTTGTCCATAACGCGCTCTTCCACGTAGATGGGGCACTTGCAGCGCACGCCCAGGGCTATCGCGTCGGATGGGCGGGAGTCTACCTCCGCATGCCGGCCCTGTACGTCCATGACGATGCGGGCGTAGAACGTGTCGTCCCGCAGGTCGTTCACGAGCACGTGGGTAACGGACGCGCCAAGCTCGGACACGACGTTGCGCAGCAGGTCGTGAGTGAACGGGCGCTGCACGGGCACTTCCTGAAGCTCCAGCGCAATCGCGTCGGCCTCGTACGGCCCGATCCAGATCGGCAGGTACCTTTCGGAGTCCACCTCCTTGAGGATGACCACCCGCTGCTGAGTAACCAGGCTCACCCTGATGCTCTCTATCTTACACTCAATCATCGACTTGCAGCCTCCATCTAGCACAGGGAAGAAGAAAAGATAATGACGCTTGCCTTCACTACTATTCTACTGTCTTTATGCCGCCTTTGTAAAGACATAATGCGGGTAGGGAGAGACGTGTAAGGTAGGTACAGCATGCAATTCACAGGCCACGCCCTGCTTACTGCACCTACATTAACGCAGCAAGCCAGCCCCTAGTTTCGGTTGTGCCTACCCACGCAGACAACAGCGGCCGACTTTAGCAAAAGGTATCGTGTAACCATTACTGCGACCAAAGCCCCACTCTTGTCATTCTGAGCGTAGCGAAGAATCAGCCACCTTTTCTTGATCGTTGCTACCACAGCATCCAAGAGTGGTCTTTGTCATTCTGAACGCAGTGAAGAATCTCGTCCCTCACCAACCAAGTACCACCTTTCCAACGGCAACAGTGTCCCTTAAGAAAGTGGAGCCATCGCGGTGAAGGACGAGATTCTTCACTGCGTTCAGAATGACAAAGGGAGGCATGGCCCCAAAATTCAGTGGCCTAGCTACCCACCTGATTCTTCGCTGCGCTCAGAATGACAAAGGGGGGCTTTGGGCGCCCCAATTCACGCCCCAATTCAGCACCATCTCCATTCACGCAATTCTTCTCTAAGTTTACCCCGAGCGTGGGCGAATGGCCGCGTGACCTGGGAGGATTTGGTCCCGGCTTCCAACATTGAGCCAGCCGCAATCTACTCCTCTCGTCCCATACGGCGGGCACGTCCGGGGTGGTATAATTGACTATATGATGTAATGTAGCTTTAGTGTGCCCAAAATACGCGACCGGAAAGACATTGAACGACAAATCACTTCACACACTCGAATTTCATAAGGTACGCGAGCGGCTGGCTTCCTACACCTCGTTTAGCGCGGGCAAGACGGCGGCCCTCGAACTCGTACCGCTCACCGACATCACCCACGTGCGGCGCAACCAGCGCATCACCACCGAGGCGGTGCGCTTGCTGTCGCTGCGGCCTGACGTGACGCTCGGCGGGGCCAGGGACATCCGCGAGATGGTGCGGCGGGCGGAGCTTGGTTCGGTGCTCGACCCCAGCGAAGTGCTGATGGTGCTCGATACGCTACGATCCTGCCGCATCTTGCACGGCGTCATCGCGCGCACGCAGGAACAGCGTAGCGAATTACCCACGCTGGCTTTCATCGCGGATGGCCTTACGCTGCTGCCCAAGCTGGAGCAGGAGATAGAACGCTGCATCAGCGACGACGGGCAGGTGCTCGACTCGGCCTCTCCCGCGCTGGGTAAGATACGGGTGGGCATACGCGCGGCGCACAGCCGTCTGATGCAGCGTCTACAGCAGCTTATATCGTCGGAGGCGGCGGGCAGGGCGCTCCAGGAGCCGATTATCACCCTGCGCAACGGGCGTTACGTCGTGCCTGTAAAGCGCGACTTCCAGGGCCTGCTCAAGGGCATCGTGCACGACCAGTCGAACACCGGCTCTACCCTTTTCGTGGAGCCGCTGGCCGTGGTGGACCTGGGCAACGAGTGGCGGCAGCTACAGCTTGAAGAGCAGCAGGAGATAGAGCGCATCCTGCGGGAGCTAGGCGGCCTCATTGGAGACAAGGGCGACTCGATTCGCACCAACGTCGAAATCCTGGCCGACATTGACCTCGCCCTAGCCAAAGCTCGCTACAGCGTAGCCATAGACGCCAGGGAACCCGAACTGGTAGAACCCCGCGTCAAAGGCCCCGACCCCTCCCGCCCCCTCGACAACCGCGAACGCCGCCCCCAAACCCAGGTCAGGACTTCTCAAGACGGCCAACCGCAAACCCCTCAGCAGCCAGAGCCAATCCAAAATCCAAAATCCAAAATCCAAAATCCCCAGGGTTTGTACTTCAAAAACGCCCGCCACCCGCTGCTCACCGGCAAGGTGGTGCCTATCACGGTAGAGCTTGGCGGCAGGTTCCGCATGCTGGTGATTACCGGCCCCAACACGGGCGGCAAGACGGTGGCCCTCAAGACGGTGGGCCTGCTTACCCTCATGTCGCAGGCGGGCATGCACATCCCGGCGGAGGGTGGCTCGCGCGCGGTGGTCTTCAAGGACGTGTTCGCGGACATCGGTGACGAGCAGAGCATCGAGCAGAGCCTGAGCACTTTCTCGTCGCACATGTCCAACATCGTGGGCATCCTACGCCAGGCAACCCGCGACAGCCTGGTGCTGCTGGACGAGTTGGGCGCGGGCACCGACCCGCAGGAAGGCTCGGCCCTGGCCCGCGCCATTATCACCACCATACTCGAAATTGGTGCGTTGGCGGTGTGTACCACCCACTATTCGGAACTGAAAGCCTACGCATTCTCCACACCCAACGTAGAAAACGCCTCGGTGGAGTTCGACATACAGACCCTCAGCCCCACTTACCGCCTCATGGTGGGCGTGCCGGGCAGGAGCAACGCGTTCGCTATCGCCAGCCGCCTGGGCCTGAACCCGATGATTATCGACAAGGCCAAGCGTTACATCGACCCGGAGGCGCAGCGGGTGGAGGACCTGATAGAGGATATCAGGTCGCAGCGCGAGGCCGCCAAGTCCGAGCTAGGCACGGCAGAGCAGGCCCGCCGGGAGATAGACCAGCGCCGACAGGAGGTGGACCGCCGCCTTGCCGAGGCCGAGGAGATCAGGGCGAGGGCAGCCGAGGAAGGCCGCGCCCAGCTTGAGAACGAGCTTGAAACGCTGCGTGCGGAACTTCGACAGCTTCGGGCGCGGGTAGAGGCGGGCCTCACCGCCACGTCGGACGAGACGCTCACCCGCCAGTGGGTGAAGGACGCCCAGGCCCGCTCGGAGGAGATGGAACGGCAGCTAAAGAGCAAGGCCAACGAGCAGAAGAGGGCCAGGCACCGCCCTCAAACCTCGAAAACGCCCAGGGCGGGAGAGCCGGGCAAGCCCCACGTCTTCGGCCCCGGTGACGTGGTGTTCGTGCAAAGCCTCAGCTCGGAGGGGGAGGTGCTTACAGCGCCCGACAGCAGCGGGCAGGTAGACGTGCAGGTAGGCGCGTTCAAGATGCGCGTGCCCCTCGCCAACCTGGCGCTAAGGCGCACCGCATCGGCTGCCTCCGCCGCACGGGAAGCCGCCTCCACCGCCGTCGCCAGGAGCTACAACACCTCCACCGTGCCAACCGAGACACCCCGCCTTGAGTACGACTATCGCGGCTGGCGCGCCGAAGAAGCAATTGAAGACCTCGACCAACGCCTGAACGATGCCGCGCTGGTAGGTATGCCCTTCATCCGCGTCATCCACGGCAAGGGCACGGGGGCGTTGCGCCAGGCCATGCGCGAGTACCTGCGCAAGCAACCCATCGTCAAAGAAATAGAGCCTGCCCCGGTCGAGCAGGGCGGCGAAGGCGTTACAATCGTGAAGTTATGAGGAGTAACACGTAACACGTAACTCGTAACGCGTAATTAGGAGTCAGTTACGTGTTACGTGTTACGTGTTAGTAAAGGCTGAGTATGAACCCACATGCTGAGTGGCGTCTTGAGCTTGCCCAGCGGGTAGCCCCGGCTTATAGCGGCAACCCTGCGGTGCGGGCGGTGGCGGTGCATGGGTCGGCGGCGCGGGGGTACGCGGACCGCTACTCCGACATCGAGATGGCGGCTTTCTGGGACCGCGCTCCTACCGACGAGGAACGCGTGGCAGCCGCTAAAGAGGCCGGGGGCAACCTGTGGAGCCTCTACCCGTTCGAGGACGAGAACAACGAGTGGTCGGAGGAGTTCGACGTGCGCGGCGTCAAGATCGAAATGAGCCACCGCACTGTGGAGGGCACCGAGCGTTGGTTCTCGGAGGTCATAGACGGCTACGACACCGACCTGACCAAGCACGACACCATTTCGGTGATACGGCGCTCGTACCCGCTGTACGGGGCCGAGCTAATCGAGAGGTGGCGCGCCCGTACCGATGTTTACCCTGATGAGCTTGCCCTGCGCATGGTGCGCCAGTACCTCGACTGGATACCGGCCAGCACCCGCGAGATGGGGGCGGCACGCGGCGAGCTGATACCACTCTACGAGAACATATCGGCTTCCGAGAGGCACATTCTGCTGGTGCTGCTCGCCCTGAACCGCATCTACCTGCCGCACCTGGCCTTCAAGTGGACCGAACAGGTGGCAGCCGAGCTACGCATCGCCCCGCCGGACCTCGCCGCCCGCCTCAAAGCTGCTTTCCGCCTGGAGCCTCTAGATGGCGTTCGCGAACTGCACTCGCTGATCGAAGACACCCTCCGCCTGGTCGAGCAGCACATGCCGGAGGTAGACACGTCCACGATATGGGCCAGGCACAGCTTCAACCGGGGTGTGTGGGACGGCGCGCCCGAGTGGTTGGAGGAGTCCCTGTCTTCTTAAGAGGAGCGACTTTATACGAGCGCAGTCTGTAGGGGCAGGTCCCCGTGCCTGCCCTTGTCGGAAATTACCAATATTGTACGCCTGCCAACATGGGCAGGCACGGGGACCTGCCCCTACAGATGATTACCTTGTTTACCCCTCATTATGTCTAAGGGTTTACAATATACTGAGACATATCTAGAGCCAGATACAGTAAGGAGCACATAAAATGGCACCCACACCACCCGCCACATTCCGCAGGCGCGACTTCGGAGACCCGCCCCCGCTAACCCCGCGCCCCATGTCGGCCTCGTTGAGCATGGTCAGCCAGGTGATGCTGCCAAACGACGCCAACCCGATGGGCAATGTGCACGGCGGCTCGATCATGAAGATGGTGGACATAGGGGCTGCCGTGGCGGCCATGCGACACTGCGGGCGGCAGGTGGTCACCGTGGCGCTCGACCACATGAGCTTCCTCGCGCCGGTCTTCATAGGCGACCTGGTGACTATTACCTCACAGGTCGAATACGTAGGCAGCACCTCCATGTTGGTGCGCGTGACGGTGGACGCCGAGAACCCCGCCTCCGGCAGGAAGATGCATACAAGCTCCTGCGTGCTCACCTTCGTCGCCCTGGACGAAAACAACCGCCCGGTCCCCGTCCCGCCCCTCCTGGCCGAAACCCCGGAGGAGGAAGAACGTCTAGCCGAGGGCAAGCGCGTTTACGAGAGTGCCAAAGCCGAGCGCACTAGGCAAGCGCAGGTCTAGCGTAACACGTAACACGTAACACGTAACACGTAACACGTAACACGTAAGGGTGCAATAAGCAACAAAGCGGCTCTCAGGGTATACAGTCCCTAGAGCCGCTTTACGTGTTACGTGTTACGCGTTACTCATCACGTTTCACGTTTCAGCCCTACCCCCTACCCTTCAGCCACGCCTCCAGCTTCTCGCGGTCCCAGCAGGTGAGCACGCGGTCGGGGGTGGTCCAGCCCCGGCGGGCGAGGTGGACGCCGAACTCCATCAGGTCGTAGTTGCCCCGGCTGTGCGCGTCAGTGTCGATTGAGAGGGTGCAGCCTTCCTCCATCGCCTCTTTGATGTAGATGTCGTCCAGGTCGAGGCGGTCGGGGGCCGAGTTGATTTCCAGGGCCGTGCCGGTGCGGGCCGCTTCCTTGATGACCGCGCCCACGTCCATTGCCGACGGTTCGCGCTGGTTGATGATGCGCCCGGTGGGGTGGCCCAGGATGTCCACGTGGGGGTTTCGGACCGCGTTGAGGGCGCGTTGAGTCACCTGCTCGCCCGGCTGCCGCAAGCCGCTGTGTATGGAGGCCACGACTATATCGAGCCAGGCCAGCACCTCGTCAGGGAAGTCGAGCGTGCCGTCCAGCTTTATCTCTAGCTCTATGCCGTGGAAGATGCGGAAGTCGGGGCCGAGCCTGGCGCGGGCCTCCTCTATCTCATTGCGCTGCGCCCGCAATCGCTCCACTGTCAGCCCGTTGGCTACCGTGAGGCTCTGGCTGTGGTCGGTGATGGCGACGTACTGGTAGCCCCTGGCTTTAGCGGCACGGGCCATGTCATAGACGCTCAGGGTGCCGTCGCTCCAGTTGGTGTGGCAGTGCAGATCGCCCTTGATGTCCTCCATCTCCACCAGTTGCGGCAGGGCGTGGCGGGCCGCAGCCTCGATCTCACCCCGGTCTTCCCGCAGCTCCGGCGGTATGTACTGCAAGCCCAGCGCCTCAAAAATGTCGGCCTCGGTCTTGATGGGCACGGGCCAGCCGTCTTTGGTGAGGCCGTACTCGTTGAGGTGGTAGCCCATGCGGATGGCGCGGTCCCGCAGCTTGATGTTGTGAGGGCGGGCGCTGGTGAAGTGGTTGAGCAGCGACACGTAATGCTCCGGTGGCAGCACGTACAGGTCCACTTGCAGGCCGTTGTGCAGGCGCACGGTAGCCTTGTTCTCCCCCTGCGACTCGACCGAGCCGATCATGGGCAGCTTCACGAAGCAGTCGATCACCTCGATAGGCTCTCTGGCGGTGGCGAGTATGTCGAGGTCGCCCACGGTGGGCCGCCAGCGCCGCGCCGAACCCGCCACCTCTATCCGGTCGATGTTGCCGGGGCACTTGTCCTTGAGCAGCACTATCATCTGCCGCATGATAGGCAGGGCCACACCGAGCAGTTCCCGCTTGTCGGCGCTCCTGCGCTGTATGGCCGCTATGCCCTCGCGTATCGTCTCCGCGCTCTTCTGCCCGATGCCCGGCACCTGGAAGATGCGCCCGTCGTCCAGCGCCTTCTCCAGGTCGGCAATGCCCTGGATGCCGAGGGTCTTGTAAAGGAGCATGGCTGTCTTGGCCCCGACGTGCGGTATGTCGGTGATGGCAATCAACGCGGGCGGGATTTCGGCGCTGAGCCGGTCGTAGAAGCGCAGCTTGCCGGTGCGCATCAGCTCGTCCACCTTCTCGCTGATAGCCTTGCCGATACCCGGCAGTTCGTTCAGCCGCCCCTCGCGCCACACCTGCTTCACATCCTCCCCCAGGTTGGCGAAGGTGTCGGCGGCGGTGCGGTAGGCCCTCGACTTGAACGGCGACTCCCCCTTCAACTCCACCATCGCCGCGATCTCGTAGAAGATACGCGCGAACGTGGCATTGGTGAACTCCGCAGCTTCGGGTGCCATCTCCGGCATTGTAACTCTCCTGTTATTGGTTATAGACGAAAACGCAAAGGCGCAAAGAACGCAAAGGACGCGCAAAGATTAGGATTGTGGTCTTTGATGCATGCAAGCTTTGTGCCGTTCTCTAACCCACAACGGCCTCGACCGCTCCCCCTGCCATCCTGAGCGCAGCGAAGGATCAGTAACCCGCTCTTGATCCTTGGTACGATGCACCAGTATGTCTAATGCCACCATCATCCCCAACGTTGTAGAATCTAGCAGGCCACCTGATCCTTCGCTACGCTCAGGATGACAGAAGGGGCTTTCAGGGGTATGGTGCAGGTGAAACTCTGCTAGCACCCACAGCTTATAATTAAGGGGTTACATGTGACCTGCGGTCGCACCAACAGGCACCGCCACATAGCACAACTTGATCGTTAAGAAGGTAGGTCCAACCCGTAGATGGGCGACAGCGAAGCGCGTAGAGCAGGGGCACCACTTGAGGCAAAGACGCAGAGGGTGGACGAGGCGTTGGCCCCTCCCCTGGCCGATGGCCCCGTTGTGGACCTGGAGGGGGACAAGCGCAGCCCCACGGTGCCCCTCCAGGGCTTCACCGTGTACGACAGCCTGCTGCTGGGCATGGTCGTGGTGTGGGCCGCCAACCCCGCGTTCATCAAGTGGGCCTTGCAGGACCTCGACCCGCTGGTGTTCAACGCCCTGCGCTTCGCCCTCGCCACCCTGGTGCTGGTGGTGTGGGTGCTGCTGCGGGGCGAGGGACTTCGCTGGCACAAGGGCGACGGCCTGAAGCTGTTCGCGCTCGGCCTCGTGGGGCACGGGGTATACCAGGCGCTATTTATCCTGAGCATCAACCTGACGCTGGCGGGCAACGTGGCCCTCATCCTATCAATCAACCCCGCGTTCGTGGCAGTGTTCAGCTTCCTACTGGGCTACGAGCGGGCCAGGGGTTACGTGTGGTTTGGCGTGGGTCTCACCATGCTGGGCGCGGCGCTCGTGACGTTCGGCACGGGCGAGCGGCTGGAATTAGGCTCGCGGCTGCTTGGCGACCTGCTCATCCTGGTGGCGACGGTGATGTGGGGCCTGTACACTGTGGTGTCCCAGTCGTTCCTCAAGCGTTACTCCTCCTACAAGCTCAACGCCCTCACCATGCCTATAGGCTCCCTCTTCTTGCTGGTGGTGGCCGCGCCCGCGCTGGCAGGTACGGCACACACCTTTCCAGGGGTGCCGGCGGGCGCATGGGGCGTGCTGGTCGGGTCGGCCCTGTTCGCGGTGTCGGCCTCCTACGTGGTCTGGTATCAGGGCGTGCAGAAGCTGGGGGCCACCCGCACCGCCATCTACTCGAACCTGGTGCCGGTGTTGGCGGCGTTCTTCTCCTTCTTCCTCTTGCAGGAGCCGTTGGGCTGGCAGTTCTGGGCGGGTATGGCGCTGGTGCTGGGTGGCGTGACGTTGGCCCGGTTCGGCGGACGGCTTATGCCGCGCCCGCAAGCCAGCCGCACATAGCATGCAGACCAACCCTCCGACGCTCGTCTTCATCCACGGCGCAGGCTCCAATGCCGGCTTCTGGCACGAGCAACAGGCTGCCTTCCCCGGCGCGCACTTCCTCACCTTACCGGGGCATTTCGACCCACACACCAGGCAAGTAGCAGGCGAAGGCATGCGCTCCATTGGAGAGTACGCCGACTGGGTAGAGGGCTACGTCAGCGCGGCGGGGCTAGGTCGCGTAGTGCTGAACGGGCACTCGATGGGCGGGGCTATCGCGCTGACGCTGGCGCTGCGTAAGCCTGATTGGTTGTGCGGCCTGGTGCTTACCGGAACGGGGGCGCGGCTGCGGGTAGACCAACAACTGCTCGAATTGCTGCGCGGTGATTACTCTGCCGCTATCGACTTCATCATCGCGCGTAGTTTCGCTGATGCCGGCGAGCCACTTACTTACACCCAGAAAGCGCGCCTGAATGGCACTCGTCGCCAACTTCAGCGCACTCCGCAGTCCGTGACGCTGGCCGACTACGAGGCTTGCGACCACTTCGACGTCATGGCGGGGCTGGATGGAGTTGCCGTGCCGTCTATGTGCATAGCGGGCGCGCGGGACGAGATGACGCCACCCAGGTACAGCGAGTACCTGGCTGCTCGCATACCCGGTGCCTGGTTGTTGGTAGTGGGAGATGCCGGGCATATGCTGCCGCTGGAACAGTCCCAGCAGTACAATGCCGCTCTAGCCGAGTTCACCGGCAGCTTGTAATATGCAGCAAGACCTGGCCGCCCAATACCCCAACCTGTTTGGCCCCGTCACCTGGGGTACCGTGGAGTGCCGCTTCGCGTTGCTGGGGAACAATCCGCCCGCCACGCTGGTGAGTAATATAAGCATAGTGCCGTTCGCGGGCGACCAAGTAGCACAAATCGAACTGGATAACGGCCTGCTAGAGATAATCGGCGGCACCCTGGAACCGGGGGAGAGCTACCGCGAAGCGATTGAGCGGGAACTTATAGAGGAAGCGGGTGCGAGACTGTTGAGCCTGGAGCCGTTTGGCGTTTGGTACTGCCATTCCACCGCTCCAACACCTTACCGCCCTCACATACCCCACCCCGACTTCTACCGCCTGGTGGCGTACGCCGAGATAGAGATCGTAGGACCTCCTCAGGTGCCGGAGGGTGGCGAACCCGTACGCTACGTGCACCTGCTCCCAGTCGAGGAAGCCGCCAATCGCTATAGAGCGCAGGGCAGGCCGGAGCTAGCCGAACTCTACCTACTGGCAAAACAGCTCAAGCTCACCCATGAGCAATAGCTGTAAGCGCAATCGTCCATCGTCCATCGTCCAAAAGGAGCTACAGATGAGCGCGAACACAGGCAAGACGGCCCTGGTCACCGGGGCTTCAGGCGGCATAGGGTACGAGCTTACGCGGCTGTTCGCGCGGGATGGGTACAACCTCGTGCTGGTGGCACGTAGCGCTGACAAGCTGAACGAGATGAAGCAGCAGTACGAAGCCAGGGCAGGCATTAGCGTGCATGTGATTGTCAAAGACCTCGCGCAGCCATCCGCCCCGCAGGAGATATTTGACGAGTTGCAGCGCGGGGGCATAGCGGTGGACGTGCTGGTGAACAACGCGGGCTTCACGGTGTTCGGCAGGTTCCTAGAGACGGACTTGGAGAAGGAGCTACAGTTGATGCAGGTCAACATCGTGGCGTTGACGCACCTGACCAAGCTCTTCGTGCCCGGCATGGTGGAGCGAGGGTGGGGCAAGGTGCTCAACCTGGCCTCCGTCGCCGCCTTCTTTCCGGGGCCGCTCATGTCAGTGTATTACGCGAGCAAGGCCTACGTGCTCTCTTTCTCCGAGGCGCTCGCGGTGGAACTGGAGGGCACCGGCGTTACCGTCACCGCCCTGTGCCCCGGCCTGACCGAGACGGGCTTCCAGGAAAGGGGCAACATGGAGGAATCGCGCCTGCTAGCGGGCGGCGGTATGATGGACGCCCGCACGGTCGCCCGCATAGGCTACCGGGGCATGGTCAAGGGCCGGATGCTGGTTATAACGGGCCTGCGGAACAGGGTGCTGGTCCACGTCGCCCGCTTCATCCCCGGCCGGCTACTAGGCCGTGGCGTCCTTCAAGCGCAGGACCGGGTCTAACATCAGCCTAACAGTGAAGGCACATCTTTTCCACCACTTATATCCTGGATGTATAATGTTGATGCTAGTAATTTTACTTCTCTAGTATACCTTCAGGAGTATATGATATGACTTTACCTGTTAATACAACAATGGATGATGTGCGTCAGATTGTTCGTTACCTGAAAACTAAAGCTACTGGCGCAACTATCAACGAAGCAAAGGCTGCAATAGAGAAGGCATTGGACCCTCGAAAGATAACAGCATATAGGGTATGGGGAATTGTAACTAGAGAAGGTGATAGGCTAAAGCTAACTTCATTAGGTTGGGAGTTGGCTCGGCACCCTGAAAACGAAGCGCAGATATGCCGGAGCATGCTAGACAGTGTGGTCCCATACCGTTCTATGCTGGAGCGCATCTATTACCAACGTCTAGATCCAGTTACTAACGTTGATGTAGCTGCGCATTGGTTCGAACATCATAAAGAAGCTATTGGCACTGAGAACGAGAATACCATCAAGGACAATGCTATATGCTTCTTTCATTTATGCCAAGCGGCTAAACTGGGGAAGCTTACCAAAGGCAGACACGGACAGGCCACGCGCTTAGATGTAGACTACGCTTCCATGCAGGAGTATATAGAGGCCGGTCCCAGTGCTCCTCCGTGGGTGGAATCGGCCAATTCCGGCCTGGATGGTGTTGCTGTAGAACAGGACGCTTCAGATAACAAAGGCGGCGTAGAAACAGAAACGCAGAATGACGCTACGCCAGCAACAACCATGGCACAAGATACCATGCGGGTCTTTATTGCACATGGACGAAACATGGATATTGTAGAGCAGGTTCAAGCTATGCTGGACCTTGCTGACTTTGAGAGCGAAGTTGCTGAAAACGAGGAGACCACTGCTATTCCAGTTCCTGAGAAGGTTCTCAATGCCATGAGGCGCTGTCAAGCTGGTATTATTATTGTGAGTGTTGATGAAAGGCGCAAAGATAGTACGGGTGGTTACGCTCTGAACGAGAATGTACTTATAGAAATAGGTGCTGCTTTCGTACTCTACGACCGACGTGTTGTGTTGCTATGGGACAAACGACTGCACATTCCATCGAATTTGCAGGGTCTTTATCGGTGTGATTTTGAGGGTGATGAGTTGACTTGGACCGCAGGCATGAAACTCATGAAAGCGATTCAAGGCTTCAAGAAAATGGCTGTAGCCTAGTAATCTTTCTAATCTCGGAAACCTTATGCCTGCTACTCTAGCCGCCTCTTGAGCCTGTCGTAGGTGGTTTCGAGTAGTTCGGGCATCACTTTGGTCGCGCCTACCACGGGCATGAAGTTGGTGTCGCCTCCCCAGCGGGGTACGACGTGCATGTGTACGTGGTCGGCCACTCCCGCGCCCGCTATCCGGCCCAGGTTCATGCCCAGATTGAACCCTTCGGGGGCGTACTCCTCCTTGATGGCCGCCAGCATGCGTTGCGCCAGGTCCATCATCTCGGCTACCGTCTCGCGGTCCAGCCCGGCGAAGTCGGCGGTATGCTCGTAAGGCACCAGCATAAGGTGCGCGGAGTTGTAGGGATAGAGGTTCAGTATGGCGAAGTTGCGCTCGCCTCGCAGCAAGATCAGACTAGAGCGGTCGTGGTCGGGCGAGAGGCGGATGCGGTCGCAGAAGACGCAGCCGGTGCTTTCCGGCGAGGGGACTTCTTTGGGCATGGGGCCGGTCTCCTGGGGAGCGGTCTCGTTAGCGCCCTGGCTGCCCGCCCCTTCATCTTCCTTGCCGCTTACGTAGGCCATACGCCAGGGGGTCCACAGGTATTGTTTGAACAAGCGTCGTCGCTCCTGAAATGCTATTCCCGTGTGTGGGCTGTACGCTAGTGCGTTAGTGCGTTAGCGCCTGAGGAACACTGTCGGCGCGTAATCAGGTTGCAGATAGTCCTGCGTGAACAGTATCACCAGCACCAGGAATATAGCGAACGTCACCAGGGCGAACACCCCCGCCGCGATCCAGGGCAGCCGACCTTTGTTCACGTCCACCAGGCCGCGCACGTTCGGTAGCTCCCATTCGCCCAGGGTGTAGCGCGGGCAGAGGATGTAGCCTATCAGCACCCCGCCTATAAGCCCGCCCAGGTGGGCCGAGTTGTCGATGGGCAGGATGCCGGAGAAGCCAAAGCCCAGGTTAATCACCACGATGAAGATGATGTTCCAGAACTGGATGTTGCCCCTCGCACCGAACAGGCTCCTGTGCAGGCCGAAATAGACCCCAAGCGCCCCAATCAAGCCGAATATCGCCCCTGACGCGCCCACACCCGGTATGTTGAATGGCGACATCGCCACGCTAGCCACGCTGCCCGCCAGCCCGGATATGAAGAAGACTGCCAGGAAGCGCCGCCTGCCGAACAGCCCCTCCACCTCGCTGCCTATCACGTAGAGGGCGTAGCCGTTGCTCAGGATGTGGAGCAGCCCGTTGTGCAGGAACATCACCGTGAAGAGCCGCCACCACTGGCCCTCGAACACCACCCGCTGGTTGACCTTCGCGCCCCATTCGCTGATCGGGTCGGTCAGTGTGAAGGGTAATATCGAAAGATTACCGTTGAGGAGGGTCACGACGGCGAATAGCACCACCATGATAGCCAGCAGGAGAGTGGACCAGAAGGGCCGCTCCAGGGGTATGCGGATCCAGGTGCGAGCGGCACGCGCGGCGCTCGCGTAACCGGCAGGGGGCACGGGTGCCGGGAGATAGGTGGGGGGCGGCGAGTAGGGACGTGACGGCCCGAACTCCTCCCCCTCGTTCTGCGGCGGGCGCGGTGCCGACCACTGAGGGTCCGGTGAAGGTGAACTGGGTTGGTACATCATTCAGGCAAACAGGTCTAGCGCCGGCATTGGCGTTGAGGAGGGGCCGCGTGCGGTAATAAAATGAGGGCTACACTAGAGTATACGACATTCGCACACAAACAGGTTCAACGCCGCCCCCTGTGCCCCTCTTACTGCGCCCCTAGAACAGCCTTATCAGCCCCAGCGACAGCGCCAGGCTGAACGCGATTGCAATGGCGATGAAGGCGGTAATGCCACCGTAGAGCCAGTTACGTGCCAGGGCGAAGGCCACGAACTGCGCTATCAGCGTGACGCCAGGCGTGGACAGCAACAGCAGCACCCCCACGTTCACCAACGCCAGCGGGTTGAGCGCCAGCAACTCCGGCAGCAAGCGGTCGAACGGCATGACCTCTTGGGCCAATGCTTGCCCGCCCGGCGACCCGCTCAACATCCACCAGCCCAGCCCCACCAGCATGGCGGCAAAACTGGTAAACATCCCCGCCCGCAACGTGAAAGCGGCCCAGGTGTATGTGCGATCATCTCGGTTTTGCGCGTTTGTTGCTTCCATGGTTTCTGAAACGTGATTCGACTTGTGGTAATTGCTGCGTGGATGCGGGGCCGCTCCTATTACGGAACCCTGCTCCCCCCTGTCATCCTGAGAGGGTGTCTAATAAAGGCAGTGGGTAGATTTAGGCACAAAAACAAGGTTATACAGGTTGGAAGGAGCACAGGAGAGAGCACCCGATGTGTCCATAGAGCCTACTTTACAGGTCCGCTCACCCATGATAACCCTTGTCCTCACTCTTCCCTTCCACTCTCTACCCCTTTATTAGACACCCTCTGAGCGCAGCGAAGGATCTCAGATGTTGCCCCTACCACTACGTTGAACCTTCAGCACCATTCTCCGTTCATTCAACAGCACCCCTACTCACCTTCTTGAGATCCTTCGCTACGCTCAGGATGACAGAAGGGGCTTTGGTTCTGTTCCCCTAATAGAGTCGCATTCACATACCGAACATCACAAGCCGCATCACGTTTCACGTTTCACGTTTCACGTTTCAGCCTCACCTCTCATATAGTCCCAGCGCCTGCGCCACCATCAGCAGGGCGATGACTACCGATACCCAGCCGAAAATGACGCGGAGTCGCTCGTTGGGGGTGCGCGGGACGAGCCACGCGCCCACCCTCGCACCCAGGAAGACGGACAGGGCGGTGGGCACGGCGATGAGCAGGTTGATGTCGCCGTGGGTGTAGCGGACGAATGCGGCGCTGGTGGCTGTGACGCCTATCATGTAGTTGCTGGTGGCGCTGGCTACCTTGAGGGGCACGCGCATCAGCAGGTTCATCACGGGCACCTGCACGATGCCCCCGCCCACGCCAAGCAGGCCCGCGATTACCCCCGCAATCGCGCTGATACTGAAGCCCGTGCGCACGTTCGTGGGGGTGTAGTCTACGTGCTTGCCGGTGGCGGCGTCGTAGTAGCTGGCGCGCAGGTCCAGGTTGAGGCCGGTCCTGGCGAGTTCGGCAGCGGCGGCCTCGTCGCCGGTCATCGGCTGCTGGGGCCTTCCCCTCAGCATCGTGAACGCGGTGTAGAGCAGGACGACGGCGAAGAGGCCGCTGAGCACCTGGCCGGACAGGTACTCGGCCACGAGCGAGCTGATGATGGCCGCCACGGTGGTCGAGATCAGCAGCACCAGCCCCAGCCGGATGTTGCTCAGGCGCTGCTTGACGTAGGACGCGGCCCCCGCCGTGGAGGTCGCCACCACCGCCACGTTGCTGGTGCCTATCGCCACAATCGTCGGCACCTGGAATATGAGCACCAGCGCGGGCACCACGAACACCCCGCCGCCCAGTCCCAGCAGCGCACCCATCAGCCCCGCTGCGAACCCCGTAGCCCCCAGCCCCAGGAAGTAGAAGAAGTCCATGCGGGGAATTGTAATGCAGAAGCGAAGGGGAGGCAAGCGGACGATGGACGATGGACGATAGGAGGCGTTTCTTTCCATCGTCTATCGTCCATCGTCCATCGTCCTCCCCTTCCACAGCCTGGCATCCATAATGCTATAATGCGCATGACGTGGGCAGACTTTGGATTGGAGTGACTGGAGCCTGATGTTCGATCTTTCTGAGCTTATTGCGCGCAGCATCGAGCGTGCGCGGCACCTGGAGGCGAGCGGTATCTATTTCCTGGGGGAAGTGACCGACCAGGCGGCGGAGCACATGGGGCAGGCGCTTACGTCTATGGCGGTGCAGCGGGAAGGCGACCCCAGCCAGCCTATCACCGTCTACATCAATTCGGGCGGCGGCGCGATAGGCGCGGGCCTGGCGATGATGCAGATGATCTACCGCCTGCGCACGCTCTACGGGGTGACTATCAACACGGTGGTCACCGGCTACGCCTACTCGATGGGCGCGATCATCTTCCAGGCCGGCGACAGGCGGCTGATGGGCTCCTTCTCCACGCTGATGCTACACTCGCCCCAGTGGCAGCTTACGGGCGACGAGGAGAAGGTCTTCCACGACTACGGCCTGCTGGCCCGGCATTACAGGAACCTGATAAGCAACATCTTCGCCCAGCGCTCCGGCAAGCACGACCCGGACTGGTGGGGCAAATACATCTATTCGGGCCGCGACCGCTTCCTCACCGCCCAGGAGTGCATAGAGATGGGCCTGGCCGACGAGATTTACGGCCTGCAATTGACAAGCCCTCCCCCGCCTACGGAGGGTGAGGCTAATTTGGAACTGTAGCGTAGGGTACTTTACTTTCGTTTGCCCTGGAATTATTCTCTACGGTATACAGAATACTCGTTGCTGGTTTTAATATCGAAAGCGAAAAGTTCAGTGCAACATGTGAGACTGACTAGCCGGTAACCGAGAGCCCAGGAGGTTGCTGAGGAGCATGGATGCAAATACTAGAACTGCCATAATTGTCGCGATATTTGCATTAGCAGGCGTCTTAATAACTACCATAGTAAGTCTTTCTAGCCAATGGCTGGATAGACGGAAATGGCATAAGGCTGCCGAACTTGAGGAACGTCGCTTTGCTCATGAGAGAGCCAAGTGGGCAAGAGAGTTCGCAAACAATGTAGAATTAGAGCTTCTTAAGAAACGTTGCGAAGTATATGATGAGGTCCTAAGTCCCATAGCTGTCTTGTCGAGTCATAATCTGCAGCCACTCATCAATACCGCACCTAGTCAGGCAACGCTTATGGAACTGGCTGAAAAACTGAACGCGTGTATATATGGGAAACCTGCGCTCTACATGTCGACCGAAACTAGAAAGGCACTTGTGAAGTTCAGGAGAGCAGTTATTCAATGCGCAGAAGGTACTCTAAGTCTGAGCGATCTAATGAAGGGAGAGCGAGATACAATAATCGAAAGACTCCGCATTGACCTCGGTCACGAGCCCGGGCATTGGCGGCCTGAATATGGGACAAAGTTAGAGGAACTGCAACGCAAACTCAGTGCTGTTGAGGATGGATACAGGGCTTAGCATTTATGGTTACAAACTATTACCCGATTTCAGATCAGTTACCTGGTGTTTTTGATAATGTACTCGCGCGAGATTTGTGGCTTTGGGATCACCTCGACGCGCTACTGCTAAGTGAGCGTGACTTAGATCGCTTAGATCTCATGCCCGATCCCCAGAAGGGGAAAATTGCCGGAGCAGCATGGATTAAGTATGCCCAATCAGTAGCAGTAATGCTGGAAGGTCGCGATAAATCAACAGAGGCACAAGCTTATTGGTTAGCGTCAATTGGGCTTCTCCAGCGCCACCCGCCTGCGACACCTGCTGACATCTTGGATGCTACGTCTGCTGTCATCAGGGCAGGCGTGCGTGGTGCTGGGCTACCGTCCCGGCCGGACGGTGATCTGGAGGATATATTACGCTCGGGCCTCACTAGTACCCAGAAGGAAATACAAGCTGCAGCAGTACGAAGTTTGCTGCTGGTAGGCACTATCAGGGAAACCATCTACGATGACGCTGGTCTATCTGAAAAGACTCGGGAGTTATTTGGAAGGGTAATACAGTCATGGATTAATGAGTACATGGCAGACAAGCGGGAGCCAGAAAGGGTCAAAGGATCCCATCAGCAATTCGAGTGGGCCGTGACGATGTTCAGTGAGAGAGTTGGAGAACTCCGATCCCTAGTGCAAGAGATAGCTATTGATGCTACGATTAATCGCCTCAACAACGAGAGGCCAAGACTCTCGAAACAATTGGCCCGACTCCAAAGCATAGTTTTTGTTTACGAAAGACCGCTCCTTTTCCGGCTTAAGGCGTTACTTGAGTCGAGGTTCGATGCCTACATTAAGGCTCCAGTAGAGAACAACGAACATGTCTACCGAGAGTTCGAACGTGATGCGCGCAACTTGCTAGAGGAAGTACGTACCGTTGGCTCGCATTGGGCAGCTACGCTCTTTGCACCTTTAGGGCTTGCCATTCAGAAAGCCATTCTTGAGCACTACTTACCGATAATCAATGCCAAATACCCAATTCTCAAAGTCCAAGCGGTTAAACCGCTACCTTCACCCGTAAACGGTGAACAAATCTTAGAAGTTCAGATCTCAAATAGGGGTAAAGGACTAGCCGAAGAATGTGACTTACATATTGAATTACAAGATAGCAATGAGGTCACTACTTACATAGAGTCCCATTTCCTGGGCAGGCTTGATCCAGATGAGCAGAGAATAGCACGTATTCCTTTGCTTCGGATCGAGCGAGAAGCACCGTTGAAGATCAAATATCACCTAGAATGGGTGGAACGGGAGTCCGAGAAGCAGCAAGACGGTCGACTTACAGTAGAACAACAACCTGCTATTGACTGGACCGAATTAGAATATATGGTAACGCCCTATAGAATCCAATCCATCAAGGATCCAAAAGGCCTCAAGGGTCGTGAAGATGACCTGCGGCGACTGCGCTTAGGTTTCCAGGGTCGTGGCTCTTTTATGATCACGGGGCAAAAACGCGTAGGTAAGACATCTTTAGTTCAAGTCTTCCTTGCAGAACTTAGTCGGAGCACATCTGCGTTGCCCATTTATGTTAACATAGGTGAGATTAGCGCGGTAGGCGACAACGAAGACTTGGGTCGGCTGGGTCATGACTTGGCCGAGAGAATCTTGGAGGCCTATCAGACGCGCTTCGAAGAGCGGGCTAATGTAGAATTGCCACCTGTGACGGAGTTCCGAGATGGCTTCAACCCCACTTTTACCACGTTTATGCGTCACTTCTCAGTCAAGCATCCATTGCAGATTGCCCTGGTGATAGATGACTTCAATGACTTGCCTACACAGCTATTCACAGGTTCCACAGGTCGTATCTTCTTCTCGGCGTTACGTGCTCTCATCGATAGTGGTATATCGTTTTTCTTCGTGGGAAGTGAACGGCTACCATCTATAATACAAGAGCAATCACAGCGTCTCAATCAGGTGAATTCTCTCATTCTTGATTACTTGGACCGGGTTGCATTAGTAAAGCTAATACGCGAACCAACTACTGATTACATTACCGTTTCAGACGATGCTATTGACGAAGTAGCATTATGGTCCGCTGGCAATCCTTATTTTGCGACAATGCTCTGCATCAACATATGGGTGAGGGTATTGGAAAGGCGCGACCGCTGGATTGTGCGTCATGACGTGCGGGAGGTAGCTGAGGCACTCGCCTCCAACAGTACGCGAACTAGCTATGAACATTTCTGGTCGGACTCTCCTAAGGAAGAAGATGATGAGCGCCTCCAATATGAAAAGAAATCGGTCCACACAATATTAGCGTTGAGCAAGACGCAACAGTCGCCACTCCAGTACGTCTCGAGAACCAAGGTAGCAAAGAATAGCGAGAATCTAAGGACCGACGAAATAGAGCAACATCTACAACAGCTGCTCACGCGCGGTATTCTTGAGGCCGACCCTGAAAGGAGTGATTACATTCGCTTTCGAGTGCCTCTATTTGCAATGTGGCTGAAGCGCAGGGGGGCGGTTGAGTTGCGGGATTCCTATATTCTAGGTGGGCGGGTTGGCGGGGGCGGCGGTCGACGTACTGAATTATCTGCGGAGGAAGTATATGAAGCAGCACGTGGTCTATCGTATAGGGGACAGGAACTATCCATGGACCTCATCCGTGTATGGGCTGCTCAATTCGGCAGTATTGATGATCAGCGATTGATGATCAAGCTGCTGACAGGCGTTAGGGACAAGGGATTATACACAACAGCGCGTTATCATTTCGCATTGACCGAATTGCATACGCTTATCCGCCGTAAAGCAGCGGAAAAGGGTTTCCCACAGGTATTGGATAGTAGGGATCGTCTAGAGAATTGGTATATCACGCACGCGGATCCAGATGGCAAGAGCGGCAGTGTAACCGTGAGAGGATATCGGAGCAACAACAGGCTTCTCACCGACCATGCGGGAAACGCTCTGGATATAGTACCGAAAATTGGATTTAACAATAGACCGTACTCTGTACTTATCTGCGTTGACGACTTTATTGGCAGCGGACAGTCAGCCACTTCGGACATCAAGAGGAATATTATACCACTATTGGAGCAGCACGTCTTAGATTGGAAGAAGCGTGTGCTACTTGTTTATGCTGCAGTCGCCGGCTACGAAGAGGGAATTGAACATCTTAACGATCAGTTGAGCACTGATCTAATAATCGTGTGCAGAGACATATTAACAGTAGCAGATAAGGCATTCTCCCATGAAAATGACATATTCTCCACTTTCGAGGATAGAGAACGTGCGCGCGAAATTGCTCATCGTATAGGTTCCGTATTGGAACCTAAAATGCCGCTCGGCTGGGAGAATTCACAGGCTTTAATAGTGTTTCCTGATGCAGTACCGAATAACACCTTACCGATACTCTACAAAGAAGGTCGTAACTATAAGGAAACACCGTGGGTTCCACTCTTCCCACGCTCGTAGATATCTGAGTCCCGAAGGCTATCTGCATGTCAAAGTGATATCGAATCAAGAGTTCGTTCGGAACGCGCCGCCTGAAGACGTGTATTATCTATCGTAATCCATATTCCCACTTAAGAAGCCTAGCCTGATTGAAAATCTACATCTCCTGCGACCTCGACGGTGTGTGCGGCGTCGTGGACCGCGACCAGCTTTTTGACAGCGCCTCCGCCGACTACCGCCACGCCTGCCGCCTGCTCACCGCCGAGGTGAACGCCGCCGTGTCGGGCGCGCTTGCCGCCGGGGCCACCGACGTGCTCGTGAACGACGGGCACTACCTCATGCGCAACCTCGTGCCCGACGAGCTGCACCCACGCGCCAGGCTGATCGCGGGCCGCTTCAAGCCGGGCTTCATGGTGGAGGGCCTCGACAGCAGCTTCGGCGTGGCCCTCTTCGTCGGCTACCACGCGGCGGCGGGCGTGGCCGAGGGCAACCTCAACCATACCTACCACGCCTACGAGCTGCGCCTCAACGACCTCATTTGCAGCGAGGGCACCATCAACGCGGCCGTGGCGGGGCACTACGGCGTGCCCGTGGGCCTGGTCACCGGCGACACCGCCACCATAGCCGGGCTGCGGTCGCAACTGGGCGACAACCTGCGCGGTGTGGCCGTGAAAGAGGGCATTACCCGCCTGGCCGCCCGGCACCTGATGAGCGTGCAGGAGGCGCGAGAGGCGATAGAGCGCGAGGCGGAGCAGGCGGTGCGCGATGCGGCGGAAGGTCGAGGCCCCGCACCCCTGCATCTTACCTTGCCCGTGACCATGCGCCTCACCTTCAAGGAGACCCTCCACGCCGACGCTTCCGCGCTACTGCCCGGTGCCGAGCGGGTGGACGGGCGCACGTTGCAGTGGCGGTTCGACAACGTGCTGGAGGCGTACCGCACCTTCGTAGTGACGTACTACCTGTCGCGGGGCGTGGAGTCTTAGACCGCTTGCCGCTCCTATAAACCGCACCACCATTTACGCTGTTCCCTCGGAAACCGCTCAAGAAGTGAAGTTGACACCTTAAGCAAGGTTGATGTCAACTTCACTTTCTGTTTGCCCGGCGCGCGCCACACTGAAGACTGGACCAACCCTAATTAATACCCCACACCGAACAATTAATTGATTCACGCGATGTTTTCCCCTTCGTCCTCGTGCAGAATAGGTACGTGGGCAGCGTAAGCCTGTCTACCATGAGAAACACAAATCACACCATAAACAGCAAGAAGGGGAACGAGATGCGCCGCAAGCAACTGTTATCAATCTTCACGATGGTACCGGCACTCCTGTTGGGCATACTGATATTGAGCAGCACAGTATACGGAGCGACACCTGGGGGCGAGGGCAAGAGCGCGCAGGGCAGCGACTCCAAACCACAGGCCGCTGACCCAGCCGCGCCCGTGGCATTGAATACTCAAGGCGACTCAGCCTCCGCTTACAACTCGGCCAATACCGAGTTCCTGGTCGTCTGGGAGGATGCCCGCAACGGTGGGTGGGACATCTACGGGCAGCGCGTAGACGCCGATGGCACTATGCTGGGCACCAACTTCGCGATTGCTGCTACTGAGGAGTTCGAGCAGGACGCTGCAATCGCCTACAACTCCGGTGCCGCTAATGAGTACCTCGTCACATGGCAGAGCGCCTCCAAGATATACGGACAGCGCGTATCCGCCACCGGCACCCTCATAGGCGGGGCCTTTGAGATTTCCAGCGGCACAGAAAGCAAGAGCAATACTGCTATGGCCTATAGTGCAGGCGACAGCCAGTACCTGGTTGTTTGGAACGAATATTTGCAGGGCCAGGTGTTCAATATTCGCGGTAGGCGAGTATCCGGCACCGGTATCCCGCAAGCTAGCGTCATTGACATAGCAGCTACAAACGCGACAGAATTGAGTCCGGCAGTGTCTTACAGCAGCCTGACCAAGGAGTTCCTGGTCGCTTACAGGCATGCTCCAGCGGTCGGCCACTTGATAAAGGCTCGCCGAGTCACGGGCATCGGCACCGTTCAGCCCGGTACTATCGACATCTCCGAACCCAATATCAATGCTCATCTTCCGGCCATCGGCTACAATAGTACCTCTCACGACTGGCTCGTAGTGTGGGAAGACCAGCGCAACGACTACAAAGACATCTATGCCCAGTTGGTGGAGACCAACGGCTCGCTGATAGGTAGCAACTACCCCATAAATACCGCCACCAACGGCCAGGAGAACCCAAGAGTCGCGTATAGCAGCACGGCCGCAAAGTACCTGGTCGTGTGGCAGTCCCTCGGGTCATCTGACTACGAGATTCGAGGGCAGGTCGTGTCCACAGGTGGTGGGCTATCCGGTACTGACATGCTGATATCGACCGGCCCCGACCGCGAAATCAACCCGTCTGTCACGACCGGTGCCGGTTCGACCTTGTTCCTCGTCACCTTCGGCGATGACCGGCAGGGAGATTCCGACGTATTCGCCCAGCGGTTCGACTCGAACGTAGCCCTGGTTGGAGAGAACTTCCCGGTCGCGCCCATGCCCTACTTGATCAACACGCCCACACCCGTCGTCACGCCCAGCGCCACGCCTACTCCCTGCGTGGTGAACTACTCGGACGTGCCGCAGGGCAGCACTTTCTACGAGTTCGTGCGCTGCCTCTCCTGCCGCCACATACTCTCCGGCTACGCCGACAACACCTTTAGGCCCGGCAACAACGTCACACGCGCCCAGCTAGCCAAGATAGTCTCCAACGCTGCTGGGTTCAACGAAACGCCCGACCAGCAGCTATTCCAGGACGTGCCGCCCGGCGACACCTTCTACGAGGTCGTGTACAGGCTGGCTACAAACGGAGCGATCTCAGGCTACCCATGCAACTCCATACCGGCGGAACCGTGCGTTGGCCCCAACAACCGCCCGTACTTCCGACCCGGCAACAACGCCACACGCGGGCAGATCGCCAAGATCGTGTTTGAAGCCGCGGATAACGGCATTCGCTTCTCCCCGGCAGGCGGGCAGACCTTCGAGGACGTGCCACCCTCCAACGCCTTCCATACGTACATAGAGGCTCTGACCCAGGAGGGCATCATGAGCGGCTACCCGTGCAACTCCACGCCCACGGAACCGTGCGTCGGCCCCAACAACCGCCCGTACTTCCGCCCCGGCAACAACGCCACACGAGGCCAGGTAGCCAAGATAGTGAACAACACCTTCTTCCCTAATTGTGAGGACCCCATCGATCCCGGCCACTAATCGCCCGATATTAGCACCCAAAGCCCCACCTTGTCATTTCGAACGTAGTGAGAAATCTCGTCCTTCACCTGGATGTTCCCCCTTTCTTTTGTCACTGTGCTGCTGAAAGAAAGGTGGTACGGCGTGCTGAGGGACGAGATTTCTCACTACGTTCGAAATGACAAAGTTTGGACTTTGTCGCCACTACTCGGGGCTGCCATCTTGTGAGACTGCTTCGTGCAAGAGGAGCAGGGTACATCGTGTTGTATCCTGCTCCTCTTGCTTGGAACACCTACCTATATCTCCGCGTACCTTTGCGCTCTTTGCGCCTTTGCGGTTAACATACCCAGGTACGATGGGCAGAATGTCATATGCAGGAAGGGCGGGCAGTGAGCGATTCATCAGGCAACGGTGGCGGTGGGGGCGGCAAGGGGCTGCGGCTGGACGCGAAGCAGGCGTGCACGGTGCTGTACCAGGGCATGCCCGCGCTTGATGCACGCGGCATGGAGATGGTGTTGCGGCAGCTTGTGGGGCCGAGCACGGTCGAATGGGCCAGGGTGGAAGGGAACACGAGCGTGCCGGTGGTAGGTGGTGTGGCGCGGTTCGAGGGGCACGAGATCGCCATGATAGCCTTGAACGCGCCCGTTCGCGAAGAGGTGCTGGCACAGACGGTGGCCGTATCTCCTATGCCTGACGAGCAGCGCGCCTTGCTGATGTCCCACCGGGCGGCCGTTCGCCTGCTCTACCTGGGCGGCTCCGACAACCCACCGGAACAGCTAACTGCCCTCTACCAGGCGGCAACCGCGCTCATCACGCAGGGCGGTATCGGCATCCTGAACGAACGGGCGGCCCTGGCCCAACCTGTTGAGCTATTGGCCGAGTACCTGCCCATACGCCCCGGCGACACCCTTCCCATCCCGCTGTGGGTGGGCGTGGTGACCTTCAACGCCACCGAAGTTGAGCCTCACGAGCGGTACCTGCTGCGCACCTACGGCATGGAGCAGTTTGGCCGCCCCGAAATCGGCATATACATACAGGATCGGGGCATGACCGACAGCGTGTACCACACCTTGATGAACATCTGCCTCTACATCGTGGAGACCAGCCCGCGCCTCGACATAGGCCCCGGCCATAGAGCCGACTTCAACGGCCGCACCTATCTATTCACCGAGCCTGACCAGGGAGATTACCAGTTCGCCAGCCCCACCGGGTTCCTGCTCTTGGTAGAAGTGTGAGATGGACGATGGACGATAGACGATAGACGATAGACGATGGAGAAGTTATGAGTTATGAGTTATGAGTTATGAGTTGTGCGTTGACGGATAGCATCTAACCATTCATCCTCTTGGCGCGTCCTTGGCGTCCTCTGCGTCTTGGCGGTTCCGTCTCCTACCATCGTCCATCGTCCATCGTCCCCTTATTCCAGTGCGTACCTGACAGTGGCTTCCGCCAGCAGGGCGGCGGGGTTGATGAGGTCGGGAGCTAGGGCGGCTTCGCCTAGCAGCAACGGTATCTCGGTGCAGCCGAGGATTATGCCGTCTGCGCCTTTGCCGCGCAGGGCTTCGACTGCCTCCATTGCGATTGCGGTTTCACCGGGGCCTGCTCTGCCTTCCATCAGGGCGATTATGGCGCGGTCCAGGCTGTTTCGGAGTTCCTCGAGTTCGCCCGATAGCGTCTCGTAGGGCGCGCCCAGTTGGTCCAGCGGTGCCATGTAGACGCGTGGCTCGCCCAATCCCAGCAACCCTAGCTTGCGCCAGCCGCGATTTTGCGCCTCTTGGAGCGTTACGTCTATTATGCTCAACACCTTAAGCCCGGATGCCTGCTCGAAGACGTCCTTAAGCATGTGCGGGCCGTTCGCGGTAATCACGAGGAAGTCGGCTAACTTGCCGAATGCCTCTAACTTCTCGCGCAGGGCGGGGTGCATCTCTACCGGGAAGACTGGCTGGCTGTTTTCATCCACCACGATGGGCGCGGTCCGGTGGTAGTAGACAATCATCGGCGGGTAGCCGCTGTTGGCTCGCGGTGGTATCAGCTTCTGGGACGCGGCATGCACTCTCGCCTCGAAGTCCATCGTGGCTTGAGGGCCGAGGCCACCTAAAACGCCTATTGTCTTCATAGTGCGCCTCCTTGGGCAATAGCACGCCAGGGCATACGCAACATTGTAGCACCTGGTATACCCAACTGCCACCGGGTAAGTTCATGCGCCCCCATTTACGGCGACCCTGCCCCTTCTTGTCATCCTGAGCGTAGCGAAGGATCTCAAAAAGGTGAGTAGGGACGCCGTTGAACCTCACCTACGATGGCCGCAGGTTCAACTTAGGGACTAGCCGCAGCATCTTAGATCCTTCACTGCGTTCAGGATGACAGGGTGGGGCAGGGTCGCCGCAACCGGAAGAGCAGCGGCCTGCGCGGAGCGTGACTTGTCTCTAGGCAAAACTGCCTACATCGTGCCGCCGAACATGGTGCAAAATAGGTGCGATTGCCGAAGCCAATATCGCCCCTCCCGCTTACACTTTGTTCGAGCATTCGGAAGGAGGTCGCGATGTCGCAGAGTGTAGATGTACGCAGGGCGCTGGCCTGGGGCTGGCGTGGGGTGATAGCGGCGGGCTACGCGGTATCGGCGCTGGTAAGTCTCGCGGGTGCGCTGTACGCGCTGTACGTGACGGTCGCGGGGCTGATAGTGTACCAGGCGCTGTTCCCCCTTGCCGCGCTGGTGCCGCTCACGCTCAATCTTGGCTATATCGCCCTGGTGCTGGCGCTGGCGACAGGCAGGCTGGGGCGCGAGCGGGTATTTTCGCCGTACTTCGCGCTGCCGGTGTTGCTGCTCTTGCCGGCGGCGGTAGTGGGGAACTGGTGGTTCTTCGGGTTGCTAGGTCTATAGCACTACCACCCTCGCTTGCAGCGACATTTGCAGCGGGGCCAAACTATTCCGAGGCTGTCGAGTCTCACTGGTTCATTGGGCCGGGTATGACTGCGCCGGTGCTACTATCTACCAGCCTCGTGTCAGCCACGACTACCACCGCCGACCCGCGCTCGTTGGACGCCAGGTAGGTGTTGGCGTCGAAACCCGCCTCCCGCAGCTTCCCTTCCATCAAGTATACCCAGCCCGCGTTTTGAGGCGTTCGCTCCTTCGTTGCCGGAGCCGGGGCGTCGGAGCCGCCACGATTGTCGCCGTAGACCAGCCGGGCTACGCCCTCGAACGCCTTGCCCTGCGCGTCCCTGGGCGTGATCCACCCCGCCGGTACTATCACCAACCTGCCGCCGGGACACAATACCCTACGTATCTCCGAGAGGGTGGCGGGCGCGATGATGTACTCGCTGGGGAAAGTGCTCACCACCGAATCGAAGCACGCGGAGGGGAAGGGGAGGGCCTCGGCGCGGGCGCGGCACGCCCAGAACGGCGGTAGGTTGCGGCGGCGAGCTTTCCTGGCGGCCTGGTGGAGCATCTGGGGCGACAGGTCCACACCCCACACGTGATAACCCCGGCGGCGCAGGTCTATCTGCATGTTGCCCGTGCCCATACCCACCTCAAGCACCCGCGTGCCAAGCAGGTGAGGCAGGGCGGCCCGCTGCCAGGTGCGCCACTGGCCCAGGAAGAAAGTCTTGCTCACCCAGTCGTACAGCCAGGCGAAGGGGCCGTACAGCGACTCGAAGGCTGCCTTTCTCAAGCGGGCCCGCAGGTACTCTACCCGGCTGCGGTTCGTGGAATGGTCCGAATAGTGCATGAGACTATTGTATCAATTGTAGCTCCTGGATGTTGAACATCAACCAACTAAGGGCGAAGTATAGACAACTGTGAAGATACAACCTTTGAGGAACAGGATGGGACTCCGCAGGCCCATGATGGCACGTAATATGCTATGTAGTAGGGAAGGATAACCTGGGTTCTTTTCCAGCATAGTGTGGTCGTATGTTCCTTTGCCGCAATGAAGCGGGTGTGACCACCGGGCGCATGCTGCGATAGTGTTTGATGATCGGTCCGGGCCAATATTGTTGTTCCGGGTGCATAGCAAGAGGTAGGTGGAGGGCGCATTGCTGCTCCTCTTGCGCTCATGCAGACATCTCCAGGTCTTTGTCCTCCCTTCTTCGCCGAGTCGAACTGTCGGCCCGTACATTTGTCTCGGCTCTCTATCGGTCCAGCTTACGTTCTACCAACATTTATCATCTACTCACCCATCGGTGATAACTAACTGAATAACAGCACCCAAACCGGTAGACGGGTCACACTCCCAGCGTAGCGGCAGAGTCGCAGGGCTACGTATATTTTCATTGTCCGCCGCAAGGACAGGAGGAAGTAAAACATGAAGAATAAAGAAACACGTAGAGCCTTGTGGAGCGTTACCGCGATGCTTGCCATTTTGCTCGGCGTAGGTCTGTTCGTGGGCAGCGCATTCGCCAGCCTACCCGTCAAGACCGCGCAGGGTAAGTCGCCCGGTGCTCCCAACGGTAATTTTACCGAGACTCCCACGATCACTGCCACACTCACCCTCACCGCCACGGGCACGGCTACTGAGGAGCTGACAGCAACCGGCACCGCTACTGGCACCTCAACAGGTACTGCTACTGGCACTGCTACTGGCACTGCTACTGGCACTGCTACTGGCACTGCTACGGGTACAGCTACCGGTACAGCCACAGGCACCGCTACTGGCACAGCCACGGGTACAGCTACAGGCACTATGACCGGCACTGCTACAGGCACTGCTACTCAGGTGCTGACCTCTACCGCCACCACTACTGCTACAGGCACAGCCACAGCTACTCGCACAGCCACAGCCACAGGCACTGCCACAGCTACTCGCACCAGCACGACCACGGCTACTCGCACCAGCACCAGCGTAGCAAGCGCCACTACCACTACCACCAGAACAGCGACCGGCACCGGCACGGCTATGGCTACAGCATCGCGCACGCCTGGCAACGGTAGAGTAGCTATCTGCCACCGCACAGGTTCGGAGCGCAATCCTTGGGTGCAGATCGAGGTGAGTGAGAACGCACTACCCGCGCACCAGGCACATGGCGACATCTACCCCGTCCCGCCTAACGGCTGCCCCGGCCCCGGCACTCCTGCTCCTACCACGAGCATGACCCCTGTGGTTAGCCCCACGGCAGAGACTTGCGATGCAGACTCCGACTTCAACGACGTGCCACGCGGCAACACGTTCCGCCCCTTCGTGAAGTGCCTTGCCTGCAAGCACATCCTGGGTGGGTATTCTGACGGTTCGTACCGCTACGGCAACCCTGTCACCAGAGGACAGATAGCCAAGATCGTGGCTAACTCCGCAGGGTACCTCAACGAGGTGAGCGGGCAGACGTTCAGTGACGTGCCTCCTGGCTCTACGTTCTACGAGTTCATAGAGCGCATGGCAAGCAGAGGGCACATCGG
>JALZHI010000183.1 GCA_030913985.1 Chloroflexota bacterium | reverse complement strand
TTCTTGAAGAGCATAGGGTTCCACTGGAAAGGTGTAGCTTTAGGTGCTAAGGGACGAGATTTCTCACTGCGTTCGAAATGACAAGGCGGGGTGAAATAGACAATTATTGGCTCTCTGGTTCCTGTAACCTCTAGAAAGCGCAACATGTATGGCAGATCAACCATCTGATGGAGAAAGACGCTTGCGGATAGTGCAGCTTGGCCTCGGCGGGGTAGGGCAGGCGTTGGTGCGGCACTACGTCAACCTGGCTGAACGTTACCCCTGGCTGAGCTACGAGGGTATAGCCGACCGCTCCGGCCTCCTGCTGCTGGAAGGCGGCTGGAGTCCTGACGACCTGCAAACGGCGCTTGGCGACAAGGGCAGCGGCAGACGGCTAGCGGACCTTGCTGGCACGTTCGGCACCCGCGCCACCTTCGCTCCCGCCTCCTCAGACTCTGCGTTGCCTCTCCTCGACGCGGTATTCTCTTCGGGAAGCCCCGCCTCCGCCGGAGAGTTGGTAATCGTAGATGTGACCGCCGAGCGCAACGCCTACGACACGCTCCTTCAGGCTCGGCAGCATGGCGCTAATCTCGTTCTCTGCAACAAGTGGGCGCTCGCGGAAGACTTCGAGCGTTACGATGCCCTGGTATACGGCGGCAGCGGCCGCTTCCTCTACGAGACGACCGTGGGCGCGGCCCTGCCGGTAATCAACGTGCTCGACGGCCTGCTACAGACCGGCGACGAAGTCACGGCCATAGACGCGGCCATCAGCGGCACCCTGGGCTACATATCCACGCAGATACAGGCAGGTGTGCCGTTCAGCAAGGCCCTCCTCGCCGCCCAGGACCTTGGTTACACCGAACCCGACCCGCGCGACGACCTGGGTGGTGTTGACGCGCGTCGCAAGGCCCTCATCCTGGCGCGGCGACTTGGCATGCGGCTCAACATGGCTGACATACAGGTGGAGTCATTGGTCCCGCCAGGCTTAGGTGACATATCCCTTACAGCCTTCTGGGAGCAACTGCCCGCTTCAGACGCTGAATATACAGCTAGAGTAGCGGAGGCGGCTGCGCAGGGCAACGTCTTGCGCTACCTGGCCCGCATAGATAGCTCCGGGGCTTCCGTGGCCCTGCGGGAGGTGCCGCTGAACAGTGTAGCTGGGAGCCTTAGCGGGACCGAGAGCCTGTTCGTGTTCCACACCCGGCGCTACGGCGACCAGCCCCTGGCCGTACGCGGTAGGGGCGCGGGGGCAGAGGTCACCGCTTCGGGCGTGCTGGGCGACATACTGCGGCTGGGGGGTGTGCTGTGATAGTGATGAAGTTTGGCGGCACCTCCGTAGGCAGCGCCGAGCGGATCAAAGGCGCGGCTCAGATAGCGGCCCGCTACGCCTCTGAAGAGAAGGTCGTGGTAGTAGTGTCAGCCGTATCCGGTGTTACGGACAAGTTGCTGGCAGCCGCCCGCAAGGCCGCCGCCAGGGAGCACTTTGAGGCGCTGGAACTGGTGCTCGAAATACGCAGCGCGCACGCGGCCATCATCGAAGGGCTTGGCTTGTGCGAGTCCGAAGCCGCGCTCTTGCGGGGTGACGTGCAGCTTATAATTGGCGAGTTGCAGAACTTCGTGCAGAGTATCTCCATCCTGGGGGAAGTTACCCCGCGCACGCTGGACTACGTGGCGGGCGTGGGCGAGCGGCTTTCCAGCAGGCTCATGGCGGCGGCCCTGCGCGATGCTGGCTGCGCGTCTGAGGCTGTGGAGGCGACACGCTTCCTTGTGACGGACAACACGTTCGGCAACGCTTACCCTCTCATGGAAGAGACACGTCGCAAAGCCGCCGAGGTGCTGGGTCCGCTTCTGTCCCGTTCGGTGGTGCCCATCGTAACAGGCTTCATCGGCGCGACCGAAGAAGGGTATACCACCACACTGGGCAGGGGCGGCTCGGACTATTCCGCTTCGATAATCGGCAGCGTGCTGGAGGCGCACGAAATCATCATCTGGACCGACGTTGACGGGGTAATGACCGCCAACCCCCGGATTGTGCCGGAGGCGCGCACGCTGCCGCAAATCTCGTATGGCGAGGCGGCGGAGCTTTCCTACTTCGGCGCGAAGGTGCTGCACCCCAAGACGATAGCCCCGGCGGTCGAGCAGCGCATCCCCGTCTATATTCGCAACAGCTTCCACCCTGAGCATCCCGGTACGTGCGTGGTCGCGGAGCCGGTGGACGACGGCCACGAGGTACGCGCCATCACCTCGATTTCGGGTCTGGCGCTGCTGACGGTGCAGGGCAAAGGGATGATCGGCTTGCCGGGCGTGGCCGCCAGGGTCTTCTCCACCGTGGCGCAGGAGAGCATCAACGTGCTGATGATCTCGCAGTCCTCCTCCGAGTACAACATCTGCCTGGTCATAGAGGAGCAGTTCAGCGAGCGCGCCCGGCGTTCCCTGGAGAAGGCATTCGCGAGCGAGCTAGGGCACGGCCTCATCGAGGGTATCCTGGTGCAGAGTGGCGTGTCTATCGTGGCCGTCATCGGCGCGAGCATGCGCGGCAAGCCGGGCGTTGCCGGGCGCGTGTTCAGCCTGATGGGCGAAGGAAAGATTGACGTGCTGGCTATCGCACAAGGCTCGTCGGAGTTGAACCTCTCGTTTGTGCTCTCCACCACCGACGAAAACAAGACGGTGCAGTGCATCCACAGCGCGTTCGATTTGGGAGGAGTCTAGCTATGGGTTGATTGAGGGCATCCGGTGTTGAAGCTACATATCCCTTGAGCTACACTTAACAATCAAGCGCGGGAGATCTAAGGGAGCGAACTCACAAGTAGCAGCCGTACACACCAGTCACAGAGCCGGACCTTGTCATTTCGAACGGAGTGAGAAATCTCGTCCTCTAGCACCCAAATAGCGCTTTCCCGTGATATGGGACGTAACATCGGATGCTCCATGAGAAACAGGCAACATCCAGGTGAAGGACGAGATTTCTCACTCCGTTCGAAATGACAAGGAAGGGGCTGATGTGCTAATTTCCTCTTGCTTTCCCAGGCTAGATGACATGGAGAAGGTACGCGGTTATTCGGAACTGGGTATGTTGAGCAGCTTGGCCGCTCGCTTCTTGGTGGCCTCGTCTCGGCGGTCGTAGCGCACGGTGGTAGCGACGTTGGCGTGCCCGGCCAGCTTCTGCACAGTGGAGATGTCGGCCCCGGCGTCCAGCAGGTCGCCTATCATGGTGCGGCGCAGGTCGTGCGGCGAAAAGTGCTCCACCCCGGCCTGTTTGGCCCGGCGTTGCACGATGTAGAGCACCGCGCGGTCGGTCAGCCTGCGCTCCTTGATCTTGCCTCCCTTCGCAATCGCGCAGAACAGAGGCCCGGCGTGCCCGCCCCTTAGCTTGAGCCACGCATCAATCAGCCTGGACTGCCCCGACGCCGTGTAGCAGATGCGGTCCTTGTTGCCTTTGCCCGCCCTCACGGTGAGGCTGCCTTCCTCGCTATTATAGGAAGCTACGTCTAGGGCCACCGCCTCCGAACGCCGCAGCCCCGAGCCATACAGTACCGCTATGAGAGCCGCGTCTCTAGCGCCGGTGGGTTGCGCGTCGGCCTTGCAGGCGGCAAACAGCGCCTTCAATTCACCCCCGCCTAGCGCCCTGCCGCGCAACAACCGCTCCCCGCGCACGGTGCGGAACGCGGTAGCCCTATGGTACTGCTCGCCGGGCATGAGGCCCAGTTCCCAGGCCTCGCGCAGCACGCCCCTGACAGCAGAGAGCATCTTGTTGGCGGTGCTGGGTGCGTACCTCTGCGCTAGTTCCGCCCGTAGAGCCTTGGTGTGCTGGGCCTCCAGCAGGTGCCAGGGCATCGTCACCCAGTCGCAACGCCCTCCCGACAGTAGCTCGGCGGCCACCTGTAGCGCCCCCAACATCGCCGGGCGCGACCCCACCGCCAACCGCGCCAGGTAGACCCTCGCCGGGTGCCGGTGCGCGGGTGGAGCGTCTGCGGGTTGTAATGCCGCCCGCTCCAACACGACCAGGCCCATACGCTGCGCGGACTCTAAATCGTCAGTCTCGTCTACGAGTTCTTCTGCTTCTCCCATACCCTGCCCTCACAACATGTTATTACTTTCCAGAAGAACCATTCTAGGAAGTAATTTCAAGAGCATTTTATAGCTGGTTTCAGCACGCAGTGAGGTTTTCCACACAGTCCAGTGGCTGGGTTGCCCAACCACGGCTGTCCATAAGACTGAGCTATAGCCTAAGCCCTTGGTTGTAGCGGTTTATACCCCATGCGCCTAATGATGCCGGAACATCGCTCCTGATAAAATTAGCCCAGGTGGTGAAGTACGCACCACAACCATACAAAGGGACATTGATTCAGAGAAAGGCATAAAAGAATGAAGAAAAACATTACAACCTATCTACTTCTGGTTCTCACAGCCACGTTGCTCGTAGCTTGTGGCGCACCAACCAACCAACCTCTACCCACCAACACCCCACCGGCACCCACAGCCGCGTTAAGCGAGTCGGCGACCCCTCAGGCGATGACGGCTACTGTGATTGCTACAGCACCCGGTTCTACGGCGGAGCCGTCGACCAGTGTCACGCCTGCTGCCACTGAAGTCATTGATGGCCCTGAGACGCCGGTGCCGGGCGAGACCACAACTCCTGCTGACGATGGTGCCGGGGTTGGCACCGACGTTGTAGGCAGCAACCTCTTCAAGTTCATCCTGGGGGAGGCAGACGCGCCGGAGGGTCTGACGGTCGCGCCGTGCGACTGGGACGCCCCTATGCTGTGCGTGCTCGAGGGCAGCGAAGTCGTGGGCCAGGTCGAGTTATTCATGTCTCACCTGGAGACCCTGCCCGACTTCCAGAGGACCCTGGAGAGCGAGGGCCTCACCCCCGGCTCCATTGACTACCGCAACGGCGAACAGACCGCCGGTATTGTAGCTGCGCTCCGGACGTTCGTCGAAGACTATCATAAGAGCTTCGAGGAGGACCGGCGGCTTACCTACGGTGACACTGCCACATACACCCGCCTGGAGACACAAGACGCCAGCATAGCCGACATCCCCGGCCTGCGCTACGGCTTCGTGGTGAACGACAAAGCGAACAAGGTGCTCGAAAGGTGGATTTCCTTCACCGCGTTCGACGGAAGCATACTCTATATCCTCACACCTCACTACGACCCTCGCACCCACACCAGCTTTCGCTCCGACGAAGAGGTGCAGAGCTTCGAGCCGTACATGCGCGACATCGCGGCCAATCTGAAGCTGCCCCTCCCGGTGCTCGAAACCGATGTGAAGCAGGTAGTCACGCTGGCGAGCGTGCCGATGTTCAGGTACTACGGCAACGGCTCGAACCCGGTCGCGGAAGTGCCAGCAGGCCAGACGCTCGACGTAACGGGCCGCTCCCCTGACGACCGTGCCTGGCGCGTAACCTGCCCCGGTGAACTCACAGGAGAGTGTTGGGTGTCCGCCCACCCGAAGCTGACACAACCTGTTACCCCTTAGTAACATTCGATAGTGGTGTAGCTTACGGGATATGTAGCTTCACCACTATCTTGCTCGTCCTGTGAAAAAGGTGGTATTTGAGTAGTAAGGGACGAGATTCTTCACTGCGTTCAGAATGACAAGGTCCACCTCGGGGTGCTCATCTCCGGTATTTTGCCTATAAAGCGACGGTTACTCGGATGGTGGCCGGGGCGGAATCTCATACTACAGTCCCTTGTCCCTCCTATATGCCTGCGCCTATACTGCTGAGGCATGCGGGCGCTCTGCCCGCTTCATTGCACAGCGGTACCCATTTAATCCCCTGAAGGAGATACAAATATGCCCCGGATAGAGTCGCTTCTCTCGGCTCGGCTTTTCCTCGCGCCCCAGTTGTGGAAGGACCGCATCTATTTCATCAGCAACATCAGCGGCAAGTTCAGCCTCTACGTCATGGACTACGGGGGTAGCGTGCCAGAACCGCTGCTGCCGCCCGACATCTCCCTGCAAAACCCGGAGCTACTGGGCGGCCTCTCCTACTGGGTCTTCCCCAAACTCGGCAAGATCATGGTCACCGTGGACAAGGACGGCGACGAGAAATACAGGCCCATGCTCATCCCGATGGAGGGCGGCTTCCCGGAGGAGGCATTCCCGCAGATTACCGATGCGCGCATCTTCTCACAGCACGGCCCCCACGGCAGCACCAGGCTCTATTTGGGCGTCGAGAGCCTCAAGGAGGCTCTCAACTGGGCCTACGTGGGCAGCCTGGAAGACGGCTCGGCCAGGCAGGTGTACGAGAGCAAGTGGGGTGCGTACGGCGGCGACGTAAATGACGCCGAGACGCTGCTGGTGCTGGCCGAGGGCTACACGGTGGGTGATGTCATACTCCGGCTGGTGGACCTGGAGAAAAACGAGGTCAAGGTCATTTACGGAACGCCGATAGAGGAGCGCGAGCCGGGTCAGAAGGTGCCCCTCAGCGGCTTCGGCAGCATGCAGTTCACCGAGGGCGACCGGGGCCTCCTGGTCACCACCTCCCTGTTCGAAGACACCTACGGCCTCGGCTATCTCGACCTGAGCGAACCGGGCGTGATCGTCCCGGTAGAGATCGAGGGTCTGGTCCATACCGGCATGGGCGAGCTTGAATACGCCGACCACACCATAGGCAACCGCTACCGCCTCCATTACAACATCGACGGGGCAAGCTGGGTCTACGAAGGCAGCTTCGACCAGGACGCCCGCAAGTTCTCCATCGAGGCGGTAATCTGCGGCCGGGGCGAGCTTGCCAACGGCGTGCTGGAGGCTATGCACTACGACAGGGAGGGCGACCGCTTCGTGCTGGCCTTCTCGACGGCCACCTCCCCCACCCAGATTTACACGGTGGAAGACCCCCACCGCAAGACCGTGCGGCGGCACACCCACGAGCGCATCCTGGGCACACCTCACTCGCAAATGGCCCCAGGCGAAGACGCCTCCTTCACCAGCCACGACGGTTTGAGGATATCGGCTCGCCTCTATCTACCCTCTGAGGAGCTAGGCTTCGAGGGTCCGCGCCCGCTGGTCTACTACATACACGGGGGACCACAGGGGCAGGAGCGGCCCAACTTCGCATGGTTCTCCATGCCCATTATCCAGTTCCTCACGCTCAACGGCTTCGCGGTGTTCGTACCCAACGCGCGCGGCTCCACGGGCTACGGCCTGAGCTACACCAAGCGGGTGGACAAGGACTGGGGCGGGCAGGACCGGCTGGACCACGTTTACGCCATGACCGAGGTGTTGCCCAAGGACCCGCGCATCGACGTTAGCCGCGCCGGGGTGATAGGGCGTTCCTACGGCGGCTATATGACGCTGACCCTGGCGATGCGCCACCCGGAGCTTTGGAAAGCCGCCGTGGACATGTTCGGGCCGTACGACCTGGTGACTTCCTTCCTGGAACGCATCCCTGAGACTTGGAAGCCCTACTTCTACGAGGCACTGGGCCACCCGGTGAAGGACCGCGACTTCCTGCTCGAACGCTCGCCCAAGACCTACATGAACGACCTCGCGGCCCCCATGCTGGTAATCCAGGGCGCGAACGACCCCCGCGTGATAGAGGCCGAGTCGCGGGACGTGGTGGAGTCGCTACGGGCGGCGGGCAAGGACGTCGAGTACCTGGTGTTCGAGAACGAGGGTCACGACGTTATCAAGTACGAGAATAAGGTCCGCTGCTACAACGCCATCACCGACTTCTTCAAGAAGCACCTGCAACCATAAGTAGCGAGAAGAGACGGAATTTGAATAGAAGCTATCTCAAAAACAACACTGTCGAACATCGGAAGCAAAGTCCCACATTGTCATTTCGAACGCAGTGAGAACTCTCGTCCCTTAGCACAAGGTACCACCTTTCCTTCAGCCACAGGGTACCGTAAGAAAAAGGAACCCTTGGCGGTGAAGGACGAGATTTCTCACTGCGTTCGAAATGACAATGTGGAGCCATGTGCTTATATTCCATTCTGTCACTTTGAGATGAGTTCTATCCAACTGGCAATCAGATAGAACACGTGTGAGCACTAGGACACACCTTCTATAGGGGAGGTCTGACCCGCTGATTCATAGTGCCGTTGCAGGAAGTCCAATATGAGTGGCTGGAGGAGCGCGACCTTAGCGGGCGAGAATATGAAGTCTGAGTGCTCCGAGGCGGGAAGCACCGCAAGCTCGGCGTTCGGCAGC
>JALZHI010000182.1 GCA_030913985.1 Chloroflexota bacterium | reverse complement strand
CGGTGCCTACATGCAGATACTCCTGCGGGGCGGCCCCAGGGCCGACCGCTTCTGCTATCTCACGATGATCACGGGTGCCTCCCGCATGCAGCAGCGCCCGCGCGAATGGGACCGCACCTGGATTGAAGGCATCGTACAGCCCGCCGACGGCACTATGGATGAGGCGCTTGCCAACCATGTGGCATTCTACTGGGCGATGGACGTGGGGCAGGTGGAGTGGGCCGACAAGTACATGGCCCGCTGCATCAACCTCATCGAGTCGCTACCGCCGCAGCTTCGGCCCGCCCTCTACGCCGACGCTGCCTTCCTGCGAGCCTACTGCTTCAAAGACCTGGGGTGGGCGCGCTACTTCCTTGAGAAGGTCGGCACCGAAACCGCCAAACGCTTCCGGCACATGCAGCTACGCGCCACCTCCGCCGTGCTAATGACCGAGGGCAAAGTAGAAGAAGCCCGCCAACTTGCCAGGGAGGCCCTGAGCGAGAGCGAACATCAAGTGAGCAAGGGCCCCGGCTGGGAACTCGACCGCGAGTGGTTAACGGCACTGGCGGCGAGTTAGAAATGACTAGGCTGGACACCTGTCATTCGTCAACGTGCTCGCCAGCCGACGCCCGGCGATTGCACGCGTAGCATGGTGCCCAGCCCAGGTCAGGCGATTGCGTTGGTTGCATAGTAATCAGCCGACGCCCAGCGATTGAAATAGCGGGCTACACAGTACAAAGTCTGCCCTTCGGCAGACTGGTGCAACTTGGAGTACCTGTAGAGACCTACAACGCATATCAAAAATGACAGTAAAATGACAGCATGGAATATGAGCACATCGCACCGCCCCTGTCATTTCGAACGCAGTGAGAAATCTCGTCCCTCAGCATATGGTAGCAACTTTCCTTCAGCCACAGAGTACGGCAAGAAAAAGGCAACATCCCCGTAGACGGCGAGATTTCTCACTGCGTTCGAAATGACAGGGTGGGGCTTTGGTGGAATGTTCGACAGTGTTGTTTTTGAGATAGCTTCTAATTAGCTGAATCAGTCCCCTGCGGGGACTTTGCAAGGTGTAGCCCGCGATTTCAATCGACGGGCTACGGCTGGCGACCAAGGTGACAATTGTACGGCGTTTTCCGGCAGGCACAACTATTGAACGTTTGACAAGGGTAATGTCCAAAAGTATACTGCGGTCAGCTACACGTGTGCGATGCGGCACACAATATGCAATGGTAGCTACAACATAGAGGCATGTTCTCCACTAATCTTTTTACATGGCGAGACCAAGATTGCGTCCGCCCCCTCAATGAGGAGGATTCTTTTTCATGTCAATGCAGAGTCATGCTGTGTCGTTCGCGGGCAACCTTCCCGACTCCCTCAGCTCTATGAACGAAATGGAGCAAGACCCCACCCCCGCCCCGGTCAATAACCCCGACGGACACGCGGCGGACGAAGAGCAAATCGCTCGCGTGCGGAAGCTCCGCAAAGAAGCGGTTGCCAAGTACCGACCCATTTTCGAGACGCTCCCCGAGAAAATCCGCGTGATGGCCCGCATGGTGCGCGAAGTGCAGATGAGCGCCCGCGAGGAAGGCATCTCCCCTGAGATAATCGCCCAGGAAATCGCAAACCGTACGATTGGCGACGTGAACGTCCGCCTCATCACCGAGAACATTGACGGTGTGGACTACTCCACCATCGGAGAAGACCTGGGCCTCATCCTGCCTGGCGAGGAGATTGGCGGTAGGATAAGCACCGGCGAGGTGCGGCGCGAGCTTGCCCTTAGAGAAGAAGTCATTGAGCGCCGCTTGCTCGATGAGTACAACTGGGACCTGCGCGTGTACGACGTGTACGGCGTGGGCAATCCCCTTCTGCGCGAGATGCTGGCCCAGCGCTTCGAGGACGCATGGGGCATACCCACCACCCCCGGCCAGACCTTTATCACGATTGGCGCGCTCGATGCCCTGTACAAGGCCATCCTGACGTTCGGCTTGCACTTCAAGAAGAAGTACGGCGAAGCCTGTACGTTCGCCTTCCCCGCGCCTGGTTTCGCGGTGGTCAACTGGCAGGTGACCGCCTCGGGCGTGGACCTGCTGAAGGTGCGCACCACCGAAGAGTACAGCTTCAAGCTCACCGCCCCGCAACTCAAGCAGTTGCTGGCCGAGCACCCGCAGTTACGGCTCCTCTATCTCACCGTCAGCAACAACCCGACCGCCTTCTCCTACTCGCCCGATGAGATAGCCGATATCTACCGCGTGATAGAAGAGGACGGGCGCGAGATAGCGGTGCTGGCCGACCTGGCCTACATCGGCACGGGCGTGGACGAGGACGACTGGGCGCGCATGCAGGCGCTGAACACTCCGTTCGCCCGCAATTGCACCGTCTACATCAACTCGCTGTCCAAAGTCTTCACTATAACGGGGGACCGCTGCGGCTGGGTGTCGGTGGAGCGCCTCGATTGGGCCGACCTGCTCAAGGTGGCCTGGAACAACATGACGGCGGGCCTCCCAGCTTCCTGGCAGTTGCACTACACGGCCCTGGTGGAATGGATAGGCGAGCACCCGGAGATTCAGCACAAGATCAAGGGCCTCTACAAGCTCCGCCGCGAGCACTTCCGCAAGCAGTTGCAGGAGCTAAACGCCAAGTTCGACCTGTTCGAGCAAATCGGCCTGGACGACGACACGACCATCTACAACTGGAGCAAGCTGAAGCCCGGCGAAGACGCCCTCACCCTGTTCGAGAAGACCGGCCTAGCTGGCGTCTCCGGCAGCGCCTTCGGCTACGAAGACCAGTACATCAGGTTCTCCGTCGGCTTCATCCCGATAGCCTAAAAGTACCGAGTACCGAGTGCCGAGTACCGAGTAGTTCTAAGCGCACTCGGAACTCGGTACTCGGCACTCGGAACTCCTTACGTTTAAGTGTAGAATGTGGTAGATTTAGAGGGTAATGGAAAACCGTTCCGGCACGTAGGTCGTTAGTTTAGCTGTGGCGGGCTATAGTCCCGTCGCGACTTGGTATTGCTCGTTCGGCACAAGGAGGCAATGTGGGCAGGAAACTGGTGCTAGCGTTTTCGTTCTTCGTCCTTATCGTGTTCCTGTTATCGTCTGCTCCCATTTCGCAAGGCGCACAGGGCTACTCCCCCAACCAGAGCCGGGCGGCAGCGCAGGCAAGCGTTCTGCCCACAAGCGAGGCACAAGTCACCCGAGTCCCCTCGCAGCCGACCCCCGATCCCGGCGCACGTACCTTCCCGGAGACCGGCTTCAGCGTCCCTTCCGTGTTCATCAAGTTCTGGGACTCTAAGGGCGGCCTGCCCGTGTTCGGCTACCCCATCTCGGAGGCGCGCCAGGAAAAGTCGGACATCGACGGCAAGACCTACATGGTGCAGTACTTCGAGCGCAACCGCTTCGAGCACCACCCGGAGTTCGCGGGCACCCCCAACGAGGTGCTGCTGGGCCTCCTCGGCGTCGAACTGACGCAGGGCCGAGACTTCCAAACCGTCGCGCCCTTCGCCAACACGGCCACCAAGATATACGTCCCTGAGACCAAGCACTCGCTTGCCGAGCCGTTCCTCTCCTACTGGAACAAGCATGGCGGCCTTGCCATCTTCGGCTACCCCATCTCCGAGCCTTTCCAGGAGAAGTCGGAGACCGACGGCAAGACCTACATGGTGCAGTATTTCCAGCGCAACCGCTTCGAGTTCCACCCCGAGAACCAGGCACCCTATGACGTGCTGCTGGGGCTGCTCGGCAAGGACTACATGGAGATGCAGGCCCTGCTAACCGTCTGGGGCACGCCCATACCTGGTGCTCTGCCTATCGCCAAGCCGATCTGGAAGCCCGTAAAGCCCGCCGCCGGGGGCGAGTTCCTCAAGGGGCCGCACGTGGGCGACGGCATGAACACGCAGATGTACTACCAGGACAAGGACCGCATCATGAGGCTGCTGGACGACCTGGAGTTCAAGTGGGTCACGCAGCAGGTGGAATGGAAAGAGACCGAGAACCCCAAGGGAGGCTACCACTTCTCCGAGCTTGACCGGGTAGTTGACGCCGCGCAACGGCACAACATGAAGATCATGCTGGCGGTCGTAAAGGCCCCGGAGTGGGCCACGGGCGGCGGGCATGGCTTCCCAAAGAACCCCAAGGACCTGGAAGACTTCATGGCTGCCATGGCCGCCCACTACAAGGGCCGCGTGGGCGCTTACATGATCTGGAACGAGCAAAACCTCACCGGAGAGTCGGGCCGCATCGATCCGGGCTTCTATGTCGAGTTGCTGAAGGCCGGGTACCGGGGCGTCAAGAAGTCGGACGCGAGCGCCATAGTCATATCGGGTGCGCTGTCGCCTACCGGTATTACCGACCCGGAGGGCAAGCGCCCGCCCGGCAACCAGATGGGTGTGATGAACGACGTCGAGTACCTGGAAGCCATGTACAAGTACAACAACGGTGAGATGCGCGCCTACGCCGACGTGATAGGCACCCACCCCTACGGCTTCAACAACCCGCCGGAAACCAAGTGGCCCGACAACCCGAACCTGGACGAGCGATTCCCGTTCAATGCGGGTAAGGGCAAGCGCGACTTCTTCAACCTGCACAATTCCTTCTACTTCCGCCGCATCGAGGACCAGCGTGCCATCGTGGAGAAGTACGGCGACGGCCAGAAGCAGATGTGGGTCACGGAGTACGGTTGGTGCAGCGACATGCGCGAGGACGGCTATAAGGAATGCCTGTACAACTCGCCCGACCAGCAGGGTCAATACATCGTACGCGCCATGCAGTACGCCAAGAAGTATTACCCCTGGATGGGCGTGATGTTCATCTGGAACCTCAACTTCTCCACCTTTCAGGAGTGGTACACCGGCCCCTCCCACTATGCCATCCTGAACCCCGACTGGTCGCCCCGCCCGGCCTACCGCATCATCAAGGAAAGACCGAGGTAGCGGGGGTTCTGAAACGTGAAACGTGAAACGTGATGTGGCATGCTCTATAGGGTACGCGAACAGGGGGAGTTGGTATTGCAGGACCAACTCCCCCCTTTGTCATTCTGAGCGGAGCGAAGAATCAGGTGGGTAGGCGAGAGTCCTCAACGCCCAGGATGCTGACGGTATTAGCCACCATGAGCCACGCTTGCAACAGCCAGGAGCGGGCGACTGATCCTTCGCTACGCTCAGGATGACTAGGGCAGGGTAGGGTCTCGTCCTACGAGCAGAGTTGCTTTAGCTGCACCAGATACCACACTCCGCATCACGTTTCACGTTTCACGTCCCAAAATCCGCCCTTTCCAGAACCTTGACTCTCAGCCCCACGTTTGGTATGATTTACGCACAAACCCTGTGATGATCAGGGGTCGTATATAAGGTTTTGATCCTAACTAGAACTTTGGGAGCTGGCAGCGGATGGGGCTGCGTACGGCCGCAAGGCTAACGCAATAACCTGAAGAACGGCACCCACCTGCGTAAAGCAGGTTCAAAACCTTACGACTCCCCGTCCGGGGTTTTTTCCATTTTGGATTTTAGATTTTGGATTTCGGATTAGTTTTCCGCTTCCAGGACCTAAAATCCAAAATCTAAAATCCAAAATCCAAAATGATAATCACCATCGTGGGGCCGGAGCGGTTTCTTGTGGCTCAGGCCCTTGACGCTTATTTGAAGAAGTACGTGCCTGAAGAGGCCGGGATGGGCGACTTTGGTCTCTCCCGGATGGAAGGCGCGCGGGTGCAGCCTGACGAGTTGCAGCGGGCCGTGCAGGCGATGGGCTTCTTCAGCGAGCAGCGCGTTGTCGTGGTGGAAGGGCTGCTGTCGAGGTTTGGCGGAAGCAAGGCGGCCGACGGCGACGATGGAGCGTCGGGGGCCGATGAGAAGGCCGAGAAGCCCGCTAGGAGCCGGGGGAAAGCCGACGTGGGGCTTGCGGAGCAGTTCGGCAACGTGCTGGCGGCGGTGCCCGACTCGACGGTGCTCATCCTGGTGGAGCGCGGCAGCGTCAACAAGAACAGCAGCCTGCTGAAGGCCGCCGGGCGCTACGGCAAAGTGGAGGAGTACCAGCCCCTCAAGGGGATGGCCCTCGAACGCTGGCTCGCGGACCGGGGCAAGCTCCTGGGAATAAGGCTGACGCCGGGTGCTGCCTCTATGCTGGGCGCTACCCTGCCCGACCTCGAGGCGCTGGCTAACGAGCTTGACAAGCTCTCTCTGTATGTGGGGCCGGGCGGGACCGTGGACGAGGCGGTGCTGCGGCAGATGAGCTGGGTATCCAAGCAGGACGACGTCTTTGAAATGACCTCGGCTGCGGCCCGGCGTGACACCAGGACGGCCCTACAGCAGCTACAGCGCCTCGAAAACAGCGGCGTGGCACCTGAGGGCATACTGCCTGTGCTGGCCTGGCAAATCCGCACCCTCATACAGGTGCGCGACATGCTGGACCGCCGCGTGCCCGAACGGGACATGGCCTCCCGCTCCGGCCTGAGCGACTTCAGCCTACGCAAGACCCTCCCCCAGGCCCGCCAGTTCACCATGCCCAAGCTGCTGGAAGTCCACCACAAGCTGCTCGAACTGGACCACGCCGTCAAAACGGGCCGCGCCGAAGCCGAGATGTCCCTTGCGCCCCTGGTGGTGGAGATGTGCAGGTAGGGACGATGGACGATGGACGATGGACGATGTGAGAGACGGGTTAAAGAGGAAGGACGGATGGTATTACACCATCCGTCCTTCTTTACTGTCTATCGTCTATCGTCTATCATCCGTCGTCTAACCAGCCGCGTTGAGGCGGTTCAGCTTCGCCATGAGGCGAGACTTGCGGCGGGCGGCCTGGTTGCGGTGAATGATACCCTTACCTGCGGCCTTGTCGAGCTCGCTGATTGCTCGGACCACGGCCTCTGCCGACATATCGGCGGCCCCGGTGTTGATCTGGGTTACGGCGCTGCGCACGAACGTCTTCAAAGCTGTGCGTATCGGCTTGTTGCGCGCCCGCTTGCGCTCGCCCGCCCTGATCCTCTTAAGTGCAGACTTGGTGTTAGCCAACTAAATCGTCCTCCATACAGAGCGGCCACGCCGCAGTACATATAATCGTTCAAGAATGAGCTTTTTTAGGGCCAACGTCAATTATATCAGACGCGCCCGCAAAAAACAACCTCGACACGCGACCCTAGCGGGGAGATATGTCTATCAATAGGAGAGCAGCACACTGTCGGCCCTTGTCATTCTGAGCATAGCGAAGAATCTCGTCCTGCACCGGGATGTTTCACCTTTCCTTGGGAGAACTTTGCGGGCAGAAAGGTGCTACCTGGGAGGTGAGGGACGAGATTCTTCGCTACGCTCAGAATGACAATCTGGGGCGTTGGTACCTCCATTCGGCGCTGGCACGACCCTGGCTACGACGTTGGACCTATTGAAACGATAGGCAATCGAATGTAGACTATTAATATGGGGGGCCGCTGGTTCCGCTGCGCATTAGGAGAGAGCACTAATTAACAGGGTCCGGCGGCCTCCTATGTAATCACAGTAAGCCTACCCCTGCGGTTCAGGCGGAGGCACATTCCCTCCTCATCTATCGCATACTCCATAGAGGCTACTATCGCCATGCACGACGTCACCAAGCGATTCTCCACCAGGGTCGAGAACTACATCCGGTACCGCCCCCACTACCCACCTGAGGTGCTGGAAACGCTGGTGGAGAAGTGCGCGCTCACCCAGGCCTCAGTCGTCGCGGACGTCGGATCGGGCACCGGCATCCTGTCGGAGGTGTTTCTGCGTAATGGCAACCTGGTTTACGGGATCGAGCCGAACCAGGAGATGAGGGAAGCCGCCGAGCGGTTGCTTTCCGAGTACCCCAACTTCCACAGCCTGGACGCGAGAGCCGAGGCCACTACCCTGCCCACGCGGAGCGTCGATTTCGTTACGGCGGGACAGGCTTACCACTGGTTCGACAGGGAGGGAGCACGCGCAGAGTTCGCACGTATTCTCAGGCCGGGAGGCTGGGTGGCCCTGGTCTGGAACCTGCGGCAGACCGGCACTACGCCCTTCCTGCGGGACTACGAGGCGCTGCTCAATACCTACGGCACCGACTACACAGAGGTCCACTTCAGGGGCGACGATAGCGAAGACTCGCTGCACGACTTCTACGGTGGTGACGGCCCTCAGGTCGCCACCTTCTCCAACAGCCAGCACTTCGACTTCGATGGATTGAAAGGCCGCCTGCTCTCGTCCTCCTACGCCCCGGAACCCGGCCACCCCAACCACGAACCGATGCTCAACCAACTGCGGGCCATCTTCGACAAACACCAGGCAGACGGCAAAGTGGCGTTCCTCTACAACACCAGGCTGTATTACGGGCGGCTAGGTTAGAGGGAATAAGAGGAGACGGAACCGCCAAGACGCCAAGGACGCCAAGAGCGCGCCAAGGATGTCAAGGTTTAGAC
>JALZHI010000181.1 GCA_030913985.1 Chloroflexota bacterium | reverse complement strand
CCTCGTTGTGTATACGCAACAGCGATTAGTATAGCATCAAACGGGCCGCACATCAGGAGGCTAGCGACCCCCACCAGGCGGCCCACCCCAACAGCAGGGCATCGTCATTACAGGTACGTTCGGGTTGCGGCCTGTAAGCTGAGAAACATCAACTTGCTTATTGCTATCCGTGGCTTACGCAGCTACCTGCATGGCCGTTCTGTCTCCTTGTACCAGGGTTGTAACCCTTCGCGTAGTGTAATGGGAGATATTGTACCGTGCGCACCTGGAGCATGCTGGAGACATGAAAGCTCCCGCGTAATGGCTTCGGGCGGCACGGCTGGACCCGGAATTGCACCTGCCGCGTGAGGAATACGATGCAAGCCAACGCCGAGCTAATGAACAATATGATAGACCTGATGCAGGCGGGCAAGTGTCCTCACCGGCCGCTGGCTGCTTCGCTATCTCAACTCAGCGTCCCCGAGTTGCGGCAGGTCGAAATGGCCGCCTACTTCATGGGGGCCGTTCCCGGTGCGGGCGCGCCCGACCGCGACTTCATCTCACGGCTCAGGCAGCAGGTACTGGACGAGTGTAGTAAACTAGAGCGTGGTTAGAGGATAACTTCCAAGCGCAATTCATCACATCATCACAGCGTACAACCAGGAGGAAGGTTTACAAATGGACCTTGTGGCATATTGGGCGAGAATTAAGACGGCAGGCATCGCCGCCCTGGTGGCCGGGGCGCTCACGCTGACGCTGGCCGCCTGCGGAGGCGAGACGAACACGGGCAACACAGGCGGCAATCCCACCGCTACGACTGCTCCGAAGGAGAGCAACCGCGTGGACGTCGGCCTTGACGAGTGGCTTATTGACCCGAAGGCGTTACAAATACCGGCCGGCAACACGACCTTCGTCGCGAAGAACGTAGGCGAGTTCTCCCACAACTTCGTGGTGCAGAAAGACGGCAAGGACATCGGCGGCACACCGCCATTCACTCCAGGCGAAAGCCCCAAGGAAGTCACACTCGACTTGCAGCCGGGCACCTACACCACCATCTGCACGATACCAGGACACGCCCAGCAAGGCATGGTGGGCACCCTCACAGTCAGCCCCTAATCTAAACAGCCCCGCACCCAAACAAGAACACCTGTCGCCGACATGAGCGACAGGTGTTTCACTTTACTCGCAGATCCAAAATCCAAAACCTAAAATCCAAAATCATCCAGGCGGCCAGGTAAGTTTGCGCCCGCCGAGCACGTGAACGTGGACGTGGTCCACCGTCTGCCCCGCCTCCGTGCCGGTGTTGATCACAATACGGTAGCCGGTCTGCTGAACGCCCATACGGTCGGCAATATCGTTGGCTGCCAGCAACAAGCGCCCCAGTATCTGCGTGTGTGAAGCGTCCACCTCCCACAGCGCAGTGAGATGCTCGCGGGGGATAACGAGCACGTGAACGGGGGCCTGCGGGTGGATGTCCTTGAAGGCAAGCACCGCCTCGTCCTCGTAGACGATATCGGCCCGCAACTGCCCCTTAGCCAGCCTGCAAAAGACGCAGGTATCTATCACCTGGTCGCTCATAGTGCCTCCGTTTAAAGTTCGTAGGACGAAATACAATTGGCTTATTCGTTCCTCGTCGTGTGAATTACCTCTCCCTATGCTTGGTCATGAGGACAACTCAATCGTCTTTCTTGCCGTCCTTCTTTTTCTTCTCGTCCTTGTCCTCGTTCTTCTCCTCTTCTTTAGCGTCGTCCTTGTCTTTCTTCTTATCCTGTGATTCAGGTTGGGCGGCAGGTTCCTGCTGGGGTGCATTGGGCTGCGCGGCAGGCTCCGGCGGCGCGGGCGTAGGCTCAGGCCCCAGGCTCAATGTTACGGTGACCGCATTTCCGGGTTGCAGGGGCGTGCCGGGGTCGGGCACCTGCCGGGCGATGGTGTTGGCGGCGAAGTTCGGGTCGCGCACGCGCTCCGTTTGCGCCAGGCTTAACCCGGCCTGTGCTATCACGCCGTTCGCCTCTTCCAGAGTCTTGCCTCGCAGGTCGGGCACCACGGCGGGTTGGGCGGCTGAGATAGCAGCGCCAGTAGCGCCAGCAGCGCCAGCCCCACCCACCGGACCATTAGCCGTGTTGGTCTTCGGCCACAGCACTGCGATTGCCCCTGCCAGCAGCAAGAGGCCCAATAAAGGCAGCACGGGCAGGATGCCGGGCCGCCGTTTAGACTCGGGTTCGGTGGGCTGCACGACAGGCACGTACGGGCGCGCTTGCATCCCGGCGGTCGCCTGCGTACCCTGGTGTGGAGCCACTGGAGATGCCAGGGTTGGGGCCTCCGGTGTTGAGGCGGGCAACGCAGCAGCCGCAACAGCGACACTAGCGGCGGGGGCGCTCTCGCCCGGACCGTAATATGGCATCAGCACGGGCGAACCGAGGGCCGGTTGCGCTGCCTGCGAGGAGTCGTAGGCTTGTGTTGGTTGCACGGCGCTGGACTCTAGGTCGGCAATGGCGGCGGCTACTTCTCCCGCGTTTGTAGGCCTGTTGGGAGCGCCATCGAGGTACATGCGGTCCAGCAAAGCGGTTACATGAGCAGGCAGGGCGGCCACGCGCTCTCCGGCGGCATTGGGGTCGGAGGTGCCCACGAGCATGAGACGCAGCAGGCCGCTTAGTGCGCGCGGGTCGTCTTCGGGCGTGGAGGAGGTGACATTGGAGTCAGCACCTTGCAGCCGGTCCAGGCCCACGACCGGGTAGAGACAGGTATCGCCGGAGGGGGAAACACGCAGCGCCTGGGGAGAGAAGGTCCAATCGTGCATGCCCGCCTGGCGCACCGCGTGCAAAGCCTCGGCTGCCTGCCGAGTGGCGGACAGGGCAACGGCTACGTTCGGAGCGGTACCATCTCCCGCATATAAAGCGTCGGCGGAAGAGTCGTCCAGCCGCGCCATGACCCAGTAGGGCCAGCCGTTCCACTCGCCGGCATCGTACACGCCCGCGATGTTGGGGTGGTGCAGGGCGGCGGCCAGCTGCCCGTTGCGCACGAACTCTTGCAGCCGGAAGGGATCGCGAGCCTCGGACGCAGACAGGAACTGCAACGTAACCGGCCTCTCCAACTGCTCGTCAATGGCGTTATAGAGACGCACCGGGGCCGCGTCTCGTGAGAAACCAGGGAGTGTTACCTCTTGCTCTATCCGGTATCGCCCGTCTACGGTATCATCAGTGCGAACTTGCATACAACCCGCCTAGCGCCGCTGCTCCCGCGCCCTCCTGAGCCGTGCTGCCATGTCCTCGTGCGGAGTCTCAGGGGCTGTGGCCTGTGGTGGAGACTCCGGCGCGACATGAGAAGGAGTGCGAGCCTGAGCGGCTGAAATGGAGCGCCCGGTACGACCTTCAAGTTGCAAGTCTCGTGCCGGAGCAGCCGCAGTCAGGCCCTTAGCGGGCGAATCAGGCGCTGGCGGGGGGTTTGCAGGCCCGGCGTCCAATCGCTCCCGGCTGCGTTCCTTGGCACCGAACAGGGCGGCCACCTGTGGCGTGCTGGCCTGCGGTGCGGTGGCGGGTACGGCGCGCCCAGTCCAGCCAAGTCGCCTCCGTAGCTCGGCCCAGGCACGGTCAACGTCGGCCCTGGTGATCGCCAGCCTGCGCACGCCCACATCGAACGGCAGCAGCAGGATCGCCAGGAAGAGGAGCAGGGGCCACAGGTCGCTGGTGCTGCGGGCGGGGGGCAGGTTGTGCTCCAGGGAGGCCGCGGGGTTGTCGAGCGAGAGCACCCTGCCGCCGGTAAGCGCGGCTAGTCGTGCGAGCAAACCGCTGTCGGTGGGAGCCCCCCGGTACTCGGGAGAATAGGGCACCACCATGCCGAGGGTCTGCCCAACGCTGCCTATCTGCTCGCTGGCACCGCGTATTTGCAGCAAGTACGCGCCCTCCTCGGTGGCGGGGAAGGTGCCTTCGTAGCGGCCCGCGGCGGTCTGCTTGAGCGAGACGGTAGCGGTCACGAGGTCTGGGCCTACCACCTGCGCGCCCACGGTGAGGTCGCTGATGAGCGAGCCGTCGGGCTGGGCGGCGTCCACGGACACGCGGGCGGTGCCTCCCTCCCACTCCACGCGCGGCTGAAGCATGTTGCCCGCCTCCGCCCCGGTGCTCCAGCGCAGCGCCTGGGTCCAGAAGCGGGGGAAATCGGGCCACGCCACCCAGTCGGTGGCCCACTGCCCTTTCGCGTCGGAGGTCCAGGCCACCACCCTGCCCAGGCCGTACTGCCACTGCGCCAGCACCGGATCGCCCGCGTCACTGACCAGCGCCACCTGCCCCGTCGGCCTGGGAGACGTGCCGACGTAGCCCTGCAAGGTGGGCAGGCCACCAAGCCCGTCCAGTATGGGGGAAGGGGAGGTGCGGGCGGGCGCGAACGGGTGCTCTATCAGGTAGGAACGGGCGGCTATGTGGCTCTCGTGGGCAAATATCTGCGGCAGGGCGTTGCCATCTTCGGTGGAGTAGAAGCGGCCTTTGCCCACGGTAGCCAGGTTCTTCAGGAAAGCCTCGTCGGCGTCCGAGCCGACCGCCACGCTAGACAAGGTAATGTCGTTGGCTGCCATCTGCTCGACCAGGCTATCGTAGTCGCCGCCCTCAGAAACGCCATCGGTGAGCACGACGATATGCTTGCTGCGCGCCTTGCTGGCGATAAGAGACTGCACCGCCGGGTGCAACCCCGAGTAGATGTTCGTGCCGCCGCCGAGGGAGATGCCCTGGATGCGGTCGTGGAACTGGGTGGGATCGCCTAGGGGCTGCAATTCGACGGCCCAGGTAGCCTCGCTGTCGAAGGCAATCACGCCCACGTAGTCCTTCCCGCTGAGCTGGGCCACTGCCTGGTAAGCGGCTTCTTTAGCTAAAGATAGCTTGGTCACGCCCGCGCCGTTGAGCACGTGGCCCATGCCCATCGAGCCGGAGCGGTCTATCACCAGCACCATGCCGACGCTTGGGATGTCGAGCTTGGAGGGCAGGTTCAAATCAACCGGCAGCATCTCTTCGAGGGGCGTGCGCCAGTAACCCCCGGCGGCGTAGCTCTCGTCGCCCCCGACTACCACCAGGCCCTTGCCGAGGTCGCGCACCACCACCTGAAGGCTCTCCAGGCCGGTCCTTGTGAGCGAGGATGCGGGCACGTTCACGAGCACGATACCATCGTAACCCGCCAGGCCCGCTATGCCGGTGGGCATGGAAGATGGAGGCAGCACGTCGGAGTCAACGGAGGGGGCGATGGCCGAGCGCAGCGCCTCAGCTTCCCCCTCCTTGCCCTCCACGATCAACACGCGGGGCTTGCCAAGCACCAGGGAGAACGCGCTGTACAGGTTGTTCTCGGAGCGGGTGTCGGTGCCCGTGGGGGCGACTACCTGCGCCGAGTAGGTGTGAAAGCCCCTGACGGCGGGAGGGAGCGTTTGCACGTAGCTGTTGGTGCCGCGCACCAGACGGACTTCCTGGGCGCTGAGGGGCGTGCCGTCCACGAAGATGAGCAGGGTGGCGGTGGTGTCCACGCTGGACGAGATGCCGAGTTGAAGGGCCACACGCTCGTTCTCGCGCACCGGGGAGGGGGCGCGCAAGCTCTCGACCCACACCTCCGGGCCGCTAGCCGAGGGGAGGGGCACAACGTCTATTGCTACCCCGTTCGCGCCCGCCAGCCGTGCCGACCACTCCGCGCTGCCCAGGTTCTCGCGGCCATCGGAGAGGAGCACCAGGCGGCGGGCCGTATCGCCGGGAGCCACGGCAAGCCCCAGCCGCAACGCCTCGGCAAGGTTGCTATAGGTGGTGGAGGGGGCGCTTGCCAGGTCGGGGATTGTCTTGTCGGGCACGACGGGACGGTCCACCAGGGCCTCGGACCCGAACACCACGACGCCAGCCGCATCGCCTTCACGTAACTCCGAGATGGCCTGGCTCACGTAAGCGGCCTGCTGGGCCTGCGCTTCCGCCGAAACGCTATCCGAGCGGTCTAGCAGGTAGACCACCGACAGCCTCTGGTCGGCCCGCGTGATGCCCACTCCCGCGAGTGAGAGCACCAGCAGCACCACAATCGCCAGCCGCAGCCCCAGGCTCCACCGCCGCGCCCCACGCCGCAGGAACGCCAGGCTCGTGCGCGACAGGTAGACCGTCAGCGGCACAAGCAGCAACAGCAGCAGTAGCGCGAGCGGGCGCGAAAATGACAGCCCGAAATCCCCAACCATGATGCATTATAGCGGATTTGGAAATTGGAATTTAGAATTTCGAATTTGCTCCACTTCCGATGAACCACCTCAAAGTAGGTTGCGCCCGATGCATGGAACAAAGCCCCTCTATGTCATTTCGAACGCAGTGAGAAATCTCGTCCTTTAGCACGATGTTACCCCTTTCGCACGGCACGTTGTGGCTGGCTTTAGGAAAGGTGTTACCATGTGCAGAGGGACGAGATTTCTCACTGCGTTCGAAATGACATAGAGGGGCTGATGTGCGCTTCTCTACATACCTATTCTCAAGATGGCTTCTAGTAAATTCGCAATTCGCATTTCCAAATTCCAAATCCGCTATAATCTTGCTACAAGCATCTTTGGGGGGTGGGCATCATGGGTGTAATCCTGGGGAACCTGGGGAAGTCCTGGCAGAAGGTCCTTATCTGGGCGGTGGTGCTGGGGCTAATCTCAACGCTGATAGCCGATTTTGGGGAGTGGGACCGCTTCCCTGTGAACCTGTTCTGGCGGGTGCTCATCACCGCAGCCGGTGGGGTGCTGGGCGTGGTGCTCGACCACTTTGGCAGCTTCTACGTGAGCATGGGCGCGAACGTCATCGAGAGCATGAACATCACCAGCTTCAGCGACGACAAGCACCAGAAGATACTCAACTCGTTCATCTTCATGATGTCGCTGGTGGCGGCTATTCTCGCCATGATTTTCGTGCAGTGATGCGTAACACGTAACACGTAACACGTAACGCGTAACACGTAAGGGTGCAATAAGCAACAAAGCGGCGCACATAGCAGGGAGTCTCTTAGGCCGCTTTACGAGTTACGTGTTACGCGTTACTTTACAGGAGCATATGGATGAACAGCGACCTGGCACAACTGGTAATACTGGCTGCATATGGCAATGTTTACCTTGCGGGAGAGGGAGGCGCGCCGCCTGAGCTGACGGAATCGCACACGGGGTTCAAGTATAGCCGCGTGAACTTCGTGCGCTACCCGAAACCCTATGCCGATGGTATATGGAATACTCTGGTCATAAAAAATACGGCGGACTGGTACTCGCAGCTTCGGGAACTCGGAGCGCGTAACATATGGCTTGTGAGGCGCGGCGACCCGGTGCCCCAGGATATAGCCCGGCACGAGCTTGTGGCTTTCGCGGGCGGGGGCGACTGGCACTTGCAAGTGGACTACCTGGATAAGAGCGAGGGGTGGTCGGCTGGTTGGGAGTTCGTGGATACGCGCGGGGATAGGCAGGGGGCCTACTGGAACGTCACCTACTCGCGTGTGCTCATAGAGGGAATGCCGCCGGTGGAGAAGCACGACCTGCGCGAAATGGAGGCCCGGCTGCGGCGGGCGTTAGTAGAGGTAGAACGGTTCGCGAGGGCGAACGACGAGGAGGGTTGGGCGGACGTTTTCAAGAGGGAGCTAAACAGGTTAGACGCCACTGGGAACACCCAGAAAAGCGACATGCTGCCCGAAGAGGGCTACAGTAGGGAGGCGCACAGGCTCGTATCCGCCGCTTCCGGGTCGTGGGTGTTCGGCGGCATGGGCTCCTGGAACGACATCTCCTTCTCCGACGAGCAGGTCCGCGCCGACTACGGCAGGGTAAGCGCCGAGTTATACGATGCCGTGGTAACGTCCGCAGTAGCCGCCACTAACAGCTTCGAAAGGCCAGTGTGAAGCCAGACGCAAACGCGGTGACGATGCAGCCTATCGGGGTGGTGCGCTCCCCCGTGAAGGAGGGCGCGGACGAGGGCTGGGGCGCGGTGGTGTCTGAGATACACCTGCTGGAGGAATATGCTCCCGGCCTGCTTGGGCTTGAAGAGTTCTCCCATGTGATCGTGGTCTTCCTGATGCACCAGGCGACTTTCAACCCTGGCGACCTTGTGCGCCCACCGCGAGGCCGGGACGACATGCCGGAGACTGGCATATTCGCCCAGCGCGCCAAGCACCGCCCCAACCCCATTGGCCTGACCGCCGTACGCCTGCTGTCCGTGGTGGGGAACGTCCTCACCGTGCGGGGCCTAGATGCGATTGATGGCAGCCCCGTGCTGGACATCAAGCCTTATTTCGCCGCGTTCGACCGGGTAGACGATGCCAGTGCGCCGGCGTGGGTGGGTAGCTTGATGGAAGGGTACTTCTAACGCCCCGACATGTAGAGTTTGCCACCCTTAACCTTTTACCGCACTGTAGGGCTTGACGGCCTGAGTTACTTCTTTGTCATTTCGAACGCAGTGAGAAATCTCGTCCTCCAGTGCCCGAGCAGCACTTTTCTTATAGTACCCTCTTCTTAAGCAACACACTCAGCAAAGAAAAGGGTACCACCGGGGTGAAGGACGAGATTTCTCACTG
>JALZHI010000180.1 GCA_030913985.1 Chloroflexota bacterium | reverse complement strand
AGATTTCTCACTCCGTTCGAAATGACAAGGTAGGAACTCTGTGCTCCACAAGGAAGGCTCTAGAACGGGCCACTGATCCTTCGCTGCGCTCAGGATGACAAGGGATATAGGGTCGCCACATTGAGAAGCAGCATCACCAGCCACACTTGCCGGGTATCCTCACCAACTTCCATATCTCTGCGTAATCTCCGCGTTCTCTGCGTCTCTGCTGTGAACAACCAGAGTGCTCAAATCCCAGTGCCACCCCACTTACACCCATACCGGGGATGTGGAAAACCTTACACCCCATCCGCCGCGCGGTGTACCTTGCGGGGTGTATGATTGGAGCAAATGTTCGCTAAGTGATGATGTGGTGAAAAGAGATGCCGTTTGACGCAGCAGAAGTAGCCCGGCAGATAGAGCAGAGCCGGGGAGGCGCGCAGGCCGAGGCTACCGTGCGCGAGACCGCTATGGAGTACGCCCTGCGCCTCTACAGGGCCGCCGGTGAGACCGAGTGGGAGCAGCGCGTGCAAGACGCCACCGCCCGCCGCTGGGTAGGCTCACCCCTTACTCCCCTGCACGCCCCCGCCAGCCACGCCGCCGCATTCCCCGACTACTGCGTGGTAGCCACCGACTCCTCGTTCATCGCGCCCGACAAGCACCGTGGGGCATATTGCCACCTGGTGAACGTCGGCAGGGTCATGGTGCGTTACGGGCAGCGCCGGGCAGCCGAGATAGACAACGTGCCCAACCACTACCCCGAAGTGCCCTTGCAGGACGAGGAAATGATGTCGAGCAAGGCGCTGGCCGCCAAGTGCGCGCTGCGGGAGCTTGAGGAGCTTTTCGAGTGGGCCAGGCAGTACCGCGCCGACGTGGCCCTGGTGGACGGCTCGCTCATGCAGCTTGTGAATGTGCTCTCCAAAGACAACGAAGTGGCCGGTATAATGCGCGACTACTTCCGGGTGATGCAGGCCTTCCGGCAGATAAGGGTGCCCGTGGTGGGCTACATCAGCAGGCCGGAGAGCCAGATGGTGATGCGCGGCATCCGCATGCTGGCCTGCGAGCTACCCACTCCCCACGAGACCCGCCCCGACGAAGAGTGCTCCTGCCAGCCCCTCTGGAGCATCAACGACGCCGACCTGTTCGTGCGCCTGCTCAGCGAGGGAGAGCGTTCCCCCATCTGGGAGCCGATGTTTTCGCACCTTGTAGGTGAAAACGCCCCCATAGCCAAGGACATGCTCTTCGCCTACCTAGGCACGCAGTACGAGGTAGTGCGCCTGGAGTTCCCCGCCTGGGTGTGGGAGGAGAAGCGGCTCGACAGGACCATAGAGTACATCCTGCACCAGTGCCGCCTCGGCCAGGGCTACCCCAACGCCCTCACGCTGGCTCACCAGTACGCCGTCCTGCACAACACCGACCGCGAAAGCTACTACTTCCTGCTGGAACGCGCTGGCATGCTACGCAGCACCACTGAAAAGGCGTTCGGCAAGCAGAAGATAGGGCAAGCAATTTGAGATTTGGGATTTCGGATTTCGGAATGCGGATTTAGGGAAAAACCTTAATTTTCTTGGTGCGTCCTTGGCGTTCTTGGCGTCTTGGCGGTTCCGTCTCTAAACAAAGTTGCTGAAGGGAACGACGTATGGAAAACAGGAAGCAATTGGGCGAGGTTATAGCCACCTCCTATAGCAGTTTCACCGTAGAAAGCTACGAGTTGAACAGCACGCCGCCTCTGGGTGCGCTGGTCGTGGCGCAGAACGTCATAGGGGTGGTGTGCTCGGCGCGCACGGAGGGGCTTGGGCCTATCTCGGCCAGGGGCAGCCTCGACGGCGACGATAGCAGCGTGTACGAGATGTACCCCGATTTGCAGCGTACCCTCCGCTCGCAATTCTCAGGGTTGGTGGTGGGCTGCTACGACGAGTCGCGGCTTGGGACGGCGGGAGAGTACGAGCCGGTCTACACCTTCCCGGAGTGCCCGCCCAGGGTGCATTACAAGTGCTGGCTCGCCATCGACGCCGAGATGGTGCGCTTCACCGAACAGCCCGACTACCTGCGCCTGCTCCTCTTCTCCACCGAGGTCTCCAACATCGACCAGGTGCTGATCCACCTCGTCATGCGCGGCTACAAGGCGAGGGGCGGCGACCGGGCTTGGCTCTCGCGCACGGCTGAGTACCTGGGCCGCCAGTTGAAGGGCCAGTACGACCGGCTGCTAGCCATCCTCAAGACGCTGGACTCGCTCACAATGGAGCGGCAGGAAGTCGCCGGGGAAGTATCAAGCGCGGTCGGCAAGGTGAGGTACTAAACGGTACAGAGAGGACGCACAGCATGAACGGCAACGGTAGCGGCAAAGACAACAGCCTGGTATCTCAACTCATGTCCCGCCTCGAAACCGAACGCAACGGCGGGCACACGGCGGAACGCGCTCTCCTGGGACAGGTGACGGCAGCCGACACCGAGCGCGGCGTGACTATCCATCTGCGGCGGGAGCAGCCGGTGGAGCTTCTGCGGCAGGGGCAATTCGTGGTGGTCGAGGGGCAGCACCTGCGCTTCTTCGGCACGATTGGCGCGTTCCGGCTGGCGACCACCGACCCGGCTGTGGGCATGGACCCGCCCGACTCCTCCTCGCCCCTCATACGCGACACCCTCTCCCGCTCCACCACCTACGCCGAGTGCAACGTGCGCCTGGCCCTGGAGATGGTGGAGGGCAGCGTGCGCCCCGCCCGCACCATCCCTGGCCCGTTCAGCCAGTCGTACACCGCCGGGCAGCAGGACTACCAGACCGTCTTCGGCACCGAGGACAAGCACCACTTCATCGTAGGCTCCCCACGCGAGCTTGATGAGAGCCTGGCGGCGGAAGCCCCTATCTGCATCGACCTGCGCAAGTTCGTGGAGCGCTCCAACGGCATCTTCGGGCGGTCGGGCACCGGCAAGAGCATGCTGGCCCGCCTCCTCCTGTGCGGCCTCATCAAGTCGGAGGCGGCGGTCAACCTCATCTTCGACATGCACTCGGAGTACGCCACCGAGAAGGAGCTAGAGCCGAGGGGCACCGGCAAGTACGCCAAGGGTCTGCGCGACCTGTTCGGCAAAAGCCGCGTGGCCCTCTACACGATGGACGAGGAAGACAGCCGCAAGCGTGGCGGGGCCGACGGCGTAATCCGCATCGCCCTGAGCGACATCACGATTGACGACATAGAGGCACTGGGCAGCGAGTTGAAGATGAGCGAGGGTTCGGCCATGCTCATCACCGCGCGCCAGGCTTACCGCAAGATGGGCCGCAACTGGATAGAGCGCCTGGTGAACATGGGGCCGGGCGAATTGGAGGAATACTGCGCCGAGACCGGGGCCAACAGCGGCTCGGTGGAGGCCCTCAAGCGCCGCCTGGAGAACATCGCGGACTTCTCCTTCGTGGTCAACTCCAAGCAGGCCGTGGGCACCGGCATAGACGGCTTAATCAACGACTTGCGGGCGGGCAGGCACGTTATCCTCATGTTCGGCAAGTTCCGCAGCACCCTGGCCTACATGCTGGTAGCCAACATCCTCACCAAGCGCATCCACGACGAGTGGGTCAGGTGGTCGGAGCGGCACGAGCAGGACCGCGAAGGCACGCAGGCCCCCCGCCCGCTGATGATCACCATCGAGGAAGCGCACAAGTTCCTGGGCCGCGACAGCACAACTATCTTCGGCACCATAGCCCGCGAGATGCGCAAGTACCTTGTCACGCTCATGGTGATAGACCAGCGTCCATCCGGCATAGACGACGAGGTGATGTCGCAGATAGGCACCCGCGTCACCGCCCTGCTCAATGACGACAAGGACATAGACGCGGTGTTCATGGGCATCCGGGGCGGCGGACAGCTAAAGGCGCTGCTAGCCACGCTCGACAGCAAGCAGGAGGTCATGGTCATGGGCCACGCCGTGCCGATGGAGGTGGTGCTGCGCGTGCGCTCCTTCGACGCCGACTTCTACAAGAGCCTCACAACCGCCGGGCCGTCCACCAGCGCAGGTCAGGCGCGGACTATAGGCGAGAACATCGTCAAGAGCGAGCAGAAGAAGGCCAGTTTGGAGGACTTATTCGGGGAGTAAACTCACCCATGTCTTGGCGGGAGTTACATGAGTTCAAATAAGAATCACCACGACATAGAGTTGGATGCCGACCTAGTGCATGAAGTACTTGAGCAATTAGGGTGGCGGGGAGACGCAGAAGCTTTAGTCAATCGTATTAATCGACTGAGCTTGGGTATACCAGCAGAAGATGAATTTACTGCTCTTCTAAGCTGGTTGGGGCGTTGTGTATTGGTACACAAGTTGGATGGATTTCAATCCCCGCCAGCATCAAGAATGCAATATAAAGTGCCTGACCTATTGGCAATTTTCGAGTATAAAGGCAGGCGCATACATGTACTAATTGAAGTTAAGGTTAAACAAGCACGTTCGTTGAAGTGGCGACCCGACTACTACGAGGGATTAGCAAGGTATAGCGAACAACTAGGAATCCCTCTACTGATAGCTTGGAAGACTCTTGGTAGATGGGCTTTGTTTGAGATAGGTCATTTCAAACGTCCCCAGGAAAACTACGTGCTCAGCTTTCAAACAGCATTCAAAGAAAGCCTGATGAGCATACTTGCGGGCGATTTTGCATTTGTTCCATGTGCAGGTGTAGGCTTACACCTGCACATTCGCAAGTTAGAGGTCCTGGGCGAGACGGTGACTGATTCAGGATTACAACAAGAATGGATGGGTGTAATAGAAGATGTATATTTTACCAATGGCAACCGGGATCGAGTAACGAAATTATCACCCGGATTATGGCCGTTATTGTTGTCCTGTGATCAAGTAGAGCAAGTTGATATTAAGGATGCAGAATTCGTTCAGAGCTTTGTTGTTGAGGAAGAAGAACCGATGCAACATGCACATGTAGCATTTACGATACTAACTTATCTAAAGAATGAACATGAACAAACCCTTAGGTGGCGGCAGCTATTGAGAGCTTATAACTTGCCTACAGAAGCTCCAATCCTTAGGAAAGCTGCTACAGATGGTATAAAGAAAGGCTTCATTAGATACGTATTTGATATTGTACCGAATACAAGGCCTGCCTTTCTTGCGGTCTCTGACTGAACGTCAATATGGTTAAGAAACATAGACCGTGCTCCTTACACCAGATGGACGTAGGAATCTGTTTACTGATGTGACCCAGAGAGACCGAAAGAAGGCTAGTTTGGAGAACTTGATTAGGGTATGAGGCACGCGTGCTATACTGTAGGCGAGAGATAGGGGATTGACTTATGACTCACAGAGTATTGCTGGAAGTACCTGATGACGTGTACGGGTTGTTGTCGGAGGCAGCCGAGCAGACCAAGCAACCCCTTGAGGAACTCGCGGTCCAGTGGCTAGCTAAAGTAGGCCGTGATATTACCAACGACCCGATGGAGAAGTACATTGGTGCTTTCGCCACTAACGTTCCTGACTGGGGTGAACGTCATGACGAGCTACTTGGCGAGGCGTTGCTGGACGACCACAGGGACCCTGAGTAATCTCCGCGCCCTTTATGTCTCTGAGGCGCAACTCCTAGACCCGGTGGCTCTCCCCTAGTTCTTCAGCACGATAGACAGCGCCCCCGCGAAGAAGAACACCTGCGCCGCCACAGCCCCCGCCAGCAGAAATATAGTCGCCGCACGCTCCCGCCGGAGCACCACGCGGGCCGCTATGCTGTTGAACAGCCACACACCTAGCGCGAACAGGGGCAGGTCCAGCAGTTCCACCGGGTCGCCAATCCTGTCCACCTGGGCCTGGGCGTTCCAGTGCATCGCCACCTGGCTCGGCAGGTCCGCATATACGAGGCTCAGGTAGCCCCACAGCAGCACGTTGAGCGCCAGCCCCGCCAGGAACAGCGCGCGCACCACCCTGTCGGCCCAAAGCCCCCGCCCCATGTCCAGCACCCTGGATCGCCGCACGCGGGACGTAGAAGCGGGACCGGGAGGCGTGTCCTCGTCTTCCAGGCGGGCGGTAAGCAGTTGCGCAAAGCGGTCGGGGTACTCCGGCGAGAGGCCATACGCCATGCCTCGCGTAACCACCCACACCTGACGCGAAGCAGGCACCGTAGCCATCGAGAAGACGCGTCCGAACTGCGGACTGCGCCCCTCCCCTACGACGTAGCCAGGCACCATGCCCACCGCACCCTTCCAGCGCACCGTCACGGCACCTGCCGGCGCTTCCCCGGCACCGTGCACCGCCTGAATCCCAGCAACCGGCACCCGCACGAGCGATGGCCCGCAACGCATCGTGAGGAAATCCCGGTCCAGGCTGTAAGAGATGCTGAACGCGCAGTACGCGAGGTAGCACGTCATGCCATAGAGGAAAAGCGACAGGGAGAAAGCCAGTCCCAGCAGGAACACCCCGCCGTCATACTCGACCAGCGAGACCCGTTCGCTCAACCTGAACCACAGCCACCCCGCAAGCACAACAGGTAGTTGCGATAGCACAACCAGAAGAAGCCGTGCCGGTACGGGCTGCGCGCGCCACGTGTTCATACGGGGAAATATAACACGTAACGCGTAACACGTAAAAGGAGGGACGATGGACGACGGACATGTATTAAGCAGTAAAGCGGCTCTGGGGAACAAAGCCCCTGGAGCCGCCTTACGTGTTACGTGTTACGTGTTACCCCTCACGACGCAACAGCCAATTGCTCCTGCCTGTTGCTTTGGCGCACTTCGGTGTGTACGGGCGTGCACCAGTGGGAGTACTTGGGGACGTTGTTGCGTACCACCTCGAAATAGAGGTCCTGCAACGCCCGGCCCAATTCGCCCACGCCGCCGTCACCGATCTCGCGGTGGTCAATAGAGCCTACCGGGGCGATTTGCGCGCCGGTCCCACACAGGATCAGTTCGTCGCACACGTATAGCTCGGTGCGGTCGATCTCGCGCTCCACGACTTTGTAGCCCAGGTCGTCTTGTAGCAGGGTCATCACGGTGTTGCGGGTGATGCCTTCCAGGATGTTGCCGGTGACCGGTGGGGTGTACACCGTGTCGCCGCGCCGCATGAACAGGTTCTCCGCCGAGCCTTCCGACACGTGCCCGTCGTGATCGAGCATGATCGCCTCGTCGTAGCCGTTGAGTTGCGCCTCGCTCTTGGCGAACGCCGAGTTGACGTACGCGCCCGTGATCTTGCCACGAGCCGGGATCATGTTGTCGTCAATGCGCCGCCAGGTGGACGTAGACACGTTGAGCGCGCGGTCGATGTCAATGTAGTTGCCGAACGGCTGTACGGTTATGTAAAGCTCACTGCGGAGGTTGTGCAGCCTAACGCCAATTATCTCGTCGGCCTTGTACATCATGGGCCGGATGTAGGCGTCAGTGTAGAGGCCGCTGTCCCTGAGCAGCTCAACCGTTTTCTCCACGAGGGCCTGCGGCGTATCCGGCAGGTCCATAAACAGGATGCAGGCGGAGTCGTTCAGCCGCTGGTAGTGTTCCAGCCCGCGAAATACGTAAAGCTGGCCGTGGTCTTCATTGAAGTAGGCGCGGATGCCCTCGAAACAGCCCGTGCCGTAGCTGAATGCGTGCGTCAGGATGCCGACTTTAGCCTCGCTGAGAGGCATTACCTTACCTTCAAAGTAACAAAGCAGCGGCGTTTCGTTGTTCATGTCGTATTCTCCTATTGTGTGAGAACGGTGCCGGACCACGTTGTCCGTACCGTAGGCGGTTCCTCACCGCCCACCGAATTATATCACAAGCCGGGCCACCGATAGCGCGTTCCAGGCCTGTGAAAGGTGTCGGCAGGTGACTAAAGGTGAACAACTGCCCGGCCCTACGCGTGACGCAACTTGCCCCTCGGCTGCGCTATAGGTTATAGTAGACATTATGGGAAAATACTCTTCACTCGCCAGGCGCATCAAGGAACTTCGCCAGGTAGCAAACTTCACTCAACAAGACCTCAGCAGGGCCAGCGGACTCAGCCGATCCTACATATCAAGACTCGAAATGGGCGATATCGCCCTCCCCTCGCGCGACAAGTTACGCTCACTCGCCGCCGCCCTGGGTGCGACCCTCGACGATCTCTTGCAGGCCGCGGGCTTCCTCGATGTCGCTTCCGACACCTCAAATCTCCCCGACATCAAGGCATACCTGCGCCGCAAGTACGGCATCTACGACCCCCAGGTACTCCAGGCGCTTGAGACAATCGTGACCAACGTGCAAAGCCACAACGGCACGTCGGAACACGCCCAAAGCACGGAAGATATGCAAGAGGTGCGGGCAGGCAGCTAACACATCAGGGCCGATTCCGCGTCCGGGCAAAAGTAGTAGCCCAAAGGTACCAAGTGGCATAGTACCCGGATTAGTACTCAAGGAGGACCGGAAAAGTACCTTTGGGCCATATTCACACTTCGACGGTTCAGGTATTATAAGGGCAGAAGAAGTGTAAGAGTTGCTAAATCCTGCTCCTCCTGGTTCGAGGCCTCGAAAGAGGCCTCATTTCTTTTAATCTCTCATTCTGGCGATCATCTTACGCCCCAATTCAATTGACCCCGACACTGCCACGTAGAGCAGAGGCGGGAC
>JALZHI010000179.1 GCA_030913985.1 Chloroflexota bacterium | reverse complement strand
CTAGTGCTGCATGACGATGGTAGCTGTGTATCACCCACTACTACACCTACCACTACACCTACCACTACACCCACTTCCACACCCACCTCTACATTGACTTCTACTCCTACATCTCCTATATCAGCCTCCACGTCTACAGCGACCGCCGTATCAAGCCATACGCCGTCACGCACAGCAACTGCTATCTCTACGGCAACCGCAACACCGGAACCTACATCGTGTCCGGTTAGGTTTGCGGACGTCCCAGCCTCGGGCGCAGGCTCCACCTTCCACAGTTTCGTGCGGTGCTTGGCATGCCGCAATATCGTCAGCGGCTACCAGTGTGGTGGGGAAGGTGAGCCATGTACCGGCAGCAGTGACCCCTACTTCAGACCGGGTGTGAATGTCACACGAGGGCAAATCTCCAAGATGGTGGCTATTGCTGCAGAGCTTGACACACCGGCAGGTGCTCGCAAATTCCAGGATGTGCCGGAGGACAGCCCTTTCTACCTGTGGATACAGCAGCTCGCCAACACAGGTGCCATAGCGGGCTACCCGTGCGGAGGTACCAACCCCACTACTGGACAAGCGGAGCCTTGTGTAGGACCTGGGAACCTGGCGTACTTCCGACCCAACAACAACACCACACGTGGACAACTCACCAAGATAGTGAGTGAGGCTGCGGACTTCTCAGAGGCAACAGGCCCTCAGCAGTTCGCCGATGTTCCAGGTGATGCGCCATTCTTTGTATGGGTGCAGCGCCTCTCCAACAGAGGAGTGGTAAGTGGCTATCCGTGTGGCGGTACCAACCCCTCCACAGGCGCACCTGAACCATGTGATGACGCATCCAGGCCATACTTCAGGGTGAACAACAATGTCACGCGGGGCCAGACCGCTAAGATTGTCGCTGAAACCTTCTTCCCTAACTGCGTCACCCCTGCTAAACCATGATCCTATCGGAAGATAAAGAGAAAGGACCGGCCACCCAGCGCCGGTCCTTTCTCTTTAATCCACAACTCGCGAAGCCGGACCGCCATACAGATATGTTTGCTTGTTCTGGAGATTCCGTCTCCCTCACTATCCTATGGTAAAATGGGGCGAGTCCGCCCACCCCGCATAGGAGAAACTACATGCCGCCACGCATCCCCCTGACCGATCCCCATGAAGTCCCACCCGACGTGAAGTCGGTGTTCGACCGCTTTATGAAGGTGCGGGGCAACATCCCCAACATGTTCCGCACGGTGGCGCGCCGCCCTGAGATCATGCTGACGATGGAGGCGCACATGAACGCCGTGTTCAACAAGGGCACGGTGGAGTTCGCGCTGAAGGAGATGTGCGCGGTCCGCACCAGCGCCAACAACAAGTGCGCCTATTGAATGGCCTCCCACACTGCCGCGTTGCGGCGGGTGAAAGTGCCGGAGGAGAAGATTGAGGCGCTCAAGGTGTCCATACTGGATGAGTCGCTGTTCACGGAGCGGGAGCTTGCGGCCTTGGAGCTTGCGGACCGAGTAGCCGAGTCTGGACACGCGGTGAGCGACGAGTTGTGGGAGCGGCTGCTGCAACATTTCGAGCGGGATGAGATTATTGAGCTTGTGTCGGTGTGCGGGCTGTTCAACTACTTCAACCGCGTGAACGACGCGCTGCGCATGGAGATAACCAGGTAAGGATGGAGCGAAGTATGGCCGGTACGTTGCTGTTGACGGGGTTCGAGCCGTTCGGGGCGTGGGAGGTGAACCCCTCCTGGGAGGTGGCGCGCAGGCTGGACGATGAGAGCATCGGGGGCCTGCGTGTCGTGGGCCGCCGCCTCCCCGTTAGCTGGGAGGGCACGTGGCAGGCGCTCAAGGACTACATCGAGGAGGTCAATCCCGACGCCATCCTCATGCTTGGCCTGGCGAACAAGCGAGCATATATCTCAGTCGAGTCGCGGGGGCTGAACAAGTGCAGCCAGACCGCCGACAACGAGGGCAAACAGGCCCCCGGCGCGCTCATTCACGAGCAGGGTGACGAAGCTATCGCCAGCACGCTTCCGGTCGAGGCCATAGCCAAGAGCATAGAGGCGCTGGGCCTGCCTGTGCAGGTGTCGGACGACGCGGGCGGCTACCTGTGCAACTTCGCCATCTACAAGTCCCTTGCGTGGGCGAGGGAGGCGCGGCCTGACCTGCCCATCGGCTTCATCCACGTGCCCAACCTGGTTGGTGTCGCGGAAGAGGGCGGCCTCAGTCTGGAAGAGATGGGCAGCGCGGTCACGGCGGCTGTCATGGCGATAGCGGAGTCGTTGCGGGTGAGCGAGGTGTCGATTGGAACTCAGTAGGGTTCGACGGGGACGCCCGTTGATAAAGCAGCACCGCCGCCAGAAGACGCCCGTCGATTGAAATCGAGGGCTACACAAGGCAAAGTCCCCTTCGGGGACTAATACATCTCATTGGGCCACATCAAGTTCCCTAAGAAGAACCAGTCTGCCCTACGGCAGACTTTGCAAGGTGTAGCCCTCGATTTCAATCGACGGGCGTCCTAAGCTCATGAAGCCTGCACCATGCAGACATGAGCTAACAGATGAGCAAATGAGTTCCAATAAGAACGTCCATTTGGCACCATAATTTTATGGAACCAACAATACCAGAAAATCGAGGGTAAAAATTAGCGTGACTCTGCACCTGATGGTTGGCCTTCCATGTAGCGGAAAAACTACCCTTGCCAAACAACTCGAACGTAAATATTCGGCCCTCCGATTTACGCCCGACGAATGGCACGTTCGGCTGTACGGACAAGACGCAGCTGAAGAAGAACACGATGCCCGACACGAGCTAATTGAAGCTATTCAATGGGACGTAGCAAGTCGCGCTTTAATTCTTGGTGTAGATGTAATTTTAGATTTTGGCTGCTGGGTACGTATTCAACGCGATGAATTCCGTTTACGTGCGGAGCAATTAGGGACAGAATTTAAGATGCATTATTTAGATACTCCCAGGCCAATGCTCCTATCCCGCCTTGCTGCTAGAAATGCCAATCTACCATCAAGCACGTTTTATATTGAAGAAACAGCACTTGAAGAATGGTTTAGAATATTTGAGCCTCCTTTCCCCGAAGAGCTTCCCTATACTTTAATCTATCGACCTGACGAGCGAATTTAGGTCCTACCTGTAAACTAAGATATAGGTTGGCAAACTAAGCTTATGAGGCCCCCACAGTGTCCAACCCTCCGCAAATCAGCCGTTAATCAGTTATAATTTTGGGGGCGGCCTATGCTGTCGCTCCATCACTTTGCTTTCTCCTGGAGGCTCTCCTTGAAACTTGGCGCGCACATGTCCATCGCCGGGGGCTACTACAAGGCCCTCGAATTGGGGCAGAAGAACTGCTGCACGGTCGTCCAACTCTTCACCAAGAACGCCAGCCAGTGGGCCGGGAAGCCCCTTTCCGACGACGAATGTCGCACGTTCATGCAGTTCCGCGACACCGTGCCCTACGCCAACACAGACTTGGTCGCCCACGACTCCTACCTCATCAACCTGGCAAGCCCCGACGATGTGCTCTGGGAGAAGTCGATAGCCGCTTTCGCCCACGAGCTAGATCGCTGCGAGGCCCTTTGCATCCCCAACCTCGTCACGCACGCGGGCGCGCATATGGGTTCGGGCGAGGAGAGGGGGCTTGAGCGCATCGCCTCGGCCATCGAGCGGGTGCTTGCCGAGCGTCCGGGGCAGGATGTCATGGTGCTGCTGGAAACGACGGCGGGGCAGGGTACGTCCCTCTGCTACGCCTTCGAGCACCTGGCGAGCGTGCGCGACTTGCTCAGCCCCTCGGCCCGCGCCAGGGTGGGCGTTTGCTGGGACACCTGCCACCTGCTGGCGGCGGGCTTCGACTACAGCGACGAGTACAAGTACGAGCGCATGGTCGAATCGTTCGACCGCCTTGTGGGCCTGGATACCCTGCGCGCCATCCACATGAACGACTCGAAGAAGGGCCTCGGCAGCCGTGTAGACCGGCACGAGCATATAGGCAAGGGCGCATTGGGCCTGGAGCCGTTCCGCTTCATCATGAACGACCCCCGCTTCGAGAACGTGCCCAAGATACTGGAAACGCCCAAGGAGGGCGACAAAGGCCCTGATGGCAAGCCCATCGAGATGGACCCCATCAACCTTGAGGCGCTCAAAAGCCTGGTGAAGTAGACGATGGACGATGGACGATGGACGATGGACGATAGGAGACGAAAACGCAAAGACGCAAAGAACGCTAAGGACGCGCAAAGATTAGGATTGTTGGATGTATGGCTGCTATTCAGTCCGCATCGTCCATCGTCTATCGTCCATCGTCTATCGTCCATCGTCTATCGTCCTCCGTCCCTACCTAGAAAGCTTTTACCATGAACCAAGCGGGAGAGCCGCTGACAAACTATTCTGCTGAATTTGATGACGAGGCCGACAGGCGTGCCAGGCTGCTGGAGCTAAACGTCCGGTTGCGGGCGTGCAGGCGGTGTCACGCGGCGGGTTACCTGGACGAGCGGGAGTCGGTGCCGCTGGCCCGCGACCCCGACCCAGACGCGCCTCTGCCTCGCGTGCTGCTGGTGGGGCAGGCCCCCGGCCTCCGTGCTACCACCGAGTACAAGCCGTTCGCGGGCATCACGGGCGACAAGCTGCGCTCCTGGATGGAAGCAGGGGGCATACCCCGCGAGGACTTCTGGCGCAAAATCCACTTCAGCGCCGTGACCAAGTGCTACCCAGGCCGCCTGCCCGGCGCTAGGGGCGACCGCGTGCCCACTCCCGAAGAGCAAGTCCTCTGCCGCCCCTGGCTCGACGGCCAGATGCAACTACTCAAGCCCGACATCGTGCTGCTGGTGGGCCTGCTCGCCATACAGACCTTCCTGGGCCGGGTGCCTTCCCTGAGCGCCGTGGTGGGCACTGGGGTAGTCAAGGACGGCGTGCGCTACTTGCCCTTGCCCCACCCTTCCGGCGTAAGTCGTTGGCTGAACGAGCCGGAGAACATCCGCGCCGTACAGCGAGCAACCGGCATTCTACGCGTGTGGGTGGAGGACCTGGGCATTTGACAGGTAATTGGCTGTGCTCGCAAAACAGATGCCGGTGGAGGTGAGCACATGGCCCAGTCCTTGTCATTCTGAGCGTAGCGAAGAATCTCGTCCTTCAGCACCCAAGTCGCCCCTTTCCTACAGCAACAGTGTCTCAGGAGAAAGAGGTACCATTCCGGTGAGGGACGGGATTCTTCACTGCGTTCAGGATGACAGGGCCGAGTCTAGTACACGTATTTGGAACAAGTTGTTCTACGCTGACGGCTATTGATTACCGTTACTAGACTCTGAAAATAAAGGTCCCGCTCAAGGATATTCCTGCGGGACTTTTTTCTTTGCACTCAAAACTCATCACTCATCACTTCATTATGTGTCCCGCGATTACCATCCTTTGCACCTGGTTGGTGCCCTCGTAAATCTGCGTGACTTTGGCGTCTCGCATGAAGCGTTCGGCGGGGCTGGCCTTGGTTACGCCGAAGCCGCCCAGGATTTGCACCGCGTCGGTAGTGACCTTCATGGCCGTGTCGGTGGCTAGCAGTTTCGCCATCGCGGCTTCCTTGGCGAACGGCTTGCCCTCGTCGTAGGACATGGCTGCGCGGTAGGTCAGCATGCGGGCCGCTTCGGTCGCTACGTGCATGTCGGCCAGCATGAAGCTGATCGCCTGGTTCTGGCCGATGGCCTGCCCGAACTGCACCCTGCCCTTGGCGTGGTTCAGCGCGAAGTCGTAAGCTCCCTGTGACAAACCCACGCCCTGCGCGGCGATTTCGATGCGCCCTACGTCCAGGGCAGCCAGGGCTATGCGCAAGCCGCCTCCCTCCTGCCCTAGCAATTGGTCGGAGGGCAGTCGCACGTCTTCCAGGTATATCTCTCGCTGCACCGAGGTCCGCACGCCCATCTTCTGTATCGGCTCGCCGAATGAGAGGCCCGGCGTATCGCGGGGGATGATGAAGGCGCTGATGCCCCGGCCCGCGGCCTCAGGGTCGGTCATCGCGAACAGTATGTACACGTCAGCTTCGCCAGAGTTGGTGGCGAAGGTCTTGCGCCCGTTCAGCACGTAGCTGTCGCCGTCGCGCACCGCCCTCGACTTCATGGAAGCGGGGTCCGAACCCGCGCCCGGCTCGGTGAGGCTGAAGCAGGCAAGCGTCTCACCTTTGCACATCGGGGCGAGCCAGCGCTGCTTCTGCTCCTCGGTGCCATGTTGTAGCAGGCAGGTCATGGGGGCCACATGCGAGGCTAGCACCAGCACCTGCGCCGACTCCACCCGCCCGATTTCCTCCAGGGCGATGATGTAGTCGAGGATGCTGCCGCCCGCCCCGCAATAGCTTTCGGGGAAGGGCAGGCCCGCCAGCCCCGCCTCGACGCACTTGTCGAACACCCACCTGTCGAACCTACCGGCTTCGTCACGCTCCGAGACGGTGGGCGCAAGCTCCCTCTCCGCGAAGTTTCGTATCCGGTTTCTTAGCTCTATCTGCTTTGGTGTCAGGTTGAAGTCCATCTTCTCCTTCTGAGTCCTTTACAGTTTGCCGTGTAGCTCGGGGTTATCTTTTGCCGGACGCCCATGCCAGCAGCCTGTCGCCCGCCGCGTCCAGGGTGCTGTCGCGCTTGGCGAAGCACCAGCGGGCGAGGTGCGCCCCCGATTGCGGGTGGGTGTAGAAGGCCGAGGGCGGGATGCAGGCCACGCCCACCTCTGCCGTCATGTAGCGGGCAAACTCCACGTCATTCTCGAAGCCAAGCGCCGAAATGTCCGACATGATGAAGAAAGTGCCCTGCGGCCTGATGGGGTTCAAGCCCGCCCGCTGCAAGTACCCGTACAACTTGTCGAGGCGGGCGGCGTAGTCCCGGTGTAGCTGCCTGTAATAGCTACGCTCCGGCGCGGTCTCGATAGCCAGGGCCACCGCTTCCTGCATCGGTGCCGAGCTACAGAACGTGACGAACTGGTGGATGCGGCGCAATGCCTCGGTGAGGTCGGGCGGGGCGAGCACGTAGCCTACCTTCCACCCGGTCACCGAGAAGGTCTTGCTGGCGGAGCTAATAGTCACAGTCCGGTCACGCATGCCGGGCAGGGCGGCCATGTAGACGTGCCTGTTGCCGTCGAATACCAGGTGCTCGTACACCTCGTCGGTGATGACCAGCGCGTCGTACCGCTTGCACAGGTCCGCGATTAGCTCCATCTCGTCAAGACTGAATACCTTGCCGGTAGGGTTGTGGGGCGTGTTCAGTATGATAGCCCGCGTGCGTTCGTTGAACAGGGAGGCCAGTAGGTCGCGGTCGAAGCTCCAGTCCGGCGACTCCAGCGTCACAAAGCGGGGAGTGCCTCCCGCGAAGACGATGCTGGGCACGTAGGAGTCGTAGTACGGCTCGAACACGATTACTTCGTCGCCCGGTCCAACCAGCGCCTGTATCAGGTCGTAGATGGCCTCCGTCGCCCCGTTGGTGACGGTGATTTCCTGGGCGGGGTCGAAGCTCAGCCCCATGAAGCTCTCGGCCTTGGCTGCTATCGCTTTGCGCAGCCGGAGCGTGCCCTGGCTTGGGGCGTACTGGTTGATGTCGCGGGCCACCGCTTCCCTGGCGGCTTCTTTGAGCCACTCTTCAGCCTGGAAGTCGGGGAAGCCCTGGGAAAGGTTGACGGCGTTGTGCTCTATAGCGAGCCTGCTCATCTCGGAGAAGACCGACTCGCCTATGGAGTGGACGCGGGCTGCCATGCGCGTGGTGTCGCTGGGGGAGTGGCGGGCTGAGGAAAGCACGGCGGTAGCCTCCTGCTCTTGGGGTGAGACATTATAACACAAGGCTCTCGGACGCGGGCACGGGAGTTGCGTAATGGACGATGGACGATAGACGATGGACTATGGACGATGGTTCCGGGGTTTTCTGGTCTGCTTGTATAAGGTGTTGTGGAGAAGGGTGTGCTTCCTTAGCTTGGGAGGTAGAACGGGGATGTCAATGACCGAAAAGGTGACTAATGCCGATCTGGCGCTGTGGGCTAAGACAGCGGCTATTACGTTCGCGGCGGCGCTTGGGGTGTCGGGCGGCACGAACGTGGCGATGTTGCTGGTGGACCACCCGCTCATCAAGGAGCACCGGCCCACGCTCACCTTCCGCTCGGCTATATGGGGCGACGGGGTGATTCTGCCTGTGGTGAACTGCCTGATGATAAATGCGTTCAAGCAATGGCGGCCCAGGCTCACGGGGCGCACCGCGGTGCCCTCGATTATCGGTGGCAGCCTCATCTCCCTGGCGTTCCACATAGGGCAGGGCCGCAACGGCATGGTGAACTGGACGATGACCCGCCCCTGGCGCTGGAACGCCCTGGGTTACTACCACTTCATCTACATGGCGACCCAGTTCACCTACATGTCACTCTACGTGCTGCAACTAACCGGCCGCTGGCGCAACGGCCAGGTCACCAACTCGCAAAAACGCGACCTCGGCATAATAGCAGGCATGATGGCGGCTTTCGCGGTGCTCCTGGCGACAGATTACCAGGAGTAACGCGTAACACGTAACACGATGATTGCTAGTGAAGATTGATACAAGCTAGAGCCAAGAGAGAAGCATGGACTTTGATAGCAAAACCAAGAGGCGTACGAGCATACAAGCGTTCAAAGCCCATCTTCTCTA
>JALZHI010000178.1 GCA_030913985.1 Chloroflexota bacterium | reverse complement strand
GGTATGAACAACAATAAAGCAGGGGCTTCCCCAGGAGCCCCTGCTTTATTGTTGTTCATACCCTCTTGCTGGCGCTCGTTGCTCGCCTGCTTTACTTCTGCATCTCTTTGAGAGCCGTGAAGGCGGGCCTGGGGCTCCAGTCGGGGTTTACCACCGCCCAGGGCACCTTCTCGTCTTCAGGACTCAACCCGAGAGTGCTGAAGTTGAGGTTCCACACGAACATCACACCCATCCAGGGGTATTCGTTCTTACCCTTCTCCAGGGCACGCACCAGGTACTCCGCCTGCAGCTGAGGGCTTATCAACTGGCCGTATTCGTAACCGAGAGCTGTGTTGTAGGTGCTCCAGCCGAACTCGGTCAGCCACATCTGCTTGTTACCCTCGCCATTGGCGGCCATGACAGCATATTGCTGCTCGATACGGCGGAAGTAGAACGAGGGATGGTTGCGCCAGCAGGTGCCTTCCTGGGAAGCGTACTTGGCTGGACACTTGCCGGTGCCAGGATTTTCGGGGTAGAGCTGGTCCGGCGAGTTGGCGTTCGAGCCGGGGTGCGCGCCTAGCACGTCGTAGTAGTTCTTCACGACCCCGCCCTGGTATGCGTAGATCTGCTTCAGGTACTCAACATCATCCAACGCGACGTTCACGTTAGTGACGCCGGTGGGCGTGAGGCCACCAAACACCACTATGGCGTTCGGGTCGGCATACTTGACGCCGGTGTATCCATGCTTTAGCAACTCTACGTAGGGGGCCACACTTACGGGACCGCCTATCTCACCGGCCAGGTTCTGTTCGTTCCAAATTTCGTAAGCCTGCACCTTGTTTTTGTAGCGGCGGGCGAGCATGTACATGAAGTTGCCGAAGTCGAGCGGGTTCTCCGGCATGCCGTGCTTGGTCTTGGGTGCGGCCCACTCCGGCGACTTGGCGATGGACAGGAGGATCTTCTGCTTGTTGCGCACCGCCGAGTCCACTACCGAGTCTAGCTCGCCCCAGGCGAAGAGGAGGTTCTTGCCCTGGATGTCCTGCCAGGCGACCTGCTGCCGCGCCCAGTTGAAGCCCGCCTCGCGTGATACCTGGTGTACCCTGTCCTTGTCGGTGTAGTACAGTTGCACGTTGAAGCCGTAGCCGAGGCGCTGCCCCTTCAGGAAGCTCTCGTTGAGCTTGCCCGCACTCAAGTAGCGCCAGTCGCGGTAGTGCGCGCCGATATTGCCGAACTCCACCTGGAAGCCCGCCGGGTTGGTGGGTACGTAGGTGAGCACGCGGCGCTCGAACGCCTGGATGAGGGCGTCGGTGGGCCTGCCCGCGATCTTGATCTTGCCCCAGTAGGCGTCCGAGATCGGGCGGCCCGTGGCGTAGAACCAGGGGCTTGAGATCGGCTCGTTCACCGTCTGGTTGCCGTTGCGCACCGGGCCTGAGGCGTTTAGGAAGTCCCACATCGCCTTCGGGATGTTGTGCTTGGTCACGTCGTCATAGTAAGCGACCTCAACACCGGGCACGTTAGCCTTGGCCGGGTCGTTGCCCACGGTGCCGTCGCGCGCGATGGTCGCGGTGACCTTCTGCCCCATCTTGTTGGCGTCGGGGCGGTCGCCGCCCGCGTTGGCCTTGCCTACGAACGACGCGTAGGTGGGAGCGGTAGGATCGTCAAAGTCGCCGGCGATGTTGACCTGGGCGGGCTTGCGGTCCTCGAAGGTGTTGTTGCCGGTCTGCATCCTGCCGGAGATAAGTTCCACCGTGAGCAAGCCGTTGGTGACGTAGAAGGGGTCAGACTTGTTGCCGTTGGGATTGTTGATCTCCATGCGGCTCTTGTCCCAGTACTGGACCAGGCGGGTCTCGGTGTTGGTGGGGTCGTCCACGTAAAGCTCGCGGGTGGTCCAGAAGGGCTGAGGGCCCCACAGCCACGACCGCTTGACCGCCCCCGAGGCAACCAGCGCGTCGGTGCGGTTCCAAACGTTGGCGAAGGAAGTAGTATCGGGTGGTACGTCGGCGGCCTGGTTGGTGCGCGCCTTCGTTTGGGCGACCACGGTGCCTGTCGCCGTGCCTGTCGCCGCCTCCACCCCCTGGGGCAGGTACGTTGCTGCCGGCAGGGAGGTTACGAGCAGCAGCGCGACTCCACCAAGTTTGACGATCCTCTGTTTGTCCAAGTGTATCCTCCTAATTCCGGGTGCTGGGAAAACGTGGGCGTTTCGCGGGCAAACTGAAACGCCAATTACCTCACGGTAGTTGTGGGCATACTGATGTAGAGAATGCGTTCTGATGCGGTAACATTATTATAACGCCTGAAATCCGCTTAGGTTCTAATGCTTTTTGCGTATTGTTGGGATATTATGCTACGTAGATGGGTTTCTTTGCGGGGTTTTCCTCATATGTAACAATGGTTTAGTCGGTACCTTTAGTAGTATGGGTAGTTATAGGAGAGTTCTCCAATGTTACAGTTATTAACACGCTCACGAACGTGGGCTTGCTTCAGGTGGCTAATGGCCCTGTCATATTCTACTTTTTGTCATTCAACCAGTTTTATTAGACAGTTTCTTAAGCCCTAATAGAAATACTTCTACATGAATTTTGTACCTAATATATATTACTTTAGTACTTAGTTATTGACGGGGTATTGAAACGGTGCTACACTCCTCATGCAGCTCGCTGCAAACCGCGAGAATGGTAGTTTGTGGTGTGCAGCTTCGATAAGAACGCGCTAGAGACTATCATATTTTTCGTGCAAGAGTAATGCTTAGGAGACGCTTTATTGAAGATCTTGCCCGACGAGCCGTGATCGAGGAAAAGTCGGTTGACAATTGTGAAAAGTCTCACTTTTATACGACCTGTAGTAAGGATAATACTGCTTAGTAACGAGATTTTGCTACGAGTAGGGCGTTGCGGATGACATCAGCGAACGACGGGAGCAATCATGGCCGACTTTGACGAGGTAACGATAATCCATGACGGGAAAGAGATCGCCGCATTAGCGCCCGACTTGGACCAAGGCGGGAATGTGGTTGGGGGAAAGGTTATTTTACGCGACCAGTTCGGGAAGGTCGCCGTAGGCCTGAGTGGTGGAAACGACGCATCTGAGGAAGCATTAGCAGGTGGCACGATTCTCATCCGTAATGGTGAGTTTCTTATCTCGAACTTGGAAGGAAGGATTGTCGTCAGGATAAGCCTTGGTGATGTGTCAGCAAACGGGGCTGGCGGGAAGATCATGCTCATGGCATCTGATGATTCCCCATCTCCGACCCTTGTTGGCGATATGCTGCCCACTTCAGCCATTGTCCTCGACGCCTCTAAACGTTCAATAATGATAAACAGCCCTGACGGCGAAACTATGGTTCAGCTGGGGCCGAATGCAGGCTTGACACTAGGTGGAGGTCATCGACAAGCTGGTCTCATCCTGAACAATGGGCTGGGTAAACGCATCATGGCACTGCACCCCAGCAATGAAGGACTTGCATTTGAGACTCCTGCTGAAGGGGAGATAGCGCACTTAGGTGCGAATGGACACCTGACGCTGGGTGTAACTGGAATAGGATCAGATGGTAGCAGCCTCGTCCTCCGCGATAGTGAAGGAGATGAGCGCATTACGCTATATGCGGGCTCGACTAATGAATATCCAAATGAGACTGTAGCAAAGATCGCTATTAAGAATCGTAACACTAAGAGCCCTATCAAAAACGTCGTCGAGATCGGAGGAGGAGAAGGGGAAATCGTCGCTCATGGTAATCTGACACACCAGAGGATCACTGAACGCAGTGTAAAGTTGAACAATTACGATGAATGGGGACTTATCCGCTTATTCTCCGTGGAGCAAAACGGATTCTTCAAGGTCGAAGTGGCAGTGAGTTATAGTGTTAAGGGCGACAAGCTCAACGAAATCTCCTCAGGAAAAATCTCCTCAGGAAGTTGCTACTTAGCCTGGAATATTTTCACATACAAGGACGCAGTGCCTCCCTGGAAAGCTACATTGGTAAGCGATGAGCAGACCGGTCAGGTTTGGGAATATCCGCCAGCGTTCAAACTGCTCAACTATAAAGCGGACCGTTACGTGTATCTTCAGTTACCTAAGCTGGTGTCGCTCTCGCTGGAATATCCAAATAACCTTAGTGTTATTGGCCCGCCGCCTATTGAGGGCACCTTGTCTGTAACAGCATTTTACGGATCGCTCAACAATTTTGATTGAGCAGTGTTTTGCTTATCATAGCCTGGTATGTGGATAATAACGACTGGGATCGACTTGTGCATCACATCCTGCATGGACCGCTGCGGTACGTCTTACCTACATTTCACTGAGGGATGCTCTGCCTAACGCGGGCAACTTTCCGGCAGCTGTATGTCCTGCCTACCGGAACCGAAAGTAGGAGTAAAAGAGGGATATACGGCTGCTTCCAGACTCGTCAGCTGGTTCTTGCTCGTATATGCGAACGCGCCGCCATAATCGTGAAGGGCTAAGATTGTCCCGAATCGGCAGGGCCTTGGGTTTTTGCCCACTGTGAAGCTTGAGTAGAGGTAGTCCATCGCCCGCCCTGGCGCACACGGCGATGGGTTCGATAGAGGCCCGGTAGCCCTCGCTGACACTGCAATCCCAGCCTCTCTTGCTAAGCTCCCAGATGTAAAACTCGACTACCCTGTCCGGCTCGTCTGTGGTGTCAAAGGTGAGGTCCGCGAAACTTGACACACTTGCCATGTCTTCGAAGCTAGATACACAGTCAGCCCTGGTGCCGAAGCTTACCGACATGGCGCCAGGATATACGGGCAACTGCTTCAACTCTGACGTTGCCAGCATGGCGCGCCGCCACCCCAGCAGCAGCAAGACACCGACGCACAAGAGGACCGCCACCAGCCCGACCAGCCTGGCGACTTTCGCAGCCTTGAAGCGGAACCTGTTAGGCATTTCTCACCTACCTTCGCCTGTAAGCAAGCCGGTGCGTCAGGGTGCGGCTGTGGGCGCTACCTCCGGCCTGCGCGCTCCCTGCGGTACCTGCGACTCGGACGCGACGACGTACCAGTTGGGCCAGGCCTGGTAGTGGCTGTGGAACTCGTCCAGCTTGTCGGGCTGGCCGGGCACGATGATGCGACGCGTGATTACCGTGTCTAGGCCGCCACGGGCCGTTTCTACCTGCTTTTTGGTACCGGCGGGCAGGCGCGGGTCCACCTCGTACACGTCAGGCGGGGCGGGGACTCGGTTGCTGATGGCGGGGCCTTCCAGCTTAACTTCGCCGGGCAGCTTGGTGCCGTAGAGGGTCACGATCAACGCGTCGGTGGTGGTGCCCGCCTTGATGAGAATGTAGCCGGGGGTAGTGTTGACGAACTTGAGGTCCACGCCGGGGTCGAACACCGCCGCGTCGAAGCCCACCGGCTCGCCGTTCGCCTCGTACCAGCCGACGCGGTATGAGTGCTGGTTTCGCTCAGTTATGTCTAGTTGGCTCCAGAAGGCGGCCCGGAACATGGTGGTGGACACCTGGCACACCCCGCCGCCCACGCCTAGCTGCGTGCGCTCAGCCGCGATCACGTAGCCGGGCACGAAGCCGTGCGCCTCGTCAATCCCGCCCATCGTCTCCAGAAACGAGAAGGTGCCGCCCGGTGCCACCACGGTGCCGTTGAGCAGGTCCGCCGCTACCCTGATGTTGGTGGCGCGCTCAGGCGACGAGCCTTTGAAGGTGGAGGTGCCGGACGCTATCTCCTCCTTAATGCCGAGCGCCCCGATGTCCTTGCTCGATACGGTAGGAGTGATTACCTTGCCGGGCATGGGGAACTCGCGGCCCTCGGGCTTGTCGGCGTGCTCCTTGATGGCGGTGACGACGGCGGCGGGGTCCACTTCCAGCCCCTCTATCGACTCGCGTACCACGCTCACCGCGCCGTTCTGCCAGTCGAACTTGGCGTTCAGCGGGCTGCGCTTGGCTTCCGCCGCCCACCTGTCGGCCAGTATCTTCAGCTCGCGGTCGTTCCAGCCCAACGTCACGTGCTGGGCGGCGGTGCGGTCGGGGTTGCGCTCGATGACGGTGAAGCGCACCATCGCCTCGGGATTCAGGGTGAACCTCTTGTCGGCGGCGGTGGCGGTGATGGGGCTGCTGACGCGCACGGTGAGGAGCTTGCGGACCTCTTCCACCTCGTTGGCGTTGACGGCGGGCTGGGTCACCTGCACAGGCAGGTCGATCACGGCCCCGGCTTCGAGCTTCGCCAGGCGCTCGCGGGCGGCGACTATGGTGCCGTACACGTCGAGGCGGCGGCCCTCCACGCCCGGCAGCGCCACTACCTCGGTGCCGTTCAGGCGCACGTCACCCTCGAACAGCTCCTGGTCCGTCTCGCTGGCGACCGCCTCGGTGAGGTACTCCTGGAGCGCAGGCTCGCTCAACTGCACGTTGAGAGGGATTTTGTAGCCCGCCTGGGAGGAGAGCCACTGCTGCTCGACGTTGCCGAAGAAGTCGGCGTTGCGGCCTATCTGGAACGCCTCGTTCACGGTGGAGCCTGCGTCCACCTTCAAGCCTATCTCGTCGGCGCTTGGCCTCCACTCTTTGCCGTTCCACTTGAGCACCAGGGGCTGCGCCACGAAAGCCTGTACGTGGTCGTTGAGTAGCTTGCGGGCCTCGTCCTGGGTCTTTCCGCTCAGGTCGATGTCGAGCACGCGCACGCCGGGGTAAATCTTGCCCGCGTACTGCCCCTGCCAGGCCAGCGACACTGCCACCACGATGATAGCCGCAATCGCCAGCACGCCCGTGAAGGCCCAGACGATCCAGCGCCACCTCGGCTTGCGCTTTGCTTCTTCCTGTTTGAGCGCAAAACCGGGCACCGGGGACATAGGCTGCCTGCCACCCCTTGCCTGGCTTGGGGGTACGGGCCTGCGCTGTCCCGTCTGCTGGCGTGTATGAGGGGTAGTGTAGCCATCCGCTTCGTAAGGGTCGTAAGCGTCATATCCCTCGTAGCTATCCGGCGGGATGTAAGCGGTAGTGGGCGCGTAGTCGAAATCGTCGTACTGCTGCCCGCGCTGTGGGGGCACCGGCTGCCTGTTCGGTGGGGCTTGCCTGGGGGCCGCGCTGGGCATCGAGCCGCTGGGCTGCTGGGTGCGTATGGCTTGAGGGCGTGGCTGTTGCGACTGTGGCTGTTGCTGCTGTGGTTGCGTTTGCGGCCTACCGGGTGGCGGCTGTGCGACGCGGGCCTGCTGGGGTGGTTGCTGCGGTGGTGCCGGCCTGCCGTTGTCGAAGCGCGAAGGCCCCACCACCGGGATAACCTGCGTCTCCCTGGTGTCTCCTGCGTTGCTGCGCGGCTCCGGCTGGCCGGAGTGGAAAGTCGGGTGCGAAGTCCACTTCGAGGGCTGTATCTCCGTGTCACCGAAGCTACCGCCGCCCACCGACCGCCCCTGCCCACCCTGGTTAGCGCCAGCTTGCGGCTCCGGCGGGTCCAGCCTGGGTCGGTTCTGCTCCGGGCGCGGCCTGTCCGGCCTCACAGGCCAGTTCGGCTCAAACTCTATATCGCTCTTGTTACCCATAGTTATCCTCTTCTAGTAACGCGTAACACGTAACACGTAAACTGTGGTGCTTAACCTATAACGTGTTACGCGTTACGTGTTACGTCTCGGTCCACTTCAAGCGCACGCCGCCTACGCCTATGACGTCGCCTTCCGATACGGCGGTGGGGCGCGTCACTTCGGCTTCGTTGAGGAAGGTGCCGTTGGTGGAGCCTACGTCCTCCACCCAGGCGCGGCCGTCGCGCCAGTTCAGGAGCGTGTGCTCGCCGGAGATGAATTCGTCGTCCAGCACGATGGTGTTATCCGGCTTGCGGCCAATGGAGGTGACCGCCTGCAAGGTAAATATGGTGCCGGGCGCGAGGCGGCTGCCGCCCGACTCCACGACCACGAGCCGCCCGTACCTGGCACGCGGTTGCAGGCTCTCGGCGGGCGGGGCTTGTCGCAAATCGCGCGTAATCACGCGCATAACCTGGAACAGGAAGAGGTAGATAAGTCCGATGAAGGAAATACGCAGCGCCAGGATGAATATGTCGAATGGTAAGGTCTGAAGGTCGGGCATGGCGGGAGTGGTTAGTGGTTAGTGGTTAGTGGTTAGAAGCACTGTGCTAACCACTAACCACTAACCACTAACCACTCGTCTACTCCTGCTTGAAAAGTATCTCGAATCCTCCGAAAGAGATCAGGTCGCCGGGGGCGAGCACCACGGCTTCGATGGGCTGGTTGTTGACGAAGGTGCCGTTGGTGGAGCGCAGGTCGCGCAGCAGGTGGTGGCCGTGGCGGTAGACCACCTGGGCGTGATGGCGGGATACGCGAGCGTCGTCTATCACGAGGTCGTTGTCGAGGCCGCGGCCCACAGTGAGCAGGGTCTTAGTTACGGGGAAGGTGCGCCCCGCCATGTCGCCGTCGAGCGGCTGCAACGAGGCGGGAGGCTGCGGGGCGTTCGACCTGATGCTGGGTACGGGGTTGGGCTGCGGGCGCACCGGCATGGCCTGAGTGCGGGGCATGGAGGCGTCGTGCGCTTCCTGGGCGACCCCGGCGACCGGCACGGGCGGCCTGTTCGTACGCATAGTGGGCGCGCCTGCCACCCCGGCCAGGGCTTGAGAGGCGGGCTGGTCGGTTAGCTGGGCCGTGACCTCAATGCCACGCTTCGGCACGTCGTCTCCGGGTTGGAGTAT